>JBMOGN010000030.1:0-22472 GCA_049318345.1 Rubrivivax sp. | reverse complement strand
GGTGCACCGTGAGCGTGGGGAAGATGTCGCGGTTCTCGGGCACGTAGCCGATGCCCGCGTGGGCGATCTGGTAGGCGGGCAGGCCGCGGATCTCGCGGTCGCGCCAGCGGATCGAGCCCGTGCCTTCGACCAGCCCCATCACGGTCTTCACCGTGGTGGAGCGGCCAGAGCCGTTACGCCCGAGCAGGGCGACGATCTCGCCGGGTCGCACCTCGAAGCGCACGCCGTGCAGCACATGGCTCTTGCCGTAGAAGGCGTGGACATCCTGGAGTTGCAGCATCGCCTCAGCCCTCCGCCTGCGCCGCCTGGGAAGCCTGGTGCTCGGCCAGTACCGAGCCCAGGTAGGCTTCCTGCACGCGCGGGTTGGCGCGCACGGCCTGCGGCGTGTCGTAGGCGATGACCTCGCCGTAGACGAGTACCGCGATCTTGTCGGCCAGGCCAAACACCACGCTCATGTCGTGCTCCACCGTCAGCAGCGTGCGCCCGGCGGTGACCTCGCGGATGAGGTCGACGAAGCGCGAGGTCTCGCTGCGGCTCATGCCGGCGGTGGGCTCGTCCAGCAGGATCACGCTGGCGCCGCCGGCGATCGTGATGCCGATCTCAAGCGCGCGCTGCTCGGCGTAGGTGAGGTTCATGGCCAGCACGTCGCGCCTGCGGTCCAGGCGGATCATCTCCAGCACCTCGTCGGCGCGCTCGTTCGCGTCGCGCGCGTCGGCCAGGAACTTCCAGAACTTGTAGCGGTAGCCCATGCTCCAGAGCACGGCGCAGCGCACGTTCTCGAAGACGCTCAACCGGGTGAAGAGGTTGCTCACCTGGAAGCTGCGCGACAGGCCCCGGCGGTTGATCTCGAAGGGGCTGAGCCGGGCCACCGACTCGCCGTGCAGCAGGATGTCGCCCGAGGTCGGGGCGAAGCGGCCGCTGATGAGGTTGAACAGCGTGCTTTTGCCCGCGCCGTTGGGCCCGATGATCGCCACGCGCTCGCCCGGCGCCACCGCCAGGCTCGCACCGCGGATGATCTCCGTCTTGCCGAAGCTCTTGCGCACGTCGCGCAGCTCGATGGCCAGGGGTGAGGTGCTCACAGGGCCTCCCGGCGCTTGATTTCCTTCTCGATCCACTCCTGCGTCTCGCCCCAGTCCTTCCGGTAGCGGCGGCGAGCAAGCTCGAACAGGCCCAGGCCCGTGAGGAGCACGAAGCAGGCGCCGAACCAGGTGTCGGCACGGCGCGGATCGAGCGGCACGCCCAGGTAGGACACGGTCGCGCCCAGGGTGTCCTTGAGCTGCAGGTGGTAAACCATCTCGATGAGCGCGCCGGCGCCGGCCAGCATCACCAGGGCCGTCCCGCCCAGCGCCACGTACGAGGCGACGAGCACGCGCAGCCGGCCGAAGGCCGCCACGCGCAGGTTCATCATGATGAGGCTGGCGATGCCCCCGGGCGCGTACATCACCATGAACAGGAACACGAGGCCGAGGTACAGCAGCCAGGCCTTGGTGAACTCCGACAGCAGCACGGTGGCCAGCACCATGAGCACCGCGCCGATGATCGGGCCGAAGAAGAACACCGCCCCGCCCAGGAAGGTGAAGAGCAGGTAGGCGCCCGAGCGCGCCGCCCCCACCACCTCGGCCGTGGCGATCTCGAAGTTCAGCGCGTACATGCCGCCGGCCACGCCGGCAAAGAAGCCGCTGATGATGAAGGCCATGTAGCGCACGCGCTGGGTGCTGTAGCCGATGAACTCCACGCGCTCGGGGTTGTCGCGCACGGCGTTGAGCATGCGGCCCAGGGGCGTGCGCGTGAAGGCGAACATCGCCGCCGTGCACAGGAAGGTGTAGATCGCCAGGAGGTAGTACACCTGGATGGCCGGGCCGTAGGTCAGCCCCATGAAGGCCGGGCCCGAGGCGCGGTTGGCCGACACGCCCCCTTCCCCGCCGAAGAACTCCGGGATCATGAGTGACATCGCGAACACGAGTTCGCCGATCCCCAGCGTGATCATCGCGAACGGGGTGCCCGACTTGCGCGTCGTCACGAAGCCCAGCAGCACGGCGAAGGCGGCGCCGGCCAGGCCCCCGACGAAGGGCACCAGGCTCGTGGGGATGGGGAACGAGCCGTCGGCGATGCGGTTGAGCACGTGCACCGCGATGTACGAGGCCAGGCCGCTGTAGACGGCGTGGCCGAAGCTGAGCATGCCGCCCTGGCCGAGCAGCACGTTGTAGGCCAGGCAGGCGACGATGGCGATGCCCATCTGCGCGAGCATGCTCACCGCGAAGTTGCTGCGGAACACCATCGGCGCGAGCAGCAGCAGCAGCGCGAAGAACGTCCAGACGATCACACGCCCCATGTTCAGGGGGCGGAAGTGGTAGGGCCGTGTGCTCATGGTGTCAGCCCTCGCGCGTGCCCATCAGGCCGCGGGGGCGGAAGATGAGGATGAGCACGAGGAAGAGGTAGGGCAGGATCGGCGCCACCTGCGCCAGCGTGAGTTTCATGAGGGTGTTGCCCGCCAGGGCCGCGCCGGGCTCCAGGCCCCAGCCCCGCGCCAGGGTGAGCAGGGAGTGGTCCATCGAGACGGCGAAGGTCTGGATGACGCCAATGAGCACCGAGGCGAGGAACGCACCGCCGAGCGACCCCATTCCGCCCACCACCACCACGACGAAGATCACCGACCCCACGGTGGCGGCCATGGCCGGCTCTGTGACGAAGGTGCTCCCGCCGATGACGCCCGCCAGGCCGGCCAGGGCCGAGCCCGCGCCGAAGACGAGCATGAACACGCGCGGCACGTTGTGGCCGAGCGCCTGCGCCATGTCCGGATGGGTCAAGGCGCTCTGGATCACCAGGCCGATGCGCGTGCGGGTGAGCATGAGCCACAGCATCAGCAGCATCACCAGCGCCACGACCATCATGAAGCCGCGGGTGGCCGGGAAGGGCGAGCAGGCCACGCGCACCGCGGCGTCGGCGGCGCGGCACATCTGCTCGGGCGCAGCCCCGAGGACCACGCTCAGGCCCTCCACGGACGAATTGACGAGGGTGAAGGCGGGCCCGCGCAGCATCTCGGGAGGACGGAACTCCACCGAGGTGCGGCCCCAGACGAGCTGCACGAGTTCCAGGATGACGTAGGACAGACCGAAGGTGATGAGCAGCTCGGGGACGTGCCCGAAGTTGTGCACCCGACGCAGCGCATGGCGCTCGAACAGCGCCCCGAGCAGGCCGACGACCACCGGCGCCACGAACAACGCGGGCCAGAAGCCGACGATCCCCGCGATCGAGTAGGCGATGTACGCCCCGAGCATGTAAAAGCTCGCGTGCGCGAAGTTCAGCACGCCCATCATGCTGAAAATCAGCGTCAGCCCGGAGCTGAGCATGAACAGCAGCAGCCCGTAGCTGAGGCCGTTGAGCAGGGAGATGGTGACGAACTCCATGGTCGGCGACCCGGGCGCTCAGGCAGGAGAAAAACGAAGACCCGCCCGGCGGGCGCCGGGCGGGGCCAGGACAACGGACACCCTGGCGATCAGGGACGCTTCATCTGGCAGCTGGTGGGCGTGCTGGAGACGTAGTTCGGGAACTCGCGCACCGGCACCAGCGTCATGCCGGTCTTCTCGGCGCTGTACGGGAACTTCGCGTCCGTCTTCTGCCACACGGTCATGTACAGCGGCTGCTGCAGCTGGTGGTCTGTCTTGCGCATCTCCACCTCGCCGTTGAAGGTCTTCCAGCTCAGGCCTTCCAGCGCCTGGGCGACCTTCAGGGGCTCGGTGGACTTGGCCTTGGCCATTGCCTCGCCCAGCGCCTCGAAGATGCGGTTGACCGAGTGCGTGTAGTGGTCGTCGTTGAACTTCTGGTTGAACTCCTTGGACCACTCCGCCATCTGACCACCCATGTTGTAGTGGCTGTAGGCGATCTGGTACACGCGGCCCGCACCGTTGGTGCCCAGCGCAGTGGGCGTGCCGGTGACGCCGGTGTAGTAGGTGTAGAACTTGCCGTTGTAGCCGCCCTCGTTGGCCGCCTTCACGAGCAGGGACAGGTCAGAGCCCCAGTTGCCGGTGATCACGGTGTCGGCGCCGGAGGCCTTGATCTTGGCGATGTAGGGCGCGAAGTCGCGCACCTGACCCAGCGGGTGGAGGTCCTCGCCGACGATCTGCACGTCGGGCCGCTTGCGCGCGAGGTTCTCCTTGGCGTACTTGGCAACCTGCACGCCGTGCGAGTAGTTCTGGTTGAGCAGGTAGACCTTCTGGATGTCCTTCTGGTCCTTCATGAAGGTGGTCATCGCCTCGATCTTCATCGAGGTGTCGGCGTCGAAGCGGAAGTGCCAGAAGCTGCACTTGCTGTTGGTCAGATCGGGGTCGACGGCGGAGTCGTTGAGGTACAGCACTTCCTTGCCGGGATTGCGCTCGTTGTGCTTGTTGATCGCGTCGATCAGCGCCAGCGCCACGGAAGAGCCGTTGCCCTGAACGATGTAGCGCACGCCCTGGTCGAGAGCCGCCTTAAGCGCATTCAGGCTCTCGGTGGGGCTGAGCTTGTTGTCGATGAAGCTCACCTCGAACTTCACGCCGGCGGGGTTGGAGGCGCTGTACTTCTCGGCGAAGAACTGATAGCTCTTGCTCTGGTTGACGCCCACGGGCCCGAGCAGGCCGGACAGCGGGTCGATGCGCACCATCTTGACGACCTGGCCGGCCAGCGGCTTGGCCGCGGCAGGAGCGGCCTTGGTCGGCGCAGCGGGCTTGGCCGGCGCGGCCTGGGCGAAGGCGAGACCGCACGCCCCGGACAGGGCCAGGCCGATGGACACGCTCAGGAGCTGGCGGCGCATGGTCGGAAGGGTTCGATACATGAGGAGGGTCTCCATGGGTCTGGTTTGAGGGCGCAGTCCGGCCGTTCCGGCTTGCGATTCGCGGGCGCGAGCCTAAACGATGGCCGGGCGGGCTGCAGGCAGGGACTACCACTAAACCCTGCCCGCGGCCGGGCCTCAGGCCCCGGGCAGCCGGTGGCTCCTGAACTGCTCGCGCAGCTTCATCTTCTGCATCTTGCCGGTGGCGCCCAGCGGGATGGCCTCCACGAAGACCACGTCGTCGGGCACCTGCCACTTCGCCACCTTGCCCTCGTAGAAGGCGAGTAGCTCCTCGCGGGAGACCTCGACTCCGGGCTTGCGCACCACCACCAGCAGTGGCCGCTCGTCCCACTTCGGGTGCGCCACGCCGATGCAGGCGGCCATCGCCACGCCGGGGTGGGCCATGGCGATGTTCTCCACGTCGATGGAGCTGATCCACTCGCCGCCGGACTTGATCACGTCCTTGCTTCGGTCAGTGATCTGCATGAAGCCGTCCGGGTCGATGGAGGCCACATCGCCCGTGGGGAACCAGCCCCCGACCAGCGGGTCGCCACCCTCGCCCTTGAAGTAGCTCGAGACGATCCAGGGGCCCTTGACGAGCAGGTCGCCCGTGGCCTGGCCGTCCCAGGGCAGTTCATGCCCGTCGGGATCGACGATCTTCATCTCCACGCCATACACGGCCCGGCCCTGCTTGACGAGGACAGCCATCTGCGCCGCCTCGGGCCAGGCGGTCTGGTGGAGCTTGAGGTTGCACACCGTGCCCAGCGGCGACATCTCGGTCATGCCCCAGGCGTGCAGCACGGTCACGCCGTACTGGTCCTTGAAGGCGCCGATCATCGCCGGGGGGCAGGCCGAGCCGCCGATGACGGTGCGGTTCAGACGCGAGAAGCGCAGCCCGCCCTGGGCCATGTGGTTGAGCAGGCCGAGCCACACGGTGGGCACGCCGGCGGCCATGGTCACGCCCTCGGACTCGATGAGGTCGTAAACCGACTTGCCGTCCAGCGCGCCGCCAGGAAAGACGATCTTGGCGCCGGTCATGGCGCAGGCGTAGGGCAGCCCCCAGGCATTGACGTGGAACATGGGCACCACGGGCAGCACGCTGTCGCGCGCCGACAGGTTCAGTGCATCGGGCAGCGCGCCGCCGTAGGCGTGCAGCACGGTGGAGCGGTGGCTGTACAGCACACCCTTGGGGTTGCCCGTGGTGCCGCTCGTGTAGCACAGGGCGGCGGCGCTGCGCTCGTCGAAGGTCGGCCAGTCGTAGGCCTCGGGCTCGCCGGCGATCCAGTCCTCGTAGGCCCGCAGGCCGGGGATGCCGGTGTCCGCCGGCAGCGCGGAGGCCTCGCACAGCGCAACCCAGTGGCGCACGGTGGTGCACTTCGACCAGATCGCCTTGACAATGGGCAGGAAGGTCAGGTCGAAGCACAGGACCTGGTCCTCGGCGTGGTTGGCGATCCAGGCCACCTGCTCGGGCGTCAGGCGCGGGTTGATCGTGTGCAGCACGCGGCCACTGCCTGAGACCCCGAAGTACAGCTCGAAGTGCCGGTACCCGTTCCACGCCAGCGTGGCCACGCGGTCGCTGAAGGCCAGCCCGAGCCGGTCCAGCGCATGGGCCACCCGGCGCGAGCGCGCCGCAGCCTCCCGGTAGGTGGTGCGGTGGAGGTCACCCTCCACACGGCGGGAGACGATCTCGCCGTCGCCGTGGTGTCGGGCGGCAAACTCGATCAGCGAGGAAATGAGGAGGGGCTGGTCCTGCATCAAACCGAACATCGCGGCATTCTCCAGACGGGGCTCGAGGGTTCTGAGGGGGGCCGAGGCCGGGCTCAGCCCGGCTCGATGCGCGCATTCTGCTCGCATTCAGGCAGCGGCCGGCGCCCCGCCGCGCTATCCTCGCCGACCATGAAGGACCCCCGCCGCCCTGCCCCCGTGCACCCACACGACGATCCCCGCTACCCCGTGCGGAAGCCCGACGCGCAGTGGCGCGCCGAACTCGACCCCACGCAGTACCAGGTGGCCCGGCACGCCGCCACCGAACGTGCCTTCACCGGGCAGTACTGGGATCATTTCGAGCGCGGCCGCTACGACTGCGTGGGCTGCGGCACGCCACTGTTCGACTCCACCACCAAGTTCGACGCGGGCTGCGGGTGGCCGAGCTACTGGCAGCCGATCAACTCGCAGGTGGTGGAACGGGTCGTGGACGAAAGCCACGGCATGGTGCGCGTGGAAGTGCGCTGCAACCGCTGCGGATCGCACCTCGGGCACGTCTTCGACGACGGCCCGCAGCCTACGGGCGAGCGCTTCTGCATCAACTCCGCGGCCGTCGACTTCAAGCCTGCCGGATGAGCAAGGCAGTCGATGCCGCCCGCGTCGAGGCGGCGCTGCGCGCCGCGCTCGCGCCGGCCAGCCTGGAGGTGCGGGACGACAGCGCCGCGCACGCCGGTCATGCCGGGGCCCGCGAGGGCAGCCATTTCTCGGTGAGCGTGAGAAGCGAACGCTTCTCGGGGCTGGGGCGGGTGGCGCGACACCGCCTCGTTTATGATGCCCTCGGCCCGTTGATGCGCCAGGGCATCCACGCGCTGGCCATCGACGCCCGCGCGCCTGACGAACCCTGAGCCCTTCGCGGCGGGGCGCCTGCGCCCGGCACCGTCTCCTTTCATCCCCCAGAGCCGAAAGCACCTGCTCATGAAGACCCTCTCCTCCGGACTGCGCACGCTGGCCGTCGCCGCAGCCGTCACCCTGCTCCTGCCGCTGGCCGCCCAGGCCCAGAACGTGGCCATCGTCAACGGCAAGCCCGTGCCCAAGTCGCGCGTGGACATGCTGCTGAAGGAGGCTGCCCGGGGCAACCAGCAGTTGCCCCCCAACGCCGAGCAGCAGGCACGCGACCAGATCGTCCTGCGCGAGATCTTCATGCAGGAGGCCGAGCGCCGCGGCCTGGCCGCCACCGCCGACTACCGCTCCCGGATGGAACTCGCCCGGCAGTCGATCCTGATCCAGGAACTCTTCGAGGACTACCGCAAGAAGAACCCGGTGACCGACGCGGAGGCGCGCGCCGAGTACGACAAGATCAAGTCCCAGAACGCCGGCACCGAGTACCGCGCCAGCCACATCCTGGTGGAGAAGGAAGACGAGGCCGTGGCCCTCATCGCCAAGATCAAGGGCGGCGCGAAGTTCGAGGAACTCGCCAAGGCCAGCTCCAAGGACCCAGGCTCCGGCGAGCGCGGCGGTGACCTGGACTTCGCCAAGGCCGACGCCTATGTGCCCGAATTCGGGCAGGCCATGGCGCAGCTGAAGAAGGGCGACATGACCGACAAGCCGGTGAAGACGCAGTTCGGCTGGCACATCATCCGCCTGGACGACACGCGCCCGGCCCAGTTCCCGGCCTTCGACGAGGTCAAGGACCAGCTGCGCCAGCGCATGGAACAGATGAAGATGCAGAAGTTCCAGGAAGACCTGCGCAAGGCCGCCAAGACCGACTACAAGTTCGAGCGCTGAGCGCCCGCGGTCGGGCGCTCAGGCCACGAGGCGACCGGCCTCGATGCGCAGCTGACGGTCGCAGCGGTCGGCCAGCGCGCGGTCGTGGGTCACCATGACGAGTGTGGTGCCCGCTTCGCGGTTGAGTTCGAACATCAGCGCCATCACGGTCTCGCCGGTGGCGAAGTCCAGGCTTCCGGTGGGCTCGTCAGCCAGCAGCACGGCCGGCCGCACAACGAAGGCGCGCGCCAGCGCCACCCGCTGCTGCTCGCCGCCCGAGAGCACGCGCGGATAGTGGCCAAGCCGCTGCCCCAGCCCGACCCGTGCCAGCATGGCGCGAGCCTGTTCGCGTGCGTCGTGGCGCCCCTGCAGCTCCAGCGGCAGCATGACGTTCTCCAGGGCCGTGAGGTTGCCCAGCAGCTGGAAGCTCTGGAAGACGAAGCCCAGCCGCCGAGCCCGCAGTGCGGCGCGTGCGTCCTCGTCGAGCGTGAAGAGGTCCTCGCCTGCGATCAGGACCGTACCGGCGCTGGGTGTGTCCAGGCCGGCGATGATGGAGAGCAAGGTGCTCTTGCCCGAGCCAGAAGCCCCGACGATGGCGGCGGACTGGCGCGCCGGCAGCTGGAAATCGATGTCGTGGAGAATCGTCAGCGTGCCGGTGGAATCGACCACTTCCTTGCTGAGGTGACGGACTTCGACGATGGGAGGCTCTGACATGGTGGGTTCGGGAGGCGTGCGACGCCGCAGGTGGGTCGCGCACTGTAGCGCCCTGGCGGCGGCCTGGGCCTGCGCAGGCGCCACGCCTGTCCTGGCACAGGGGCCATCGACGCCGCCCGCGGCACCCGTGCTGCTGGTGTTGGGCGACAGCCTGTCGGCCGAGTACGGGCTGGCCCGCGGATCGGGGTGGGTGGCCCTGCTCGAGCAGCGGTTGCGCCGCGAGGGGCTGCCGCACCAGGTGATGAACGCCAGCATCAGCGGTGAGACGACCGCGGGCGGGAGCTCCCGGCTGCCCCAGCTGCTGGCGCAGCACCGGCCCCGTGTGCTCATCGTGGAGCTGGGAGGCAACGATGCGCTGCGCGGCCTGCCGCTGGCCACCACGCGCGACAACCTGCTGGACATGGTGCGCCGGGGCAAGGCCGCTGGCGCACGGGTGCTGCTGGCCGGCATGCAGATGCCGCCGAATTACGGGCGGGACTACGCGCAGGCCTTCGCCGGGCTCTTTGCCGAGGTCGCCCGCCAGGAGCGGGTGGCCCTCGTGCCCTTCCTGCTCAAGGGCGTGGCCGATGCACCCGACCCCACGGCGCTGTTCCAGCCCGATCGCATCCACCCCACCGCGCAGGCCCAGCCGCTGATGCTGGACAACACCTGGCCGGTGCTGCGGCCGCTGCTGAAGTAGCTCAGATCGTCGAGGCGCGGTCGGGGGCGCGGTCGCGTTCGCGGTCCCGCTCCCGGGGCTCGCTCCCCTTCGAGCGCCCGCTGCCGGAAGGCTGCTCGGCCTTGCCACGCCCCCCTGAGGACTCGCCCCGTTCGGGACGCTCCGTGCGCCCACCCCGCTGCACGGGGGCCTGGCCCTGGGACGGTTCCACCGGCAGCGGGCGGGCATGCTGGCCCGGCTCGTTCCCGCGCGGAGGCGGAGGCAGAGAAGGTGTGGGCGTGGGCGTGGGCGCATCAGTCCGCGGCGGCGCAGGCACGGGAGCCGGTGCATGACGGGGAGAGGGCGCAGGGGCAACAACGGGCGGAGCGGGCGGGGGCGAGGCGTCCGCCCGCGGTCGCGGCAGGGGCGGCCCGTCCACGCGCGGTGCCGGGTGCACCGGCCGGCCCGGAGGCGGCGAGGGGATCACGACGACGGGCGCCGGCGCGGGACGCTCCACGCCCGGAGCATGGCGCGGTTCGTGGCGCAGCACCGGCCGGTGTCCGGACGGGCCGGGCCACCACGCCCAGCGCCCGCCCCACCACAGCCAGCGACCGTAGTGGGACGGGGCGAAGCCCCAGGGCGCGGCATCCACCCAGATCCAGCCCCGGCGCGCGTGCAGCACCCAGCTGCCGTGGCGGAACGGAGCCCAGTCGGTCGTCACCACCAGCGGCGTCCAGACCATGCCATATTCCGGGTGCCGCTCCCAGCGTCCGTGGCGATCGAGGTCTTCCACGCCAGTCATCTCCGGCGACACCCAGGCCGCCGAGGCGCTGCGCTCGTCGCGCTGCTCGTCGCGCGCCACCCAGTCGGCAAAGCCGTCCACGGCCGGCGCGCTCCAGGTGACGATCGTGGCCGCGTTGCGCGGCTCCCACATGAATTCGGCGCGCCGGCCGGCCAGCACGGGCACGAGCTGGTCCGGCGTGGCCACCTGCAGCGCGCCGCGCCAGGCGCTGGCCTGGACGACATCGTCCTCGCGGTCGATGCGGTAGTGGCCCGCGCGCTGCGGCAGGACGCGCACGCCGGCGGCCTGCACCTCGACCTGGCGCGCGAGTTCCACCGCTCGAAGCCGAACAGCCAGGCTGCCGGTCGCCAGGCGAAAAGCCAGCCGCTCGCCGTCGAGGTCGACGATCTCGAGTTCCGTGCGCGAGCCGAGTCGCAGCTCCGTGGAGCCGATGCGCACCTCGGCGCACGCTTCCTGCTGGGTGGCCAGGCGGTCGCCCGATACCAGGGGGCGGTTGCGCAGCGCCGCCGTCCACTGTCCCTGCAGGGGGTCGAAGACGAGCACGGAGCCCTGGACATCCGACAGCCGGCCGGCACGGGCCACCGGGTCGGGCCACGCCGCTGGGGGGGCGACAGCCTGGGCCGCGCCGGCGGCCACCAGCAGGAGGACCTGCAAGATCATCAGCAGGCCACGCAGGTGCAACGGCTGTCCCATGGGCGACTCCTGGGGCCCACCTTCGCGCCACCGTGGCGGCAGCGCCGACGAAGGATTCAGGCCTCTGAACCCTTCAACGCGCGAGCCGCCTCAGCCGCCGACAGCCGGATCTGGCGCCAGGCCTTCCTGCAGCAGCCGCCGCAAGCCGTCCTCGTCGAGCACCGGAACGCCCAGCTCACGCGCCTTGTCCAGCTTGCTGCCGGCCTCCTCGCCCGCCACGACGGCGGAGGTCTTCTTCGAGACCGAGCCGGCCACCTTGCCGCCAGCGGCCTCGATCAGCGCCTTGGCCTCGTCGCGGGTGAGCGTGGGCAGGGTACCGGTGAGCACGAGCGTGCGTCCGGCCAGCACACCCGGGGCCGCGGCGCGTGCCGTGCCCTCGCCCTCCTCCCAGGCCACGCCGGCGGCTCGCAGCTGGCCGACGATCTCGCGGTGATGAGGCTGCTCGAAGAACTCGCGGATGCTGCGAGCTACCACCGGACCGACATCGGGCACTTCGAGCAACTCGGTCTCGCTGGCCTCCATGAGCCGATCGAGCGAGCCGAAGTGGCGGGCAAGGTCGCGTGCGGTGGCTTCGCCCACATGCCGCACGCCCAGGGCCAGGATGAAGCGTGCGAGCGTCGTGCGCCTGCTGCGCGCCAGCGCATCGAGGACGTTGGCGGCGCTGCGCTCACCCATGCGTTCCAGGGCGGCGAGGGTCTGCGGCGACAGGGTGTAGAGGTCCGCCAGGCTGCGCACGAGCCCGGCATCGACGAGCTGGTCCACGAGCTTGTCGCCCAGCCCCTCGATGTCCATCGCCCGGCGGCTGGCGAAGTGCAGCAGCGCCTGCTTGCGCTGCGCGGGGCAATACAGCCCGCCGGTGCAGCGGTGGTCGATGCCGCCACGCTCGCGGCGCACCGGGCTCGCGCATACCGGGCAGCTGCGCGGCATGTGGAAGTTCGGGACATAGCCGGCACGCTCGCCCGGCATGCGCCCGACAACCTCGGGGATGACATCGCCCGCCCGGCGCACGATGACCGTGTCGCCGACTCGCACGCCCTTGCGCCGCAGCTCGAAGACGTTGTGCAGCGTGGCATTGCTGACCGTGGTGCCGCCGACGAACACGGGGTCGAGCCTGGCCACCGGGGTGAGCTTGCCGGTGCGACCCACCTGCACCTCGATGCCGTGCAGCCGCGTGGCCTGTTCCTGCGCCGGGTACTTGTGGGCGACCGCCCAGCGCGGCTCGCGCGTGACGAAGCCCAGGCGACGCTGCAGCCCGAGGTCGTTGACCTTGTAGACCACACCGTCGATGTCGAAGGGCAGCGCGTCGCGGCGCTCGCCCATGCGGCGGTGGAAGTCGACGAGGCCGGCGACCCCGCTCACCACGGCCCGGTCGGCACACACCGGCAGGCCCAGCGCGGCGATGGCGTCGAGCGTGGCGGCGTGCGTCGCCGGCTGCTCCCAGCCCTCGGCCTGGCCCAGCCCGTAGGCGAAGAAGCTCAGCGGCCGGGCCGCGGCCACGGCCGGGTCGAGCTGCCGCACGGCGCCGGCGGCGGCATTGCGGGGGTTGACGAAACTCTTCTGGCCGAGTTCGCGCTGGCGCTCGTTCAGGCGCTCGAAGGCATCGCGACGCATGTAGACCTCGCCGCGGATCTCCAGCACCGGCGGCGGAGTGTCCTGGCCCGTGTGCAGCCGCAGCGGGACCTGGCCGATGGTGCGGATGTTCTGCGTCACATCCTCCCCGGTCTGGCCGTCGCCTCGCGTGGCCGCGCACACCAGCACCCCGCGCTCGTAACGCAGGCTCAGCGCCAGGCCGTCGAACTTCAGCTCGGCCGCGTACTCGACCTCGGGGTCCCCGGGGACGAGCCCGAGCTCGCGGCGCACGCGCGCGTCAAAGGCCTGCGCGCCGGCGTCGGTGGTGTCGGTCTCGGTGCGGATGCTCAGCATCGGCACGGCGTGCTGAACCGGGGTGAAGCCCTCCAGCACCCGGCCGATGACGCGCTGCGTGGGAGAGTCGGGCGTGCGCAGATCGGGCCGCAGGGCCTCGAGGTCCTGGAGCTCGCGAAAGCGCCGGTCGTACTCGGCATCGGGCACCTGCGGCTGGTCCAGCACGTAGTACAGGTGCGCGTGGTGGTGCAGCCAGGCGCGCAACTCTTGCGCCTGCCGCGTCTGCGGGTCCGGCACCGGGCCGGGCTCGACGGCCTGCATCGGCACTCAGCCGCTGAAGAGCCGGCGCGCCGCCGGGCTGCCTGCGGCCAGGTCGCGCGCCTCCAGGCTGCGGTAGAGCTGCCCGAGCTGGCGCCCGATGGCGTCGAAGGCGCCGAGCGTGACCGGCTGGCCCTGATCGTCCACGGCCACGGCGTCGAGGTCGGCGCACAGCCCGGTGGCGGCCTGGTACCAGGCCGGGAAGGGTTCGGCCGACTCGGGCGTCTGCGGCACATCCAGGCTCAGCGACACCTCGCGCAGCGCCGCGTTCTGGGGATCCTCGGCCAGCGCGGCCTGCGGGTCGAAGCCCAGCACCAGCACGGGTGGCGCGCCCTCCTCCGCGCCTGGCACCACGAGCCGCCCGGGCAGCACGCCCGGAACGAAGCCGTGACGCGCCGCGCTCTGCACCACGAAGCCCACCGACCAGGCAATGCCGTTGGCGCGCAGCGTCAACGTGATCTGCGCGTCCAGGGGGCTGGCGAACTCGTCGAGCTCGCGCGCCCGCGCCACCGCCTCGAGCATGTCGGGGAAATCGGCCATGCCGCCCACGCCGTCGGCAAAGGCCTCGACCTTGTGCACGAACTCCGAGTACTCGATCTCGTTGAGCGGGCCGTTGCGGTTGGCCAGCAGTACGCCGGCCTGGAACTCGGAGTAGGTCTGCCCGTGCAGGGGCGGCTCCCAATCTGCGGTCTCGGCGTTGAGCCCTTCCACGAGCATCGGCTTGCTGCCTGCGCGCCGGGTGGCGGGAAGGTGCGCAAGGGCGATCTCGCCGGATACCGGCGCCTCCACCGAGATCGGCACCACCGCGTCCACGAGCGCATCCAGCGCCGCGACGCGGCGCACCGCGGGCCAGCGCACGGCAGGTTGCTCGGGTTCCGGCACATCGGCGGCGGCCTCCTGCGACAGGAGCTCGGGCGACTGCGCGCGCGCGGTGTCGTCGCCCGCCCCATCCGGACCGAGCACGGGTTCGACGCGGGCACCCTCCTCCAGCGGTCGCGCCTGCCTGGGCGTGGCCCGCCGCACCGACCACCAGCCGTGCACGAGCAGGCCCAGCAGCACGGCCGCAGCCAGCAGCACGAGGGCGACAGTCATGCTCATGGCCGCTCCCGGGCCCTCAGGCCGCCTGCGCCAGGCCGACGGCGGTGTCCATGTCCACGGCCACGATGCGCGAGACGCCCTGCTCCTGCATGGTCACGCCGATGAGCTGCTCGGCCATCTCCATGGCGATGCGGTTGTGGCTGATGAACAGGAACTGCGTGCCCTGGCTCATTTCGGAGACCAGCTTCGCGTAGCGCTCGGTGTTGGGCTCGTCCAGTGGCGCGTCGACCTCGTCGAGCAGGCAGAACGGCGCCGGGTTGAGGTGGAAGATGGCGAACACCAGCGCGATCGCGGTGAGGGCCTTCTCGCCGCCTGACAGCAGGTGGATGGTGGAGTTGCGCTTGCCGGGCGGCTGGGCCATCACCTGCACGCCGGTGTCCAGGATCTCGTCGCCGGTCATCACGAGCCGGGCCGAGCCGCCGCCGAACAGGCTCGGAAAGAGGCGGCCGAAATGGTCATTGACCTGCTCGAAGGTCTGGCGCAGCAGGTCGCGGGTCTCCAGGTCGATCTTGCGGATCGCATCCTCCAGCGTCTGCATGGCGTCCTGCAGGTCGGCGTGCTGGGCGTCCAGGAAGGACTTGCGCTCGCGCGACTGCTGCAGCTCCTCCAGTGCCGCCAGGTTGACCGCTCCCAGGGCGGTGATCTCGCGCTGGATGCGGTCGATCTCGCCCTGCAGCCCCCACAGCTTCACGCCACCGGACTCGATGCCGGCGGCCAGCGCCTGCAGGTCGACCTGGGCGGCCTGCAGCTGCTCCAGGTACTGGGCCCCGCCGAGCTGCGCGGCCTGGGCCTCGAGCTGCAACTTCGTGATCTTCTCGCGCAGCGGCTCCAGGCTGCGCTCGGCCTCGAGCCGGCGCTCGTCACCGGCGCGCAGCCGCGCGCTCAGGTCGTCGTACTCGCTGCGCACGGCGGCCAGCGCCTGCTCGCGGTCGAGCTTGAGGCCCAACGCCGTCTGCAGCCCGGCCTGCGCGACGGCGTCGTCCAGGGTACCGAGCTCCATCTCGAGCTGCTGGCCAGCCTGGTCGTTGCTCTGCGCCTGTTCGGCGGCGGTGTCGATGGCGCGCTGCAGCTCACCCCGGCGCGCGCCCAGTGCGCGCACCTCGAAGCCCGCCTCCTGCGCCTCGCGCTCCAGGCTGCGCTGCTGCTCGCGCGCGTCCGTCAGGCAGCGGTCTGCGTCGATCACGGCTTCATCGAGCGCGGCGTGCGCCTCCTGCTCGGTGCCGAGCTGGATGTCCAGTTCCTCGAAGCGGGCCTCGGCGGTGGCGCGCCGCTCCTGCAGTTCCTCCAGGCGCGCGTCGATCTCGTCGAGCTCGCCGGAGAGCTGGGCGTGGCGGCTGCTGGCGGCCTGAGCCTGCTGCTCCAGCCGCAGCAGCTCCACCTGGCACTGGTGTGCGCGGGCCTGCGCGGCCGCGGCGTCGCGTCGCACCGCCGCCAGCTGCTGGGACGCCTCGGTGAAGGCCGCCTCCAGCCGCACGAGGCCCGTGCGTGCCTCGTCGGTCAGCAGCGTCTGGGCGCGCAACTCGCGCTCCAGGTTCTCGATCTCCTGCGCCCGCGCCAGCATGCCGGCCTGCTCCGAGTCGGGGGCGTAGAACGACACCGCCCAGGCCGACACCGTGTGGCCCTCGCGCGTGACGAGGGTCTGGCCATGCGCCAGCGACGCGCGGCGCGCCAGCGCCTCGTCCAGGCTGTCGGCGGTGTACACCCCGTCCAGCCAGTCGGTCAGCAGGGCCTTGAGCCCCGCGTCGCCCAGGCGCAGCCGGTCCGACAGCGGCGGCAGGCCGTGGGCCACCACCGGCGGCACCACCGCGCCGGGCGCGCTGAAGAAAGCCAGGCGCGCGGGCGGCGCATCGGCGGCGAATGCGCGCACCGTGTCCAGGCGGCCGACCTCCAGCGCGTTCAGCCTCTCGCGAAGCGCGGACTCCAGCGCCGCCTCCCAGCCGGGCTCCACGTGCAGGCGCGTCCACAGCCCCTGCAGCGCATCGAGCCCGTGCCGGGCCAGCCAGGGCTTGAGCTTGCCTTCGGTCTGCACCTTGTCCTGCAGGGCACGCAACGCCTCCAGCCGCGCGGCGCGATCGGCCAGCCGCGCCGACTCGCGGTTCACCGCCTCCTGCTGCTCGCGCCGCTTCGCGTCGAGCTCCGGCACGCGTTCCTGGTACTCGTGCAGGAGCGCCTCGACCTGCTCCTGCGCGGCGCCGGCCTCGGCCGCCTGTCGGCGCGACGCCTCCAGCAGCGAATCGTCCGGCGCGGCCAGGCCTCGGCGCTCGGTGGCCAGGCGCTCGCGGCGCCCGCCTTCCTGGCGCAGCTGCTCATCCACGCTGCGACTCTCGGCGGCCAGCACCTGGATCTGCTGCTGCACCTGGCCCACGCGCTGGCGCTGCGCCGCGCTGCGGGCCTGCGCCTCGCGCACGGCGTCCTCCAGCAGCGGCAGGCCGCCAGCCTGGTCTTCGGCCTGCGCCGCAAGTTCCGCCCCCCGCTCCTCGGCCTGCTCCAGACGCAAGGCCAGGCCCTCGAGCTCGTCGCGTGCCTCGTCCTGGCGGCGCGCCCACTGGGCGTTCTGGGTGCGCAGCTCCACCAGGCGCTGCTCCACGCGCTGGCGGCTGTCGACAACGTAGCGGATGCGCTCCTCCAGGCGGCTGACTTCCAGCGAGGCGTCGGCCAGCTGACCCTGCGCCAGATGGAGCCGGTCGCCGCTGGCGTAATGCGCCTGGCGCAGGGTCTCGATCTCGGCCTCCACATGGCGCAACTCGGCCACGCGCGCCTCCAGCGCCGTCGTGGCCTCGGCCGCCGCACGCTGCACGCGGGCCTCCTCGCCGGCGGCATCGCGCTGCTTGAGGAACCACAGCTGGTGCAGCTTGAGCGTGCCCTGCTCCTGCAGGGCGTGGTAGGCGGTGGCGACCTCGGCCTGCTTCTCGAGCTTCTCCAGGTTGGTGCCGAGCTCGCGCAGGATGTCTTCCACCCGGGTGAGGTTCTCGCGCGTGTCCTTCAGGCGGTTCTCGGTCTCGCGACGCCGCTCCTTGTACTTGGAGACGCCGGCGGCCTCCTCCAGGAACAGGCGCAGGTCCTCGGGGCGGGACTCGATGATGCGGCTGATCGTGCCCTGGCCGATGATGGCGTAGGCGCGCGGGCCCAGGCCCGTGCCGAGGAAGACGTCCTGCACGTCGCGCCGGCGCACGGCCTGGTTGTTGATGGTGTAGCTGCTCGTGCCGTCGCGGGTGAGCACGCGGCGCACGGCGATCTCCTGGAAGCTGTTCCAGGGGCCGCCGGCGCGCGCGTCGCTGTTGTCGAACACGAGCTCCACGCTGGCCCGCGTGGCGGGCTTGCGGTTGCCCGAGCCATTGAAGATGACGTCCTGCATCGACTCGCCGCGCAGCTCGCTGGCCTTGCTCTCGCCCAGCACCCAACGCACGGCGTCCATGATGTTGGACTTGCCGCAGCCGTTGGGCCCGACCACACCCACGCGCTGGCCGGGGAGCTGGAAGGTGGTCGGATCGGCGAAGGACTTGAAGCCGGAGAGCTTGATCTGGTTCAGGCGCATGGAGGGACGATCGACGGCTGCTGACCGATCTAAGCCATTGATTTGATTGACTATTTTTAGCAGTGCCGGGCTTCGCCCTGCTCGCCGATGATACCATTGGGGACTTTCCCGGAAGCTCCTTCATGCCCCGAACTGCCCCCCGCCAGCGCCCCCGGCCAGACGTGCCGCCAAGCGCGCCGAGCCGCGATCTGGATGTCTTCGCGAACCCCGCTCCGGAACGCGATTACGTCATCCGCTTCGACGTGCCGGAGTTCACCTGCCTGTGTCCGCTGACCGGGCAGCCCGACTTCGCCCATTTCACGCTCGAAATCGTGGCCGACCGCTGGTGCGTGGAGACCAAGAGCCTGAAGCAGTACTTCTGGAGCTATCGCAACGAGGGCGCGTTCCACGAAAAGGTCACCAACGCAATCGTCAGCGACATCGTGGCCGCGATCCAGCCGCGCTTCCTGCGCATCCATGCCGACTGGTTCGTGCGCGGCGGCATCCGCACTTTCGTCACGGTGGAACACCGCAAGCGCGGCTGGAAACCGGCCGCTGCCGTGACCCTGCCGGGCGCGGGCGCAAGCGCTTGAGACCGGCTTACCAGAAGTTCGCCGTGACCGTCGCGCCCAGCGCGATCGACGGCCAGGGCGCCTTCGCAGCCGAGGCGATCCCGCCACGGCTGAAGATCGGCGAGATCCGCGGCGAGAGCATCACCGTAGAGCAGGCGCGCATCCGGGCCACGCGGCAGGAGCGCATCATGATCGTGGAGTTGTCGGCCCGCAAGGCGATCGACTTCTCGCGCTCGGCCGACCCGATGCGCTACACGAACCATTCCTGCGCGCCCAATGCCCGGCTGTGCATCCGCCAGGGGCGGGTGGAGTTCTACGCGCTGAGGGCCATCGCGTCGGGCGAGGAGATCACGGTCGACTACGGCCCCACCCACCATGAGGGGCGACTCGCCTGCCGCTGCGGCGCGCCCGGCTGCGCGGGCAGGCTCTAGCCCGGGCCCGAGCGGCCTGCCTCGGGCAGCCGCGTGCGCATGGCGCGGAACCACAGCGGGCTGCACCAGGCCAGGAAGACGCTGCCGGCGTAGCTTGCCGGCAGCCGCGGCCCGTCCTGCACCTGCAGCGTCGGATAGGGCTTCCACGGGTGCATGTGGTGGTCGGCGTGCCGCTGCAGGTTCACGAGCAGGAAGTTGCAGATGCGGTGGTCGGCTCCCCAGGCGTGGCCCGCGCCAAAGGGTTCGAAGCGGCCACCCTCCCCCTCCTGCCGGCGCTGCAGCCCATAGTGCTCGATGTAGTTCACGGTCTCCAGCAGCAGCACCGCGTACGCGGCCTGCACCACCCAGAACAGCACGGCGCGCCAGCCGAAGGTGGCTGCCAGCGCCAGCAACAGGGCCACCTGGGCGAAGGTGGCCCACGCCAGCGGGCTGGTCAGCCACGGGCGCTGGTGGCGACTCAGCCTGGCGGCCTCCAGCGCCCAGGCGCTGCGCCAGCTTCCCGCCAGGGTGCGCGGCAGGAAGCGCCAGAGGCTTTCCCCCAGGCGCGCTGAGGCCGGATCGTCGTGGGTGGCCGCCCGGACATGGTGCCCGCGATAGTGCTCCACCATGAAGTGCGCGTACAGCACCGAGCCCATGAGCAGCCAGGCTGCCGCCCGGTCGATCGCCGAGCGGGAATGCCCGAGCTCGTGGGCAAGCGTGATGCCCAGGGTGCCCGTGACCCAGCCCACGGCCAGGCCCGCAAGCACGACCAGGCCCACGGAGGGCTGCCCGGTGGCGCACAGCGCCACCCCGAAGGCGAGCAGCCCGAGCTGCAGCACCCCATGCAGGCGCGGGATGGCCCGGTCCCAGCCCGTGGCGGCCGCAGCCGGGGGCGGCGAGGTGCGCAGCGCCGGCAAGCACTCCAGCAGGGCGATGCCCGCCTGCACGCCCAGCGTGACGAACCAGACCGCGGCGGGCGCGCTCCACAGGCCCCAGGCCACCAACAGGGGGAAGCTGGCAAAGACGAGGAGCCGGGCAGGGGCGGTCATGGGAGTGTGAAGGCTTGCCCCATGATAATCACCGCATGAATCCGCTGCTCGCCCGCCTGCATCCCTATCCCTTCGAGCGGCTGCGGGAACTCACGCGGGACATCCGCCCACCCCCCTCGCTTGCCGCCATCAGCCTGGGCATCGGCGAGCCGCGCCATGCCACCCCCGCCTTCATCGAGCAGGCCCTGGTAGCGGCCCTGCCGGGCCTGTCGGTGTACCCGGCCACGGCCGGCGAGCCGGCGTTGCGCGAAGCCATCGCGGGCTGGGTGCAGCGCCGCTATGGCGTCACGCTGGACGCCGGCCGGCAGATCCTGCCGGTCAACGGCTCGCGTGAAGCGCTGTTCGCGCTGGCGCAAACCGTGATCGACCCCACGCGGGCGGGCGCCACCGTGGTCTGCCCCAACCCGTTCTATCAGATCTACGAGGGCGCGGCCCTGTTGGCGGGCGCGCAGACGGCCTTCGCCAACAGCGACCCGGCGCGCAACTTCGCCGCGCGCTGGGACGACATCGACGAGGCCACCTGGGCACGCACGCAGCTGCTGTACGTGTGCTCGCCGGGCAACCCCACGGGCGCCGTGATGCCGCAGCAGGAGTGGACCCGGCTGTTCGAGCTCAGCGAGCGGTACGGCTTCGTCATCGCCAGCGACGAGTGCTATTCGGAGATCTACTTCGGCCAGGAGCCGCCCCTGGGCGCGCTGCAGGCGGCGCGCGCCTGCGGCCGGGACCGCTTCGAGCGTCTGGTGGTGTTCACCAGCCTGTCCAAGCGCAGCAACGTGCCGGGGCTGCGCTCGGGCTTCGTGGCCGGCGACGCCGAGGTGCTATCCCGCTTCCTGCTCTACCGCACCTACCACGGCAGCGCCATGAGCCCGATGGTGCAGCGCGCGAGCGTCGCTGCGTGGTCCGACGAGGCGCATGTGCAGGCCAACCGGGCGCTGTACCGGGCCAAGTTCGAGCGGGTGACCCCGATGCTGGCCGAGGTGCTGGACGTGCAGCTGCCCGATGCGGGCTTCTACCTGTGGTGCGGCGTGCCGGCGGGCCCCTCGGCGCATCAGGGCTTCGCCGGCGGAGACGACATCGCCGCGGCGCTCGGGCTGCTGGCTCAATACAATGTGTCGGTTCTGCCCGGGAGCCTGCTCGCGCGGCCCGCGCACGGCTCGAACCCCGGCGCCGGGCGCCTGCGGCTGGCGCTCGTGGCCGGCCTCGACGAGTGCGTGGAGGCTGCCGGGCGCATCGTGTCCTACTTCAAGTCCTCCCCATGACCACCCAACTGCAGTCCCTCATCGACCTCGCCTGGGAGCGCCGCGCCGAGATCAGCGCCGTCTCCGCCCCCGAGGTGCGCGAAGCCGTGGAAACCGTCATCGCCGACCTCAACGGGGGCCGCCTGCGCGTGGCCGAGCGCCAGGGCATCGGGCAGTGGACCGTCAACCAGTGGGTGAAGAAGGCCGTGCTGCTGAGCTTCCGCCTGAAGGACAACCAGATCATGCGGGCCGGCGACCTCGGCTTCTTCGACAAGGTGCAGACCAAGTTCTCGCACCTCGACGAAGCCCAGATGCGCGCCACCGGCGTACGCGTGGTGCCCCCGGCCGTGGCGCGGCGGGGCAGCTACATCGCCCGCAACGTGGTGCTGATGCCGTCCTACGTGAACATCGGCGCGTATGTGGACGAAGGCACGATGGTGGACACCTGGGCCACGGTGGGCTCGTGCGCGCAGATCGGGCGCAACGTGCACCTTTCCGGCGGCGTGGGCATCGGCGGCGTGCTGGAGCCGCTGCAGGCCAACCCGACCATCATCGAGGACAACTGCTTCATCGGCGCGCGCTCCGAGGTCGTCGAAGGCGTGATCGTCGAGGAGAACTCGGTCATCAGCATGGGCGTGTACATCGGCCAGAGCACCAAGATCTACGACCGCGCCACCGGCGAGGTGATCTACGGCCGTGTGCCGGCGGGTTCGGTCGTGGTCAGCGGCAACCTGCCCTCGGCCGACGGCAAGTACAGCCTGTACTGCGCCGTCATCGTCAAGAAGGTGGACGCGCAGACGCGCGCCAAGACCAGCATCAACGAGCTGCTGCGGGACTGAGACCGCCATGTCCGAGGCCCTGCGCCTGACCGAGGCGCTGATCGCGCGCCGCTCCGTCACGCCCGAGGACGCGGGCTGCCAGGCCCTGCTGGCCGAGCGCCTGACGCGCATCGGCTTTCACTGCGAGTGGCTGCACGCGGGGCCGGCGGACTTCCGCGTCAGCAACCTGTGGGCCTGCCGGCGCGGCGCGCGACCGGGGATGGCACTGGCGCTGGCCGGCCACACCGACGTCGTGCCGCCCGGGCCGCTCGAGCGCTGGGCGAGCGACCCCTTCGTGCCCACCTACCGCGGCGGCCACCTGCACGGGCGCGGGGCGGCCGACATGAAGACCTCGCTCGCGGCCATGGTGGTGGCAGCGGAGGAGTTCGTCGCCGCGCATCCGCAGCACGCGGGCAGCATCCATCTGCTGCTGACCAGCGACGAGGAAGGCCCCTCGGTCGACGGCACGGT
>JBMOGN010000029.1:0-22564 GCA_049318345.1 Rubrivivax sp. | reverse complement strand
TCCATCTTCAGCGCCACGCCCAGGCCGAGCTCGGGCAGCGCCGCGCAGTACACGCCCTCGGCGCCCACCTTGCAGAAGACGCGCTCGCCCAGGCGCTGCATGACCACGGTGTCGAAGCGTCCGGTGCCCGAGACCATGAAAGGGGCCCGGGCCACGGCCTGGCGCAGGCGCATGGCCGCGCGCGCGTGGTCGGCCGACAGGCCCACCCCGCTGGCCACGCGCGCGAAGGCATGGGCCAGGTTGCGCAGTGGGATGGCAAAGGTCGGGATCGAGCAGCCGTCTGTGCCGTAGACCGCGGTGGACAGGTCGAAGCCGGTGGTGGCCTGCAGCGCCGCAGTCACCTCGCGCATCACCGGGTGGCCGGGCTGCACATAGCCGCGCAGGAAGCCCGCCACGCCCTGACCGCCAGCCAGGTGGCAACCCAGGCAGACGAACCCGGCGTGCTTGCCCGAGCAGTTGTTGTGCAGCGCCGCAGGCACGAGGCCCTTGGCCGCCAGCGCCCGTGCGGCGCCCTCGTCGTAGGGCCAGTGCGCGCCGCATTCGAGTGCCTGTTCGTCCAGGCCAGCCTTGGCCAGCATGGACGCCGCGGTGCGGGCGTGTTCCGGCTCGCCGCGGTGGGAGGCGCAGGCCAGGGCAAGTTCCTCGTCGTTCAGGCCAAGGCGCTCGGCTGCGCCGCTGGCCACCAGAGGCAGCGCCTGCAGCACCTTCACGGCCGAACGCGGGAAGATCGGGCGGTCGATGTCGCCCAGGGCGCTGCGCACGGCGCCGTCGGCGTCGACGATGGCCACGCTGCCGCGGTGGCACGACTCGACGATGCCCCCGCGCAGCGCATCGACCAGGATGGGATGGGTGTCCATGCCGGGCACTTTAGCGTGCCCGCGGCGACAATGCCGCCGTGCACGCAGACGCCACCTTGCTGCTGGGAGTCGACTTCACGAGCGCGCCTTCGCGCTCCAAGCCGATCACCGTCGCCCGGGGCCGCCTGGCAGGGGGCGTGCTGCACTTCCAGGGACTGGACGAGATCGTCCGCCTGCAAGGTTTCGAGGATCTGTTGGCGCAGCCCGGCCCCTGGCTGGGCGCCTTCGACTTCCCCTTCGGCCTGCCGCGCGCCTTCGTCGACAGTCTGGACCTCGGGACGGACATCGCGCAGGTCGTGGCCGAACTGCACCGGCGATGTCCCACCCGGATGGACTTCCGCGCGCTCGTGGACGCCTGGGGCAGCACGCGCCCGGCCGGCCAGCGCCTGGTGCACCGCGCCACCGACCTGTCCTTGCCGGGGCTGCGGTCCACGAGCCCGCTGCAGACCCGCTATGTGCCGGTGGGCTTCATGTTCTACGAGGGCCTGTCGCGGCTCGTGCGCGCCGGCGTGACGCTGCCGCGCCTGCTCGCGGGCGATCCCGCCCGCGTGGCGGTGGAGGGTTACCCCGGGCTGCTGGCCCACGAACTCGTGGGCGGTCGCTCGTACAAGAACCACGACGGGGCCGACCGCCTGATCGCGCGCAAGGACATCCTGGAGGCCCTGGAGCAGGGTCGCACGCGGCTGGCCCTGCGCGTGAAGCTCAGCCATGCGCAGCGCGACCACCTCGTGGACGACTCCTCCGGCGACCGGCTCGACGCGCTGCTGTGCCTGGTGCAGGCGGCCTGGGCGGTGCAGCGGCCGGCTGGCGGCCTGCCTGCCGGCGTGGACCCGGTGGAGGGGTGGATCGCCACGGCCTGACACAGTCTGAAACGATTTGATACGGAAAGCCCCTTCATTTCATTGGACGGGCTGACGCCGGGAGGCCGAAACCCATTCAGCAGGGTCTGTCGCATGGCGCGTCGTCGCCAGGGATGGGCCCCTGCGTTTCGTGCAATCTCCAAGAAAGGACTCCCGATGAAATTCATCCAGACACGCATGGCGCGCGTGGCCTCGTCCGGCTTCGGCCGGGTGGCGGCTGTCGGCCTCGCGGCCGCCCTGTTCGGCGGCGGGGCTGCCGCCCAGTCGGTGAACAGCGATGTTTCCGCCTCGGCCACCCTGGTGCGCACCCTGGCCATCCAGAGCGCCACCAACCTGGGTTTCGGTACCCTGTCGCCCAGCGCCACGGCCGGCACGGTGGTGATCGCCGCGGCCGACGGCGCGCGCTCCAGCACCGGTGGCGTCACGTTGTTGCCGGCTTCGCCGGGCACGGCGTCGAAGGTGGACATGGTCGGCTCTGCCGGCCTGGCCTACACGGTCAGCCTGCCTTCCACCGCCACGCTGACGGCCTCCGGCGGCTCCGCCACCATGACGCTGAACAACTTGACGACGAGCCTGGCCAGCAACGCCGGCACGCTCAACGGCAGCGGCCAGGGCTCCTTCAACGTGGGCGGCACGCTTAACGTCGCGGCCAACCAGACCGTGGCCAGCTACTCCGGCACCTTCGCGGTGACGGTGAGCTGGAACTGAGTCGGGGTGACGGGTGGTTCCGCCCGTCGGTCAGAAAGCGGTTGTGGCGTCCGGCAGACGCCCGCCGCGCGATCGGGGTGTGCACGCGAGGCGGTTGCGTCGCTTCCGTGCAACACCTGACGCCGCCCGGACGGATTCAAAGGGGGAATTCCGTCCGGGTGGTGTCATTTTTTCACCCGGCAATTCATCCCGCCGGATGACGAATATCCGCTTGAATCGGGTCTGGTTTGCGGCCGGCGGTGCGCGTCCTGCCGGATTGGCGTTGCTGCCATGATCACGCCGGAAAGTCCCCCGGGACCCAGGCGGGTATGGGGCCGGGGTACTGCGCCGCCACGATACGAAACCGCGACTGCCTTCCGAGGAAGAATTCGCTCGGGCGTGGCCCGGAAACGATGCCGGCTGCTGCACATTCGCCCGCCAGGAATGTCACCCACCGAGGCGGGTACACAGGCGAGAAACTCCGGCCGGCGCAGCACGCGTTGCGGCAGGACATTGCACCGCTGCCTCGGGATCTGGAATGCCGCTGGATTCTTACGGTGTCGCGGGTACAGGGCAGGCATGTTTTTGTCAATCTACGTGCCCAAGCAGAAGAAAGGGTTTTTGCCTATTACTTCACGGACTCCCTTGCCTAAACTCGCCCTCCCGGTTTTGAAGCGCCTGCATGGGCGGGACGCGGATTCGGGGATGGGTGGCCACCGGGCGCGTTGCAACCCGTCGGGCGTGTTTGACGAAAGGTCCGGTGCATGAAGCAGGCGGTGACGCACGGAGGTTTGAGATTGGCCATCGGCTCGGTGCCGAGGTCGGTTTCCGCTCTGGCTTTGGCGGTCGGTTCTGCGCCTGCGCTGGCCCAGTATTCCGCCGATGGCACGGTGAATACCTCTGCCGCCGTGGTGCGCACACTCAGCATTACCTCGGCCACCGACCTGAGTTTCGGCACCTTTTCAGCCGGTAATTCAGCCGGTACGGTCACGATGAGCGCCGCCGGCACCCGCTCAGCCACGGGCGGGGTCACGCTGGTGACCGTGTCAACCGGCAGCCAGTCCACCGTCTCGCTCTCTGGCACGCCCTCCACCAGCTACTCGGTGAGCCTGCCCACCACGGTGCAGCTCACGGCCAACGGCGGCATCGCCACCATGAGTCTGGGCTCGTTCACCACCACGCTGAATGCCCTGCAGGGCAGCCTGAATGCCAGCGGCACGGGCTCCTTCGGCATCGGCGGCACCCTTTCGGTCGGCGCCAACCAGGCGGTGGCCACCTACACCGGAAGTTTCACCGTCACGCTCAACTACAACTGAGCCTGACCGTTCGTTGAATTCGAGGATCGTTCCACCCGGAAAAAGCGCTCATTTTCAGGTCTCATCCAGATGTTTCAGGATGCAACAGTCCGCGAACATCTCCTGCCGGGTTGTCCGGTCGGGTTCCTGCGGGTTGTCGAGCCGTGTTTCACGGCAGGCGGCGGCTTGAAGCAAGGTCGAGGCTACGAGGAAATGCAAGATGTCTGCAGTGATTTCAGTCGAAACCGGCGGTAACCGCGTCCGGACCGTTTCCAGGGTCCTCGCCGGGGTGTGCCTGGCTTCCGCTGCGGCACCCGCGCTGGCCCAGTATTCGGCCACCGGCACGGTGAATGCGTCAGCCAATGTGGTGCGCACGCTTTCGGTTACTTCCACCACCGACCTGAGTTTCGGCACATTTGCGCCCGGCCCCACCGGCGGTACCGTGGTCATGAGCGCCATCGGGAATCGCACCGCCACGGGTGGCGTCACCCTCGTGAATACCACGCCGGGTAGCCAGGCAACCGTGAATCTGGCCGGTACGCCTTCCACCGCCTATTCCTTGACGCTGCCCAGCTCGGTATTGCTCACGGCGTCCACCGGCGGGGCCACGATGACCCTCAGTTCATTCACCACGACATTGACGGCAGGCCAGGGCAGCCTGAATTCCGGCGGTACCGGTTCATTCGGTATCGGCGGCACGCTGTCGGTTTCCGCCAACCAGCCCATCGCTGTCTACACAGGGAGTGTCACGGTTACGTTGACGTACAACTGATACCTCATCGTTACGGCGCCGGTGCCCCGGCGCAGGCGCGCGAGCGTTCAAATGCAGGCCTTCTTGCCCCAGAATGGGGTAAGCGGAGGCCTGTATGCACTTGTTCAGGCGAGCCGGCTGGTTCCGGCTACGCCCTGTCCCCCTGGCAATCGCCGTCCTGGTGGCGGCTGGCTTGGCTGTCTCCACCCGCGGCGCCCGCGGGGCGCTGGTCGAACCGGTCATCCGGGCGACAGCCGAGGTGGTGGCCCCGCCGTCCCAGGTTGGCCCCCTGACCGCCACCGTGCTGACCACGACCCAGCTGTCCGGCTCGCTGCTGATCGGCAGCACCTCCATCATGGAGTCCACCTCCTCCGGCACCGTGCTGCGATCGGTGTCGGTGGCCAGTCTCGACGGGGGCGCGCTGTCTGGCTCCACATCCACATCCACTTCTTCGGCCGCTCGGACCGCCGCCGGGGCCACCGGATCCACGGGTGATCGTGCGATCATCCAGGTGCGGGACGCGCAGACGGGGCGCACCGTGCTCGTGCCCTCGCCGGAAGGCGGGGACGGGCGGGTTTCCCTGATCGTCAGCTTCGATTGATGTTTCCCTGCCTTGACCGCCGGTGGCGTTCGGGCCTCCGGGCGGTGGGGGCGGCCTGCGCATCGGCCTGCATATCGGCCGCCTGGGCCGGGCCGCCGATCGATTCGGTGACGCCGGTGTCGACGCTTGGTTTCGGCAGCATTGCGGTGCTGGGTGGCGGCTCGGTCACCGTGTACCCGCAGGGCGGCCGTGATGCCACCGGTGGGGTGTACCTGCTCGGTCCGGACCAGGGGTCGCCGGGGCAGGTGCTGGTGCGCAGCAACCAGCCCAACCTCGTGTTCTCGGTGGTGCTGCCCGACTCCTTCCTCGTGCTCCAGGCTGCCGGGGGCGACACCTTTCGCGTCTCCGGCCTCAGCAGCCTGCCGGTGCTGAAGTCCACGGGCCCGGGGTCCTCCGTGGTGCTGTCCATCGGCGCCACGCTGCAGTTCACGCGCAGCCCCGCGCCGGGTGCTTACCTCGGCAGTTTTCCGGTGACGATCGTCTACCCCTGACAACACATCGTCGGCAAGGACGCGGCATGCCGGGTGCAACCGGTGGATAGCCGGTGCGA
This sequence comes from Rubrivivax sp., assembly GCA_049318345.1. Classification (GTDB taxonomy): domain Bacteria; phylum Pseudomonadota; class Gammaproteobacteria; order Burkholderiales; family Burkholderiaceae_C; genus Rubrivivax. The sequence goes on along the minus strand of JBMOGN010000029.1, from coordinate 16,963 downwards.
AAGCGGTGGATAATCTTGGGCGCTGTGAGCCTATCCAAGATCATTGCCCTGGCCCTCGCGGCCCTGCTGCTGGCCTCGCCGGCCCGCTCGCAAATCCTGCTCAGTCCCACGCGCGTCGTCTTCGACGGCCCGGCCCGGGCTATCCAGGTCGATGTCGTCAACACCAGCGGCAAGGCCGCCATCTATCGCCTGTCGGTCGTCAATCGGCGCATGACCGAGGACGGCGACCTCGTCGCCATCGACAGCCCGCTGCCCGGCGAGCGCTTCGTGGGCGACATGGTGCGGTTCTCCCCGCGCCAGCTGACGTTGGAGCCGGGCAGCAGCCAGGTGGTGCGCCTGTCGCTGCGCAAGCCGGCTGACCTGCCTCCCGGCGAGTACCGTTCGCACCTGCTGTTCGAGCAGGTGGAAGAAGGCAGCGAGGCCAGCAGTGTCGAGGCTGCCGCCAGCGGCCCGAGCGGGCGGGACCTGCAGATCCGGCTGACCATCCTCGTCGGGGCCATCATTCCGCTGATCGTGCGCGAGGGGCCGGCCACGATGAGCGCGCAGCTGCGCGATGTCGTGCTGCAGCCTGGGCAGGGCGCGCAGCCACCGGTGCTGTCCTTCGGCATCCGGCGCGAGGGCTCGCGCTCTGCCTATGGCGACGTGGTGGTGAACTGGCAGGCGGCGGGCAGTTCGGCTCCCGTGGAGGTCGCGCGCCTCAGCGGGCTGGCGGTGTACGTGCCCAACGAGTCCAGGCGCGTGCGCCTGGCCCTGCAGCCTCCCGAAGGCGTGACGGTCGGCGGGAAAGGGCGGCTGCGCGTCACCTTCCAGGCACGCCCGGAGGATGGCGGGCGTGCCTTCGCCGAGTCGGAACTGGAGCTGAAGTGACCGGCGCCGTCCGCCACTGGGGTGCTCCGGGACGGGGCCCGTGGGCCGGATGAGCCCCGCGCGCGCCGCCCTCGTCCTGATCCTGGCCCTCGGGGCCGCTGTCCCCGTCGTCCCGCGCGCCTGGTCGGCGAGCATCCACCAGCTGGCGGATCCGGCGAGCAAGGGCGCAGCACCTGCGGAGGATGCCGAGCCGGGCAACCTGCTGCTCCTGGACGTAGCCGTGGAACGCACGGTCGTGGCCTCGGCGATGACGGCCTACCAGATAGGCAGCGGCGTGTTCGTGCCCATGGGCGAACTCGCCCGCGTGCTCACGCTGTCGGTGCGCACCGACCCGGCGAGCAGGCGTGCCAGCGGCTTCCTGCTGCGTCAGGACCGGGGCTTCGACCTGGACCTGCAGGCCGGGCGGGTCGTCATCTCCGGCCGTGTCGAGCGGGTGGACCCTTCCGCGGTGCGGGTCCTGGAGGACGACATCTATGTCGACACCACCCTGCTGGAGAACTGGTGGCCGGTGCGGCTCAGGCCCGACCGCTCGAGGCTGCTGCTGACCGTGCAGCCGCGCGAACTGCTGCCGCTGCAGCTGCGCATCATCCGCGAGAGCGCCGCGGCCATGATCGGGCGCAACGACACCCGTACCCTGGACCTGCCGCGCCAGGACATCCCCTACCGGATCTTCGGCCGGCCCTTCGTGGACCAGACCCTCTCCGCGAACGCGACCCGCTCGCGCACCGACCGCTCGCGCCTGGCCGCCAGCACCACCTACCTCACCGGCGACCTGCTCGGGCTGGAGGCCTCGGCTTACCTCAGCGCCAGCGCCACGGCCGCCGCCTCGCGCACGACCCCCTCCCGCACGACGACGAACTCGCAGCTTCGCATGACCCTGGGCCGCAACGATCCCCAGGGCCGGGCCCTGGGCAAGGCGCTGCCCGCCACGTCCTTCTCGGTGGGCAATGTGCTCATGCCGGGCGTGCCCCATGTCTTCCGCTCCAGTGCCGCCGGCCCCGGCTTCACGGTGAGCAACGCGCCGCTGAGCCGGGCCACCAACTTCAGCTCCACGAGCTTCCAGGGCAGCCTGCCGCCGGGCTGGGATGTGGAGCTCTACGCCAACGACGCGCTCGTGGGTTATCAGCAGTCACGCGCCGACGGCACCTACACCTTCGCCGACCAGCCGCTCATCTTCGGAGAGAACCGCTTCCGGCTCGTCTTCCACGGCCCGCAGGGGCAGACCCGTGTGGAGACCCGCACCTTCAACCTCGACGCCTCCTCGGTGCGCCCGGGCGAGTTGCTGTACACCGCCGGCGCGCACCGCGACCAGGCCGGCGTGAACCGCGGTCTGCTGCAGATGGAGTACGGGCTGGACAACCGCTACGCGCTGTACGGCGGCATGGTGGTGGCGCCGCCCCAGCCGGGCGTGCAGGGGCGCAACCTCGTCAGCGGCGGCCTGCGCGCCTTCATGGACGGCTGGATGATGAACTCCGAGGTGGTGCACTGCCTGTCGTGCGCCGGCGGCGGCAGCCTCTACGCCCTGGGCGTGAACAGCCGCTTCGAGTACGGTTCGCTCACGGCCAGCCACGCCGTGCTCGACCGCTTCACGAGCGAGCTGTACCCGGCCGGCCCCGATCCCGTGCGCTCCAGCTCGAAGGGGCGCATCGATGCCGCACTGCCGGTGGACGAGTCCATGCCGCTGCCCCTGACGGCGCAGATCCAGGTCGACAACCGGCGCTCGGGCGCTTCGGATGTGCTGATGAGTGCCCGCACCACGCATGCCTGGAACGGCTCGGTCTTCACGCACGAGCTGGCGGCGCAGCAGGTCAGCGGGCAGAAGTCGGTGCTCGGGGGCATGCAGGTCAGCCGCAGCCTGCCGGGGCTGTCGATCCGCGGGCAGATGCTCTACCGCATCGAGCCCGAGATGCGGGTGGACACCGGTCTGCTGTCGGCCGACTGGAACCTCAGCAACGGCCAGTTGCTGAACTTCTCCGCCACCCACGCCTTCCAGGCGCGCGACACCTCGCTGGCGGTGACGCTGAACCGCAACTTCGGCGGCTACTCGCTGCGTGCAGGTGTGGCGCGCTCGACCACCGGCATCACCACCGCCGGCGTGCAGCTGTTCACCTCCGCCGGCTACGATCCCGGCGCGCAGCGCTGGATGTTCGGCTCGCTGCCCTCGGCCAGCAGCGGCGCGGCTTCGGCCCGCGTCTTCCTCGACCGCAACGGCAACGGCCTCTTCGACGAGGGGGACGAGCCCATTCCCGGCGCGACCTTCTTCGTCAACGGCACCACCACGCCCGTGAAGACCGACGCGAAGGGCCAGGCCTTCATCCCGCGCCTGAGCCCGTACCGCAACACCAGCGTGACCCTGAACACGAGCTCGCTGGAGGACTCGCAGTGGTCGCCGGCCGTGGCGGGCTCTTCCTTCCAGCCCCGGCCCGGGAGCGTGGCGACCCTGCTCTTCCCCGTTCTCGTCACGGTGGAGGTCGATGGCTTCGTCTACCTGGAAGCGGCGGCCCCGGCCGCCGGTGCAAAGGGCAAGGCAGCTCCCGAGCGGCGGGGCGTGAGCAATGTGCAGCTCGAACTGCGGGGCAAGGACGGCAAGGCCGTTGCCCGGGTGCGCAGCACGGCCGACGGCTACTTCATCTTCACTGGCGTGAGGCCGGGTAGCTACCTGCTTACCGTGGCAGACGATCAGGTCAAGCGCCTGGCCCTGGAGCCGGTCAAGCCGCTGAAGGTGGAGGTGGGGGCCGACGGCGCGGTGGCCAACGGCTTCGACTTCGTCCTGCGCAAGGCGCGGTCGCGCTCCTGAGCGCTGAACCGGCTGCAGCGGCTGCAGCGGCTGTCGCCAGCCTTGTCGGCGCCACCCGGTGAACCCCCCCATGACCGTGACGCCCTCCCCGGAAAGCCGCTGGTTCGAGTCCCTGGGCTGGCAGCCCTTCGACTTCCAGCAGCAGGTATGGGCGGCCATGGCGCAGGGCCGCAGCGGCCTGCTGCACGCCACCACCGGCAGCGGCAAGACGCTGGCGGTGTGGCTCGGCGCCCTGCGGCGGGCGCGCGAGCCGCACGGCCCGGCGGCCGCGGCGGGCCCCGCGCCGGGGCTGCGGGTGCTGTGGATCACGCCCATGCGTGCGCTGGCGGCCGACACCACGCGGGCGCTGGAGCAGCCGCTGGCAGCACTCGCGCCGCCAGGCTGGCGCGTGGCGATGCGCACGGGCGACACGCCGGCGGCGGAGCGTGCCCGCCAGGACCGCAAGGCTCCCCAGGCCCTGGTGACCACGCCCGAGTCGCTGAGCCTGATGCTCACGCGCGAACGCGCCCACCAGGAGCTCGCCGGGGTGCACACGCTCATCGTGGACGAGTGGCACGAACTGCTGGGCAGCAAGCGGGGGGTGCAGGTGCAGCTGGCGGTGGCGCGGCTCAAGCGCTGGAACCCTGGCCTGGTGGTGTGGGGGCTGTCCGCCACCCTGGGCAACCTGCAAGAGGCCATGGCCACGCTGGCCGGTGCCGGTGGCGAGCATGTCCTGGTGCAGGGCCGCGTGGACAAGACCCTCGTCATCGACACCCTGCTGCCAGCCGAGCCGGGGCGCTTCAGCTGGGGCGGACACCTGGGTGCGCAGATGCAGCAGCCGGTGGTCGACGAGATCGAGCGCTCGGGCACGACGCTCGTCTTCACCAATGTGCGCTCGCAGGCCGAGATCTGGTACCAGCTGCTGCTGCAGTCGCGGCCTGAGTGGGCGGGCCTGGTGGCCCTGCACCACGGCTCGCTCGACAAGGCCGTGCGCGAGTGGGTGGAGGCGGGGCTGAAGGCCGGCACGCTCAAGGCGGTGGTGGCCACCTCGAGCCTGGACCTCGGCGTGGATTTCCTGCCGGTGGAGCGCGTGCTGCAGATCGGCAGCGCCAAGGGCGTGGCCCGGCTGCTGCAGCGCGCCGGGCGCAGCGGGCATGCGCCTGGGCGGCCCAGCCGCATCACGCTGGTGCCCACCAACACGCTGGAGCTCGTCGAGGCCGCGGCCGTGCGCCGCGCGGCGCAGGCCGGGCGCGTGGAGTCGCGCACGACGCCGGCCAAGCCGCTGGACGTGCTGGTGCAGCACCTCGTCACCGTGGCCCTGGGCGGGGGTTTCGAGGCCGATGCGCTCTTCGAGGAGGTGCGCAGCGCCCCGGCCTACGCGGGCCTCACGCGCGAGGAGTTCAACTGGGCGCTGGCCTTCTGCGAGCGCGGCGGCCAGAGCCTGGGTGCCTACCCCGACTACCACCGCATCCGCCTCGTGGAGGGCCGGTACCGCGTGACCGAGCGCAGCATCGCGCTGCGCCACCGGCTGCAGGTGGGCACCATCGTGGGCGAGAGCTCGATGCTCGTGAAGTGGCTCAGCGGCGGCACGCTCGGCACCATCGAGGAGGGCTTCATCGCGCGACTCTCCCCGGGCGACTGCTTCGTCTTTGCCGGGCGCGTGCTGGAGTTCGTGCGCACGCGCGAGATGGTGGCCTGGGTGAAGAAGGCGCGGCGTGCCAGCGGCACCGTGCCCACCTGGGCGGGCAGCAAGATGCCGCTGTCCACGGAGCTCGCCGACGCGGTGCAGGCGATGCTCGCCGATGCCGCGCAGGGCGACTTCTTCGACCCCGAGATGCAGGCCGCGCAGCCCATGCTGCAGGCCCAGGCGCGGCTCAGCCGCCTGCCGGTGCCCGGGCGGCTGCTCGTGGAACACCACCGCTCGCGCGAGGGCTGGCACCTCTTCGTCTACCCGTTTGCCGGGCGCAACGTGCACATCGGCCTGGCGCAGCTGCTCGCCTGGCGCCTGGCCCGCGCGCAGCCCAACACCTTCTCGCTCAGCGTGAACGACTACGGGCTGGAGATCCTGGCCGCGCGCGAGCCGGTGCTCGACGCCCTGGAGGACGGCTCGCTCTTCGAGCCCCGCGAGCTGCTGGCCGACGTGATGGCCTCGCTCAACAGCGGCGAGCTCGCGCGGCGGCGCTTTCGCGAGATCGCGCGCGTGGCCGGCCTCGTGTTCAGCGGCTACCCGGGCGCGCCCAAGAGCATGAAGCAGCTGCAGGCCTCCTCCAGCCTCTTCTTCGACGTCTTCCGCCAGTACGACCCCGCCAACCGGCTGCTCACCCAGGCCGAGGCCGAGGTGCTGTCGCAGGAGCTCGAACTCGGGCGCTTGCGCCAGGCGCTGGGCGCGATGCGCCGCGCCACGCTCGACAGGGTGGAGCTCCGTGTGCCCGGGCCCTTCGCGCTGGCGCTGATGGTCGAGCGGCTGCGCGAGGAGCTCTCCACCGAGAAGCTCAAGGACCGGCTCGACCGCATCCTCGAGCAGGCACAGCGCGAGCTCGACGCTCCGCGGCGGCCGCGCTGAGCCTCACCGGGCGGGCGCGGGCCCGGCGCGCAGGAAGGCGAAGTACTGCTTGGCGCCCTGGGCGTTGGTCCAGTAGAACTCGATCGCGCTGCGGTCGGCGGTGAGCGTGGCCTGGCCCTGGTTCCAGGCGCTGAGCACGCCGCTGAAGACGAGCCCCTCGGCGCTCACGGTCACCTGGCCCTCGCCGCCCACGCCGGTGCGGTAGCGGCCGTCGGGCCGGATCTCGAAGGACTGCGCGTTCTTCGGGTCGATCCAGGTTCCGGCCAGAGACTTCAGGTCGATCGCGGCGGCTGCGGCCGGCGTGGCGCCGGGCCGCATGTCCACGAAGCGCCGGCCCGAGGGGCGGATGCGGATCTCGGTGACGGCGCCCGAGGCGCTGTGGAAGGCCAGCTCATAGGGGCCCGTGCGCACCTGGTAGATGTCGTAGACCATCTGGCCGCCAGGAAAGTCGGCGCGCACCTTGGCCAGCGCGTCCCCGACGCCGGCGCCGCAGGCCAGGCGCGTGTCGGCGGAGACGATGGCCAGCGACCACATCTCCTTGCCCGCGGTGTCGAAGGTCATGCGCAGGCCCGGGAAGGTCAGCCCGCCGCCGAAGGCGCGGTTGTCGGATTGCGGCTTGCCGAGCGTGCGCAGCACCTCGTCGGCCGTCATCGCCAGCCACAACGGCCGCGACAGCGGCTCCACGCAGTGGCCCTTCGGTGCGGCTGCCGAGGGCGCGGGCACGACGCCCAGGCTCGCGACCACGCACGCGGCCGCGTACCCGGCCAGGAGGGGGGACATCATCTTCATCTCGGTTGCTCCTCAACGCACCTTCACCCAGCGCAGCTCCACCAGGTCGTTGGGCCACTGCACGAGCGAGACCTTGCGCTGCATCGCCCAGTTCAGCGTGCGGCTGTACAGCGGGATGTAGGGCAGGTCCTCGGCCACCAGGCGCAGCGCGGTGGCCACCATGGCGCGGCGCCGCGTGAGGTCGGGCTCGACGCGGATGCCGTCGATGAGCACGTCCAGCTTCGGGTTGCTGTAGCGCCCGGCGTTGAAGGAGCCCAGGCCCGAGCGGTCAAAGGTGCGGAACAGCCCGTTGAGCGAGGCCCAGGCGTCCGGGCTGGCGCTCCAGCCGAATTCCAGAAAGCTGCCGCTGCCCTGGCTGAGCCGGGGGAAGAACTGGTTGGTCGGGCTGGAGCGCAGCGTGGTGCGGATGCCCACCTGGGTGAGCATGGCAGCGGCGGCCTGGCAGACGTTCTCGCGCCAGGCCACGTTCACGCAGTCCAGCGTGACGGCAAAGCCGTTCGGGTAGCCGGCCTCGGCCAGGAGCTTGCGCGAGCGGGCGGGGTCGAAGGGCAGCCGCCGGTCGAGCTCGGGCAGCGAGCCGTCCACGCGGGTGGACAGGAAGGCGCCCGTGGGCACGGCCTGGCCGCGCAGCACCTTGTCCACGATGAGCGGCACATTGATGGCGTGGTAGACCGCCTGGCGCACGCGCAGGTCCTTGAAGGGGTTGCGCCCCTTCACGTCGCTGCCTTCCAGTTCGTCGCGCGCCTGGTCGAAGGTGAGGTACTGCTGGCCCAGGTCGGCCATCTGCGCGAGGCTCAGGCGAGGGTCGGCCTTCAGCCGCACGATGTCCTGGTAGGGCGGGTCCAGCACCAGGTCGGTCTCGCCGGAGGCCAGCGCCGCCAGGCGCGTGGCATCGCTGCGCACCGAGGTAAAGACCACCTCCTGCACGTTGCCGTTGCGCCGGTCGGCCGCCCCCCACCATGCAGTGTGACGCTTGAGCACCGTGCGCACATCGGGCTCGTAGCGCTCGAGCCGGAAGGGCCCGGTGCCGTTGGCGTGGCGCACCGCGTGCGTCTCCTGCTTGCCGTTGAAGTCCTGCGCCTTCTGCACCCCGTGCTTCTCGCACCACGCCCGGCTCATCATGGCCAGGAAGGCGAGCTTCTCGGGCAGCACGGCGTCGGGGGCTTCGGTCAGCAGGTCCACCGTGAGCTCGTCGACCTTGCGCGCCGTGGTGACGCCCTTGAGCTGGAAGCTGCGCTGCGAAGGCGGGGTGAGTGCACGCTGGATGGAAAACACGACGTCGTCGGCCGTGAAGGCCGAGCCGTCGTGGAACTTCACGCCCGGGCGCAGCTTGAAGCGCCAGCTCGTCGGGCTCGTCATCTGCCACGACAGCGCCAGCCCGGGTTCGAGGCGGAATTGCTCGTCGCGGTGCACGAGCGAGTCGTAGACCTGGTAGGCGATGCGCGAGTGGTACAGCAGCGCGAGCCCGTGCGGGTCCATCGTCTGCGGGTCGAAGGCGCTGGCGATGCGCAGGGTCTGGGCGTGGGTGGGAGCAGGCGTGGTCAGGCCCAGCGCCAGGCCGGCCAGGAGCGCCACCATGAGGTGCCGGACCTTCCCGTGCACGCCGGCGGTTTGGCCAGAGGTGTGTGACATGGCGACCATTCTCAGGCTTCGTGGCCCGGGCGCGTTGCGGGACGGGTGACCACGAGCTGGTGCCACCAGTCCCGCACGCAGGCTTGTGGGTCGAGGGACCACGGCCCGTGAGGGCTGTCTGCGGCCTGAGCTGCCTGTACCGCCTGATCTGCCTGATCCGCCTCGCCAGGTGAAGTCGACTGCCCGGCGTAGCGGATGAACTTCGCTCGCACGGCGTCGCGTGTGAGCGGCCGCGCCGCATCGCCGTCCACGGAGTCGACGTGGGCTCGCAGCGGGTAGCCCTGCGCGGTCTCCACCTCGAGCCACACCGCGCGCTGGCCATTCCTGCCGAGGTCGGGGTCCGCCTGCAGTCGTACGAGGCCTTCCAGGCGCCGGATCACCGGGTCCGTGAAGGTCGGATCGCGGTACGCCGAGACGTCCAGGTCTCCCCGTGCGAGCGCGGTGGCCACACCGAAACTCAGGCTGAACTGGGCCTGGATCGGCGTGCGGGGCGCCCGGTTGCCACAATAGGTGAGGGCCTCCGGGTAGACGCGAAGCGCGATGCGCCGCAGCGTAGAGGGGTCCACCACGCCGTCTGCAAGCCGGCCCCACTGGTCGCGGATCGCCTGGGCGGCGGCGATGGCGTAGTGCACGTGCCGCACGGCCGGCCACCGCTTCAGATAGCCTTCCGACAGCAACCAGCGACCCGCCGGTTCAAGCTCGACCGGCGCCTCGCGCCCGAGGGCGATGCGCGCGTGCTCGTCGACCGCCCCCCGCGGCGCGCACACCCCCGAGACCGCGGCCATGGCCGCATGGACACCCAGGCTGGCCGCATGCCCGAGGTAGGTGTTGCGGCCGTCGGCGCCCTGTGCAATCGGGAGATACAGCCCGAAGGGCAGCTGCGCGGCGGCCAGCTCGATGGCGCTGCGCACGACGCGCTCGTCTGCGCCCATCAGGTGCGCTGCCGCCGCGGCTGCGCCCAGCGCGGGCCAGCCCGCGTCCACGTGCATGCCGGGCTTGATCCGCAGGCTCGCGCCCATGCGGCCCCCGATCTCGTAGCCCAGCACGACGGCCTCCAGGGCTCGGGGCCAGGTGCAGCCCGTCGTCGAGGCAAGGGCCAGGACCGCTGCCACCACCGGCACGCCCGGCCGCCCATGCGCGTAGGCCAGGCCTTCGCACGCCTCGTCCCAGCAGGCCGCCATCGACAGGGCCTGGCAGGCGCCGTGCACGGACAGACCGCGACCCTGCGGCCCTTCTCCCGAGCCTGGCCAGGGCACGGGACCTGGGTCGAGCCGCGCCGCATGTGCCGCGAAGGCCCGAACCGGCGGGGCCTGCAAGCCTGCCAGCGCGCACCCCACGGTGTCCAGCACGAGCAGCCTGGCCGACTCGAGCACGGCCGCGGGTGGCGCCGCGGTGCGCAGCTGCCGGATCAGGACGTCCAGCGCGTCGCCTTCGCGCAGGTCGCTCATACGGTGGTGTAGCCGCCGTCCACCAGCAGGTCGCAGCCGTTGAGGAAGGCCCCCCCGTTCAGGAGGAACCAGGCGGCCTCGGCCACCTCCTGAGGCGAGCCGATCTCCCCGGCCAGGTACTTCGAGGCCAGTGTGGCATGAGCGGCTTCCTCGCTGCCGTAGCGGTTCGTGAGGCGGCTCGTCATGATGGCCCCGGGCGACAGGCTGAGCCCGCGGATGCCGTGGGGGGCACCGTCGACGGCGATGGCACGGGCCAGCGCTATCAGCCCCGCCTTCGAGACGCCATAGGCCCCGCCGCCGGCCGAGGCCACGTGTCCCATCTGCGAGGCCACGTTGAGCACCGCGCCGCCGTCCACACGCAGGTGGGGCCAGCAGGCTCGTGTCATGAGCCAGGCGCCAGTGAGGTTCACGTCCAGCGTGTCCCGCCAGGACGAGACCGGCAGCTCGGCCACGGGAGCCTTCGGCGTGACCATCGCGGCGTTGTTGACGAGCACGCGGATCGAGCCGAAGTGGCTCATCACCCGAGCAACCGCGTCGCAGGCCTGGTCCTCGTGGCGGATGTCGCAGCCCGGCAGCAGGAGCGTGCGCCCGCCCGGCGGCAGGTCGGATGCAGGATTCGGGGCTGCCGATGCCCAACCGTGCCTCCTGGTCAGGGCTTCGGCGTCGAGGTCCAGCAGGGCGACCCGCATGCCGGCTTCAAGCAGACGCGCCGCAATGGCGGCGCCGAGATCGCCGGCGGCGCCGGTGACAAGCGCCACGTGGCCTGAGAGACGGTTGGGCAGGGTCATGGGAGCCTCTTGTGCACGTGGGCAACCCTGCCTGCTGCGGGCCGGTTGGGCAACCCTTCGAAACCCGCGTTGACACGGGACGGGGGCATCGCTAAGGTGCCCCGGGTACCCTGCACGCGGCGGGGCCTGCAGGCGGTGGCGCGTCCGGAACGCGCGCGGACTCGAAAGCACGCATGACCGAAGTCGTCGAAGCGAAGAAGGCGCCCGCGAGGGCGGCAGGCGCTCCTCTGGTGAACGTGGAGCGCGCCCGTGCCGTGATGGCGCGACACCGCCTCGATGCGGTGGTGGGCAGCGGATACAAGAACCTGTACTACCTCTCCGGGCACATGCCCGACTCGGTCCTCGGGCAGTTCCACGACATCCTGGGGGCCGCCGTGCTTCCGGCCCGTGAGGACCTGCCGCCTGCCCTGTGTGTCTCGGACTACGACCTGGCCTACCTCGTGACGCGGCCGACCTGGATGCCGGATCTGCGCCTGTTCAGCGCCAAGACCCGCTCCAGCGCGTCCTACCTGCTGCGGATGATCTCCGACGGCGTGGGGATCGACACCCAGTTGCGCCACCCGCTGCGTGACCTGTATGCCGCCACGCGCGACTCCTCCGCAGAGGACCTGCTCGGGGCGGCCTGCGGATGGTTTGAGGCTCACCTGGGCTCGCGCGGAACATGGCGCGTGGGGTTCGACGACTTGCGCTTCGGCGCGCAGGTGGCCGAGCGGCTCGGGGGCCGCATCGAGGTGGTGGACGCACTGCACATCTTCCGGGAGATCCGGATGGTCAAGACGGCGCCCGAGATCGAGTTGCTGCGGCACGGGGCGCGCATCAACGACCACGCTCTGGAGGACGCCAGCCGCGCGGTGCGGGTGGGCGGGTCGGTCATGTCGATGGTCGACGCCTACCGCAGCAGCGTGGTGGGCCAGGGCGGCCGCTTCCTGGGCGAGCGCGGGATGATGTTCGGCGCCGGGCCCGACGGAGGCTTCGTGCTCGACAACGAATGGGCCGAGAGCCGGCGCCTGGGCGCGGGCGACGTGGTGGTGTACGACGCCATCGGCACCTGGAAGCTCTATCACATGGACATCGCCCGCACGGGCGTCATCGGTGAGCCCTCTGCAAGGCTGCAGCAGCTGCACGGGATCGTTCGCGATGCGCTCGCGGCGGCTGAAGCCAAGCTGCAGCCGGGGGTGCAGACCACGGACTGCCGCGCAGCCGCCGAGGCCGTCATCGCCGGCCATGGGCTGGAGCCCATGCTCACGACCATGGTGTGGCACGGAATCGGGCTGGACGTGCTCGAGTACGCCGAGCCGGCCCACAAGACCCGTGGCTGGACGGTGGAGACCGGCATGGCCATGAACTTCGAGGTGTTCTACCGCGACCCCGAAGTGGGCGGCGTGCACCTGGAGGACACCGTGCTGGTCACGCCCACGGGCCTGGAGCACCTCTCCCGGCTGCCCCGCGAACTGATCGTCACGCCCGTCTGAACCCCCAGGGGCCGGGTCCCGCCCCCTGACAACCAACAGAGAGCCTCACCGATGGTGAATTCCCAGCGTCGTTCCCTCGTGATCGGAGCCGCCTCGGCGGCCGGTGCCCTCAGTCTGCCGACTTGGGCCCAGGCGGATTACCCGAACCAGCCGATCAAGCTGGTCGTGCCCTTTCCTCCTGGTGGCTCCACCGATATCGCGGCACGGGTGGTCGGGGAGCATCTGTCACTGGCCTGGAAGCAACCGGTGAACATCGAGAACCGGGCTGGCGCGGGGGGGTCGGTCGGTGCGGAGGCCGTCTCCCGGGCTGCACCCGATGGCTACACGGTGATCATGGGCGTCACCGGTTCGCATGCGATCAACATCTCCCTGAACCCGAAACTCAAGTACCACCCGCTGCGCGACTTCGAGCCCGTCACGACCGTGGGGACCCTGCCCAATGTGCTGGTGGCGCACCCCTCGGTGTCGGCGCGCACGCTACCCGAACTCATCGCGCTGGCCAAGCGGGAGCCCGGCAAGCTGAGCTACGCGTCGCTGGGCAACGGAACGGCTGCGCATCTCACCTTCGAGATGCTCAAGCAGCTGGCGGGCGTGGACATCCTGCACGTGCCCTACGGGGGCAGCGGCCCGGCCATCACCGCCATGCTGGCCGGCAACGTGCAGCTGATGATCGACGGCCTGCCCTCTTCGGTCCCCCACATCCAGGCCGGCAAGATGCGCCCGCTCGCGGTGACGAGTCTGATGCGCTCGCCCGCGGCGCCGGATGTTCCCACCATCGCCGAGAGTGGCTTCCCGGGCTTTTCCGCAGACGCCTGGAACGGCCTGTACGTGCCCAAGGGCACGCCTGCAGCCATCGTCGAGAAGCTTCAGGCCCAGGTCGCGCAGATCCTCAAGCTGCCCGCGGTGCAGGAACGCTTCGCCAGCCTCGGCCTGCGCCCCGTGGGCAACTCTCCCGCCGAGGCCCGCGCCTTCACGCAGGCCGAGATCGACAAGTGGGCGAGGTTCGTGAAGGCCAGCGGCGCTACCGTAGATTGAGGCAGGGTTGCGCGAGCGGGACAGCCCGTTCGCGCGGCGTGCCTCAGCCCTTCTTCACCCACGCGCTGCACCACCCCGGCCCGGCCACCTGGCGGGTTCCGAACAGCGGGCAGCCGCCCCAGGGGTCGGTGGCCTTGCCCTGGTAGAGCTGGCAGTTGCTGCACTTCTGCGACGGGGCGTGCTTGGCGAACTTGGCGCGGTCGACCTGGTTCGTGTCGTGGCGGTAGCCCAGTGAGACAGCCTGGGGGTCCTTCTCGTCGAGGCGGGTGGGTTGCGCGGCCGCCCGGGTGGCAGCAGCGGCGGTGCCGGCGGTCGCGGCGACCTGGAGGATGAAGGTGCGGCGGTTGCGCGTGTGCATGGAGAACTCCGGTAGTCAGGGGTGGAAGGGATCCCGATGAGTGTGGAGTTGTCCGGACTTCCGTGAAAGCAGCTCGGATCGATTCGAGAATTCGTTTTTTCCGAATCATCCGGGAGGCGCCTTGTTCAATTACCGCCATCTCCACTACTTCTGGGTGGTGGCCCGTGAAGGGGGCTTTGCGCGCGCGGCCGAGCGTCTGGATGTGGCCATCCAGACCGTCAGCGTGCAGGTGCGCGAGCTCGAGCGCGAGCTGGGTGCGCAGCTGCTCAAGCCCGCGGGCCGGGGCGTGGCGCTCACCGAGGCCGGTCAGGCGGCGCTCGCACGCGCGGAGGAGATCTTCCAGCTTGGCCAGCAGCTGCCGCAGGAGGTGCGTGCCGCGGCCGGCGCGCCCGTCGTCCGTCTGGCCGTGGGCCTGTCCGACGGGCTGTCGAAGTTCGCCGCGCACGCCTTGCTGGAGCCGGTGCTGGCGACGCCCGCGCTGCGCCTGGTCTGTCACGAGGGCGAGGTGCAGCCGCTGCTGGGCGAGCTCGCGCTGCACCACCTGGACCTGGTCCTCGCCTGCACCCCGCCTCCTGCGAACTCGAGCCTGCGCCTCGTCAGCGACCGGCTGGTGGAGTCGCCAGTCGACTGGTACGGACCGGCTCGCCTGGTGCAGCGCGCGCAGGTCGAGCGGTTTCCGCATTCGCTGGCCGGGCTGCCGCTGCTGCTGCCCACCGCGCACTCCTCGCTGCGCGGGCGGCTGGAGCGCTGGTTCGAGGGGCAGGGCATCATCCCGCGCATCGTCGGCGAGTTCGAGGACAGCGCGCTCCTGGCGGTGTTCGCGGCACAAGGCCTGGGCGTGTTCCCCGTGAGCCGGCTGGGCGCGGCCGACGTGGGGCGCACCCGCGGGCTGCGGCTGCTCGGCTCCACCGGGGAGGTGCGCGAGGAGATCTTTGCCGTGCGGACGCGGCGCGGCCTGCACCACCCGCTGGTGCAGCAGGTGGTGGCCACAGCGCGGGGGGCCAGTACGCCTCTCACTTCGAAAATCCCGAACTGAAGGTCTGTCGAACTTCGCTTCATTCAACATCGTCGCAGCTGCAGAATGCGACGCTTGCCTGAGTCCGCCCACCGCATGACCCGCATCAGTCCGCAACCCTTCCTGCAGGCCGCCGAGGCCTCTCCCCGTCTCAGCCTGGCCGAGTTGCTGCGCCTGCACGGGGAGGACTCCACCGCCGTGCTGCTGCTGGTGCTGTCGGTGCTGTGCGTCGTGCCGATCTACGGCATGGGCACGGCGCTGAGCCTGGCCATCCTGGTGCTGGCCCTGCACTGGCTGCGCCTGGGCGAGCCGTCGCCTCGGGTGCGGGCCGGCTCCTTCCTGCCGGGCAGGCTCGGGGCGATCCGGCTGGACGAGCGGTGGTCGCGCCGTTGCCTGCACGGGCTGGCCTGGCTGTACGGCCAGGCCGGGGCGCGGCTGCGCGAGCGCTGGACGGCCCTGTGCCACCGCCACACGCGCGCCTGGTGGTCGGCGTGGATCGCGACCATGGCCTTCATCATCTTCCTGCCCCTGCCGCTGGGCAACGTGCTGCCGGCCTTCAGCCTGGTGCTGATGTGCCTGGGCTGGATGTTCCGGGACGGTCTGGCGCTGCTGGGCGCCACCGTCGTGGGTGGGGCGGCCATCGCCTACACCTGGGCCTTCGGGCACCTGGTGTGGCAGGCGGTGGAGACGGCCAGCCGCTGGTTCGTGCGCCTGCCCGCCTGAGCCGCGCGTGCCACGCGGCCCGCCGGGCCGCCGGGCCGCCGTGGCGCGCCGAGCCTGCCCTCCTGCTGCTACGGCTCCTGCTCTTCTTCCAGGCAGGCCTGCAGGATGTCCAGCGCCGCGTCCATCTGGGCCACCGTGGTCACCAGCGGCGGGGTGAGGGTCAGGGTGCTGCCCATCGTGGTCTTGAAGGACAGTCCTCGCGCCAGCGCACGGTAGAGGATGCGGTCGGCGGCCTCGGGTGCAGGCTGCTTCGTGGCGCGGTCAGCCACCAGTTCCAGCCCCAGCAGCAGCCCGCGTCCGCGCACGTCGCCCACGAGGGGGAAGCGGCGCTTCATGTCGTGCAGCCGCTGCAGCGCGTGGGCGCCCACGCGTGCGGCGTTCTCCACCAGCCCCTCGCGCTCGATGACCTCCAGCGTGGCCAGTGCGGCGGCTGCGGTCACCGGGTTCTTCTCGTGCGTGTAGTGGCCGAAGGCATAGCCGCCGGCCACGTTCAGGTCTTCGCGCGCCAGGCAGGCGGCCAGCGGCAGCACGCCGCCGCCCAGGGCCTTGCCGAGCACCACGATGTCGGGCCGCGCGCCATCGTGCTCGGCGGCAAAGAAGCGGCCGGTCTTGCCCAGCCCGGTGGGGATCTCGTCGAAGATCAGCAGCGTGCCGTGGGCGCGGCAGGCCTCGGCCACGGCCTGCCAGTAGCCCGGCGGGGGGATGAAGGGCACGGCGCGCGCCGGCTCGGCCACGACGGCCGCCACGTCGCCCTCGCGCTCCAGCACGTAGCGCACCATCGAGGCGCAGGCCAGGCGGCACTGGTCCAGGCGCGGCTGGCCGTGTTCGTCCACCGGGTGGCCGTAGGCGCAGCGGTAGCAGCCGAAGGGCGCCACGTGCTCGCTGCCCGGCAGCAGCGGGCCCACGGCCGCGCCGCTGCGAAACAGCGACTCCCCGCCCACGCTGGAGGCGCCGAAGCCCGCGCCGTGGAAGGAGTCCCAGAAGCTCAGGGTCTTGAAGCGGCCGGTGGCGGCGCGGGCGAGCTTGATGGCCACTTCCACCGCGTCGGTGCCGCCTGTTGTGAAGAGCACGCGCCCGGCCTGGCCGGTGAGGCCGCGAAAGCGCGTCGACAGCGCCTCGGCCAGTTCCACCGCGCGCTCGCTGGCAAAGCGCCGCGGCGCGAAGCTCAGCTCGTCGAGCTGGGCCTTGATGGCGCCAATGACGTGCGGGTGGGCATAGCCCACGTGGTGCACGTTGTTGCCGTGGAAGTCCATGTAGCGGCGGCCGGCCATGTCCTCGATCCAGATGCCTTCGGCGCGGCGGATGGCCGACAGGCAGGGCGTGGACACCGACTGGTGCAGGAAGGCGGTGGCATCGCGCCGCAGCAGCGCGCGCGTGGGCTCGTCCAGGTGCGCACGCTGCCAGGCCGCGCGGCGCGGGGAGGAGTTGACATCACCCTCGCTTTCGCTGGGGGTGCCGAGTGCGGGGGTAGGGGCGTTCATGGGGAGGGGGCGGGGG
>JBMOGN010000028.1:0-22594 GCA_049318345.1 Rubrivivax sp. | reverse complement strand
GTGGCGCTGGGCATCCCGCTGGCCGCCGCGGTGAACTGGGTGCTGGTGCAGCGCGCCGGGCGCGGGCCGGACCTGTCGGTGGCGGTGCTCATCGGCGGGACGATCTCGGCGCTGTGCACGCTGCCGCTGGCCTGGCCCTTCGCCGCGAGCGCGCACGACCTCGCGCTGCTGCTCGTGCTCGGCGTCTTCCAGCTGGGCGTGCCCTGCGTGCTCGTGCTGCGCGCCGCGCGTCAGCTCACCGCCACCGAGACCTCGCTCATGGCGCTGCTGGAGGTGGTCTTCGGCATCGTGCTGACCTGGGCCTTCGGCGGCGAGCGCCCGGGGCCGGCCACGCTGCTGGGCGGAGCCGCGGTGCTGGGCGCGCTCGCGTGGCTCGAGCTGGGCCGCGCGCCGCCCCACCGGACGGCCTGAGGCCGCGTGCGGCTGCAGCAGGCTGGCGTCAGGCCGGCGAGGCGGGAGGAACCCGCAGCCGCTGCGGCCCGAGCAGGGCCGGCGTGAGGCCCCAGGCGCGCAGCGAATCCGGCAGGGGCTTGCCGCGCACGAGGGCGGCACAGGCCTGCCCCATCGCCGCGGAGGTCTGGATGCCGTAGCCGCCTTGCGCGGCCACCCAGAAGAAGCCCTCGGCGCGGTCGTCCCAGCCGCCCACGAGATCGCCATCGGCCACGAAGGAGCGCAGGCCCGCCCAGGTGCGGCGCGGGCGGCGGATCTGCAGCGTGGTCATCTCCTGGATGCGGTGGATGCCCAGCGCCACATCGAGCTCCTCGGGCTGCACGTCGTGCGCGGCCACGGGGTCGGTGTTGGCGGGGGAGCCCAGCAGCAGCCCGGCGTCGGGCTTGAAGTACCAGTCCTCCTCGATGCCAGCGGTCATCGGCCAGGCGGCGCAGTCCAGCCCGGCGGGCGGGTCGAAGACGAAGGCGGTGCGCCGCCGCGGCTGCAGGCCCAGCGGCTGCGCGCCGGCCAGCGCCCCGAGCTCGTCGGCCCAGGCGCCCGCGGCGTTGACGAGCACCGGCGCCTCGAACTGCCGGGCACCCGCACGCACCTGCCAGACCCCGCCGGCGCGGTGCGCGGCCTGCACCGGGGCGTCGCACACGAGCTGCCCGCCGGCGCGGCGCACGGCGCGCAGGTAGCCCTGGTGCAGGCCATGCACGTCGATGTCGGCCGCATCGGGCTCGAGCACGGCGCCCGCCACGCGCTCGCGGCGCAGCACGGGCACGAGCGCGCAGGCCTGCGCGGCGTCCAGCCGCTGCGCCTGGCCGGAGCTGGCCCGGAACACCTCCCACATCGCCTGCAGGGCCGCCTCCTGGCCCGGCGCAGCCACCATCATGGCGCCGCGGGGCGACAGCAGCGCATGCTCGCCGAACCCCGGCGGGGGCGACTCGAAAAAGGCGCGGCTGGCCTGCGTGAGCGCGCGCACCTGCGGCGTGCCGTAGCTGGCCATGTACAGCGCGGCCGATCGCCCGGTGGCGTGGTAGCCGGGCTGCGCCTCGCGCTCCAGCACCACCACCCGCGCCTCGGGCGCGAGCCAGCAGGCCAAGCTCGCGCCAGCGATGCCGGCTCCCACCACCAGGACATCGGCGCGCTCGCTCATCGGCCAGCCTCCTGCGCGGGGCCGATGGCCCGGCCGCCGGGCGCCCCGCTGGGGCCGGGTATCCCGAGGGCCCGCAGCAGCGCGCGGTTGAAGGCATCGGGCTGCTCGAAGGCCACCCAGTGGCCGGCGCCGTCGATGAAGTCCAGGCTGAGCAGGCCCGGCGCCAGGCGCATTCCGCGCTCGACCACCTCCAGGCGGTGGCGGAAGAGCACATCCTCGCGACCCCAGATGCCGTGCACCGGGCAGCGCAGCGCCGGCAGCAGCGGCACCAGGGCGTCGGTGAGCATCAGGCGGCGCCGGCGCATGCGATCGCGCTCCACGTTGTGCGCGTGCAGCGCCACAGCCAGCTCGCTGGCCGCTTCCTCGCGGGCGAGCATGAGTTGCAGCAGGTTGTGGCGGTGCACCGCCAGGCGCGCAGCACCCGGCTCGGCGGCCTCCCAGCGCCGCAGGTCGAGCACGGGGGCCGGCGCGGCCGACAGGCCGGGCGAGCCCACCAGCACGAGCCGCGCCACGCGCGCCGGGTGCGCGTGCGCCCACAGGCCCGCCACGAGCGCCCCGAACGAGAAGCCCACCAGCTCCACCGGAGCGTGGCCGATGAGCTGCACCAGCCCGCGCTCGAGCCAGCCCGGCAGCACATCGGCGTCGTGGCCGTCGGGCGGGGCGGCGGACTCGCCAAAGCCGGGCATGTCCGGCACGAGCACCGTGCGGCCGGCGAGCACGAGCGGCTCGACGGTGTGCAGCCAGTGCGTCCAGCTGCCCGAGCCGCCGTGCAGCAGCACCACCGGCGCCGAGGCAGCGGGCGCCGCACCCCAGCGGCGCCAGGCCACTACCCCGTCGCCGCAGGGCGTGCCGGCGTGCCCGGCCTGGCTGGCCAGGGCCTGCAGCTTCGGGTTCGCGGCAGCGTCCATCGCCGCAGTCTACGGGCGGCGTCGCACCTGTGCGAGCGCCCGCCTGTGTGCCAGTGTCCCCGTGCGTTGGGTTCGCCGGCTCGCCGGTGTGCCTACGCCCCTTCGGCCGCGTCGTGGCTGGCCACCGCCACCACGGCCGGGCGACCGCTGTGGTTGGCGATGGCGTGGTTGCCCCCGCGCACCACGCCGATCTCCCCGGCCTTCAGCGTCGCGTGGCCCGTGTCCAGCACGAGCGTGATCTCGCCTTCGGTGACGAAGAGGAAGTCCACGGTGCGCGAGCGCTGCGAGTAGGGATGACCGGGCAGGCTGCCGCAGGTGGCCACCGCCTGCGCGCCCACCGAGGCGTACCAGGCCTGCGCCTGCGCCACGCCGGCGCGCCCGAGCCAGGCCTCGTCCGGCGGCACGTTCAAGACGTTGAGCACCGCCCCCGTGGGAGGAGGAATCAGCACATGCGGCAGGTGCAGCGACTCAGTGACCATCGGCGCCGGGTGACGCTCGGCCACCCAGATGCGCTGCAGCGCGAAGCCCGGCCGGGCCGGGTCCAGGCGCACGTCCGGCGAAGCCGCGTCGCTGACGATGCGCGACCTCCCCGGCTCGTGGTCGATGGTCACGACGCGCCGCTGCGGCCGCACGCCCGCGGGCAGCTGCATGCCGGCGGCCGGCTGCAGGGTGGGCAGGTCCTGCTCCATGAGGCCGTGGGAGCCGTCACCCGGGCCGAAGTCGGCGGAGAACATGTCGAAGGCCATGTGGCAGCCCCTGGCCGAGCTGTCCCACAGGTGCCAGGCCCCCACCTGCACGACGATGTCGCCGGGCACGATGGTGGTGCGGCCCTCGTCGCACACGAGGATGCGCTCGCCCTCCAGCACGATGCCGAAGTCCAGCGACTCGGTCTTGTGCATGTCGGAGATGCAGAAGTTGTTGCCGCCACCGCGGTCCCAGGAGCGCCCGCCGTCGGCCGCGCGCTTGGGCGGGTGCGGGGCGACGATGGGCGGCATGCGGCTGCGGTCGCCGCCGTCGGACAGCCAGTGCACCACGCGCACATGGCCCCCAGCGGCCGGCCCCGGAAACTCGTCGGGCCAGCGTCCGGTGTCCTCCTGCCCGTGCAGCGGCTGCGGCGTCTGGCGCCAGACCCAGAAGTCGGTGAAGCCGCGGCCCTTGAAGCTGGCGTTCTCGTGCTGGCCGGGGGCCTGCCCCTCATGCGTGACGACCGAGCGGCCCTGCGCGTCGAGCCCGGTGATGACGCGGCGCATCGCCTTGAGCGTGGGGCTGAGCTGGGGAGGAGCGGAGCTGGAGAAGGACATGGTGTGCGACGGCCGGTCAGGCCGGGGAAGGTGAACGGAAGGGTCGGTCGAAGGATCGGTCCCGGGCCCGGTCTGCGGCTCAGTCGGCCGTCGCGCCCGAGTCGCGCACGATCGGCCGCCACTTGGCGGTCTCCGACTTCAGGTAGGCGTCCAGCGCCGCGGGGCTGCTGTGGCCGACCTCGAAGCCGGCGCCGCCCAGGCGTTCGCGCACCTCGGGCTGCTGCAGGATGGCGCCGAGCTCGCGGTTCAGGCGGTCGATGATCGGCCGGGGCGTGCCGCGCGCGGCAAAGATGCCGTAGGCCAGCTCCATCTCGATGTCCGGGAAGCCCGACTCGACAAAGGTGGGCACGTCCTTGGCAAAGGGCGAGCGCTGGCCGCCGAACACGCCCAGGATCTTCAGGCTGCCGCTGGCCGCCGGCTGCAGCACCGCGGGCAGCCCCACAATGGCCAGCGGCACGTGCCCGCCCAGCAGGTCCTGCAGCGCAGGCACCGCGCCCTTGTAGGGCACGTGGTTGAGCTTGATGCCGGCCTTGGCGTTGAGCAGCTCGCCGCCGATGTGCTGCGGCGAGCCCGTGCCCGCGGAGGCGTAGGAGACGCTGCCGGCCGGCCGCGCCTTGGCCCAGGCCACGAGCTCGCGCACGTTGTTCGGGGCCACCGAGGGGTGCGCCACCAGCGCGAGCTGCGAGGACACCACGCGGCCCACGCCGTCCAGGTCGCGCTCGGCGTCGAAGGGCATCTGCTTGTACAGCGTGGCGTTGATGGCCAGGATGCCCACGATGTTCACGAGCAGCGTGTGCCCGTCCGGGCGCGACTTGGCCACGAGGTCGGTGCCGATGTTGCCGCCGGCGCCGGGGCGGTTTTCCACCACCACCGTGCGCCCGAGGATCTCGCCCAGGCGCGTGCCCAGCAGCCGCCCGACCACGTCCGACGGCCCCCCGGCGGTCTGCGGCACGATGATGCGCAGGTTCTGGGAGGGCCAGCCCTGCTGGGCGCCCACGGGCAGGCAGGCGGTGGCCAGCGCGGCGGCGGCCGCGCGGCGGGTCAGGCGGTGCGTCATCACTTCTTCTCCTCGGGTTCGGGGTCGACCTGCAGCGCCTCCAGGAAGCGCGAGACGAGGTTGTAGGCGGCGATGGTGGCGGTGAGCTCCGTGACCTCGCGCGCGTCGAAAAGCCTCCTGATGGGCTCGAAGGTCTCGTCGGGCACGTGCACGTCGCGCGTCATCGAGTCGGTGTAGGCGAGCACGGCGCGCTCCTGCTCGGAGTACAGGCTGCTGGCCTCCCAGCGGGCCACAGCGTCGATCTGCGCCTGCGTGAGGCCCTCCTTCAGGGCGAAGGGCACGTGGCTGACGAACTCGTAGTCGGCCTGGTTGATCACCGCGATGCGCAGGATGGCCAGCTCGCGCAGGCGCCCCGGGATACGGCACTTCTGGCGGATGGCGGTGAGGAAGTTCAGCCAGCCCTGCGCCACTGGCGGGCTGTTGAGCAGCATGCGGTACAGGTTGTGCAGCTTGCCGCGCTCGGCCACGATCTGCGCGCGCAGCTGGGCCACTTCCGGGTTGCTGTCATCGGGGTAGGGAATGCGTGCCATCGAGGGTGATCTCCTGTGGGCTCACTCTAATCATCCGGACAATTGAGGTCAAGGCGCCGACCCCTCGCGCGCCGGGGCCTCGCCCCTGCCGCCCGGCAGGCTGCAGCCCCGCGGCTCAGCGCCCCTTGAGGCGCAGCATCTGCCGCGCCTCGTCGGGCGTGGCCACTTCCATGGACAGCGCCTCGATGATCGAGCGGATGCGCTGCACCTGCTGCGCGTTGCTGCGCGCGAGCGCGCCCGGGGCGTCCCACAGCGAATCCTCCAGCCCCACTCGCGCGTGCCCGCCCATGAGCAGCGACTGCGTGGCCACCGGCATCTGGTTGCGCCCGGCCCCGAGCACCGAGAACACGTAGTCGTCGCCGAAGAGCCGGTCGGCCGTGCGCTTCATGTGCGCCACGTCCTCGGGGTGCGGGCCGATGCCGCCCAGGATGCCGAAGACGCCCTGGATGAACAGCGGCGCCTGCAGCACGCCGCGCTCCAGGAAGTGCGCGGCCGTGTACAGGTGGCCGATGTCGTAGCACTCGATCTCGAAGCGCGTGCCGTTGCGCGAGCAGGAGGTGAGGATGCGCTCGATGTCCTGGAAGGTGTTCTTGAAGATGCGGTCGACGCTGCCCTCCAGGTAGCTGCGCTCCCAGTCGTGGCGCAGCTCGGGGTAGCGCGCAAGCATCGGGTACAGCCCGAAGTTCATCGAGCCCATGTTCAGCGAGGCGATCTCCGGGGCGAAGCGCAGCGCCGGCTGCAGCCGCTCCTCGATGGTCATCGTGGCCGCGCCGCCGGTGGTGATGTTGATGACCACGTCGCAGGCCTGCATGATCTCCGGCAGAAACTGCGCGAAGAGCGAAGGGTCCTGCGTCGGGCGGCCGTCCACGGGGTCGCGCGCATGCAGGTGCACCACCGAGGCACCCGCTCGCGCCGCGCCGATGGCCGCCTCGGCGATCTCCTGCGGCGTCACCGGCAGGTGCGGGGACATCGACGGCGTGTGGATGGAACCGGTCACCGCGCAGGTGACGATGACTTTGCGGGGAGGGGCCATGGGACGCTCCTGAAGCGGCGACGAACAGGACCCAAGGTATCACATTGTTCGGACAAATTCCTCAGGCGCCGCGCTTGGCGGGGGCCGCGCGCTCGCGGCGCAGCTGGAAGTTGAAGGAGTAGCGCGGCGCGGGGTGCACGGCAATGGACACCTCGAAGAGCCGCCCGTCGGCGTCGGCGTAGCGGCGGATCGTGGTGAGTGCGGCAGCACCCGCGGCCACCTTCAGCAGCGCCGCCGAGGCCTCCGGCACGAGGCTGGCGGAGATCTCGAAATCGGTGGAGGCGGCGTGCACGCCGTACATCTCGGCGATCTGGTCGGCAAAGGGCAGCTGGGCGTGGCGGCGGTGGCGCGCGATGCCCGCGTACTCCGGGCGCACGTACACGTGGGTGTGACACAGCGGCAGCGGCGAGCCCGCGGCAAAGCGCATGGATTCAAAGCGGAACCAGGCCGTGCCCACGGCGCAGCGCAGGCGCGGCGCGAGGTCGGCGTCGGCCGTCACCCAGCCCGAGGCGAGCTCGCGCCGCTCGGTGTCGGGCGGGTAGTTGATGATCTCCTGGATGGAGGCCACGCGCTGTACGAAATGCAGCTGCGGCGACAGCGCCACGACGGTGGAGCCCGAGCGCGGGCGGCGCGAGATCAGGCCGTCTTCCGTGAGCAGGCGCAGCGCCTCGCGCACGGCGTGGCGGCTGGCGCCGTAGGCCTGCATCAACTGCGCCTCCGTGGGCAGGCGCCCTCCGAGCGGGTGGCTGCCTCCGGCAATCTCCTCGCGCAGCGCCTGCGCGATCTCCCAGTAGCGCATGAGTGTCTCCCCTTGCGCCGGATTATCGGGCGGGCCACCGCGCAGCCCGCGCGCACTATCCTTGCTGCTGGCGCCACCCCGGTGCCCCTCCCTCCCCCGCCACCGAAAGGACCCTCCCATGGAACTCGGCCTGAAGGGCCAGGTCGCCCTCGTCACCGGCGGCAGCAAGGGCATCGGACTGGCCTGCGCCCAGGCGCTGGCCGCCGAGGGCGCGCGCGTGGCGATCGCCTCGCGCGACCCGGCCAACCTGGACGCCGCCGTGCGCACCCTGGCCGCAGCCGGCTACGCGGCGCAGGCCTTCGCGGCCGACCTGTGCGCGCCCGAGGCCGGCGAGCGCCTCGTGCAGCAGGTGGAGGACACGCTCGGCCCGCTGCAGCTGCTCGTGTGCAGCGCCGGCGCCGCGCAGCGCACCCCGCCAGCGGAGCTGCAGGCGCAGCACTGGCACGCCGCCATGCAGGCCAAGTACTTCCCCACCCTTCACGCCGTGCAGGCGGCCATCGGCCGCATGGCCGCGCGCGGCAGCGGCAGCATCGTCAACATCGTGGGCACCGGCGGCAAGCTCGCCTCGCCCATCCACCTGCCCGGCGGGGCGGCCAACGCCGCGCTCATGCTGGCCAGCGTCGGGCTCGCTCGCGCCTTCGGCCCGCAGGGTGTGCGCGTGAACGTGGTCAACCCCGGCACGGTGGCCACCTCGCGCATGCTGCAGGGCCTGCAGGCCCAGTCGCGCATGACCGGCGAGCCGGTGGAGGTGCTGCAGGAGCGGCTGCGGCGCGAGCAGCCGCTCGGGCGCCTGGCCGAGCCGCAGGACGTGGCCCGCGTGGTGCTCTTTCTGGCCTCGCCGGCCGCGGCCTATGTCAGCGGCGCGGTGCTCACGGTGGACGGCGCGATGACGCCAATCGTGGTCTAGGGCGGCGGGCCGTCCACACGGCCCAGCGGGTCGCCGAAACGCAGCCGCATGACCTCCTCGAAGCCCAGGGCCGCGTCGGCCACGACCCCGCCGGCGCGTACGCGATAGGCCTGCGGCATGTCGCGTCCGGGCGGCACGCCGCCGCCAGCCACCGTGCGGGCGGCCTCCAGCATGAGGCGACGGAACTGCACCACGCCCAGGTCGGTGGGGCCGAGAAGCTCGCGCGTGCGGTCGGCGATGCGCCCCTGGCTGTCCTGGATGGCTGCGTCCTGCTCCGACACGCCCACGATGCCCGTGAAGTTCTCGGTCTTCTGCATCTGCCGGTCCAGGAGGTAGTCGTTGGAGCGGTTGCGCACCGGCATCCCGCTGGCGTCCATCTCCGGGTAGACCGCCCCGCCGCTGCGGTAGCTGCGACGCTCCTCGTCGGTCAGGGGGCGGGCCGGGTTCCAGGAGTACAGGTAGACCCAGCAGTTCTCGTCGTCCACGGGCACCCAGCACTGCGCGTGCAGGGTCTGCCCCTCGGTGGCGCTGGGCGTGAAGCCATGGCAGGGCATGAGGTACTGCGCGATGCGCCAGTAGGTCCGGCCCTCGTCGGCCTGGCGCGCCCCGCCCAGCACCAGGCCCGCCTCGTGGCGCTGCACCTCGTAGCGCGGGCAGGGGTCTTCGCGCATCCAGCGCACGTGCGCCTCGCCCATGGTCTGCCGGGCATAACCCCGGGTGGCGCGCGCCGCCTTGTCGGCCAGTTCCTGCGGTGTGGCAGCCACCGGCTGGTGCAGGAAGGAGAAGTGCGCGGTGTCCACCCCGCCCTCGGCGGCCTGCGCCCAGTTGCACTCCTGGAGCTTCCGGGAGACATGCCGGTGCGTCGGCGGCAGCGCCCCGAACTCCAGCTGCGGCAGCGCAGGCGCCTCGCCCGGGCCGAGGTAGGCCCAGATGAAGCCGCCCCAGTCCTGGGCCGGGCAGGCGCGGATGCGCGCGCGCTCGCACATGCGCGCCTCGGCCTGCGCCGGCACCGTGGGCGCCTGCACGCAGCGGCCCTTCGCGTCGAACTTCCAGCCGTGATAGACGCAGCGGATGCCGCCTTCCTCGTTGCGGCCGAAGTAGAGATCGGCCCCACGGTGCGGGCAACGCGGCTCCACCAGCGCCACGGTGCCGGCGCTGTCGCGAAAGGCCAGCAGTTGCTCACCCAGCACCTTCACGCGCACAGGCGGCCCGTCGCGCTCGGCAAGCTGCTCGGACAGCAGCACCGGCAGCCAGTACTGACGAAACAGCGCCCCCATGGGCGTGCCCGCACCCGTGCGGGTCAGGCATTCGTTGTCCTCGCGCGAGAGCACGGCTACTCCGGCTTGAGCCCGGCTTCGGCGGTGAGCTGACCCCACAGCGTGATCTGGGCGCGGACATAGTCCTCGAGTTCGCGCGGGGTGCTGCCGAAGATGTCGATGCCCAGCTCGGCGCCGCGCTCGCGCAGGTCGGGCCGCGCCAGCACGGCCGCGAGCTCGCGGTGGATGCGCTGCACGATGGGAGCGGGCGTGCCCGCCGGCGCGAACAGCCCGAACCAGGCCACCACGTTGAAGCCCGGGTAGCCGGCCTCGGCCATCGTGGGCACCTCGGGCAGCGAGGCGAAGCGCCTGTCGGCCAGCACCGCCAGCGCGCGCACCTTGCCGGCCTTGACCAGCGGGGCGGCGGCGGCCAGGTCAACGAACGCGAACTGCAGCTGCCCGCCCAGCAGGTCGGTGATGATCTGCGGCGAACTCTTGTAGGGCACGCGCAGGAATTCCACCCCTGCCGTGCGGCCGAGCTTGCTGCCCGAGACGATGCCGAAGCTGTTGGCCGCCCCGTAGCCCACCGAGCCCGGCGCACGGCGCGCGGCCGCCACCAGGTCGGCCATGTTCTGCAGCGGGCTCGTGGCCGAGACCAGCACGAAAAAGGTGAGGTTGCCCAGGCGGCTGATGGGGGCGAAGTCGCGCACCGGGTCGTAGCGCAGGTCCTTCACGAGGTGGGGGTTGGCGGCGTGCGTGGTGTTGGTGGTGAACAGCAGCGTCTGGCCGTCGGGCCGGGCACGCGCCACGGCCTCCGCGGCGATGACGCCATTGGCCCCGGGGCGGTTGTCGATGACGGTGCTCACGGCCAGGGCCGCGCCCAGATGCTGCGCAACCATGCGCGCGTACACATCGGTTCCGCTTCCCGGGCCGAAAGGCAGGACGATGCGCAGCGGGCCGTCCAGGCGGTCAGCCTGTGAGCGCGCGGGCGCGCAGGCCGCCGCCAGCGCGGCGGCGAGCAGTTGACGGCGGCTCAGACGGGTACGGGCGGCAGGGGTCATGATCATCTCCTCGGGCGTATGCGCCGATCGTGCCATCACCGCAGGGCCGTCTGCCACCGGGTCGGGCCGCAGGCGGCGGCCCCGACCAGCGCTCAGGCGCCGTGACCCTTGATGTAGGTCTCCAGGAAGGAGACCTGGTCGCCGAGCTGGCGGATCATGTCCTTGACGATGTCGCCGATGGACACCACGCCGACGACGCGGCCCTCGTCGAGCACGGGCAGGTGGCGGAAGTTGCGGCTGGCCATCAGGCCCATGCAGGCCTCCAGCGGGTCGCCAGGCTTCACCGTCATCGGGTCGCGGGTCATGATCTGGCTCACCAGGGTGGTGCGCGCGTCCAGGCCCGGCAGCAGCACGCGGATGGCGCAGTCGCCCTGCGTGATGATGCCCACCAGGCGATCACCCTCGAGCGCCAGCACCGAGCGCACGCGGTTTTCCTTCATGAGTTCCAGCGCCCGCTGCACCGAGTCCTCGGGCGAGACGTGGATGAGTCGGCCGGATTTCTGGCTCAGGCAGGTCTTGACGGTGGTCACGGCGGGTCCTTGGTTCGGGGCGGTTCAACTGTACGCGGTACGCGAGCAGGAGCAATTATCGAGCCCGCGGGGCCGTCCCGTGGGCCGACTGCGGGATGCGCGGCCCCGCTCAGGGCGCGACACGCGCCAGGTAGTGCGCCAGGGCCTGCAGGTCGGCGTCGGCCATGCCGTGCAGCGACGCGGCCATGTTGGAGTCCCGGCCGACGGCCTGGTTGGCCACGAACTGCCTCATGGAGTGCAGCAGGTAGTCCTCGCGCTGGCCCGCCAGCCGCGGCATCTGCTCGCGGCCCACGTAGTTGGGCAGGTGGCAGATGCCGCACCGGGCCTCGCGGGCCAGGACCTGCCCGCGGGCGTACAGCGGGTCGGTGCTGGCGGGCGCGGGCCGGGGCGGCAGCAGAGCAGCGTAGTGGCGGGCGAGCTGGCTGATCTCGGCGTCGGAGACGCCCTCGAGCACGCCCTTCATCGCCGGGATGTCGCGCACCCCTTCGCGGATGAGCACGAGCTGGTTCTCGAGGAAGACAGACGGTTGCCCGGCCAGGGACGGTATGCCCCCGAGCTGGGACTGCCCGTCTGCCCCGTGGCACGCGCCACAGGCGGCCAGCCGGGCGGAGACGGCCGGCGCCTGGGCCCGGGCCGGGCTGGCGACACCGCCGGCCAGGCCGAGAGACACGGTCAGGGCCGACAGGCACGCCAGGCCGGCCAGGCCCGTCCACGCCGCCCGGCCCGCCACGCCGCCCCGCCTCAGCCACAGACGTGCCATGGGGTCACTTGCCGTAGGTCACGCGGTAGATCACGCCCATCTGCTCGTCGGCCACGAGCAGCGAGCCGTCGGCCATCTGCTGCAGATAGGCCGGACGGCCCCAGAACGACTGGTCCGCCTCGTTCATGAAGCCGGTCATGAAGGGCTCCACGCGGGCATTGCTGCCGTCGGCATTGGCCTTCACCATGACCACGTCGTAGCCGATCTTGCGGGTGCGGTTCCACGAGCCCTTGCGCGCATTGAAGAGCACGTTGCGGTACTCCGGCGGGAACATGGTGCCGGTGTAGAACATCACGCCCATGCTGGAGGCATGCGGGCCCATGAGGGCCACCGGCTTCTCCACCCCGTCGCAGGCCTGCGCGCGCTTGATGTCGGGGTCAGGGATCGTGCCCTGGTGGCAGCTCGGGAAGCCGTAGTGGCCGCCCACCTTCAGGCGGTTGATGGTGTCGTGTGGCGAGTCGTCACCCATCCAGTCGCGGCCATGGTTGCTGAACCACAGCTCCTTGGTCACCGGGTGGAAGTCGAAGCCCACCGTGTTGCGCACGCCCCGTGCCAGCACCTCCATACCGGTGCCATCGGGGTTGTAGCGGCGGATCTGCGCGTACTCCTGGCTGGGCGGCTCGCAGATGTTGCACGGCGCACCAAACGGCAGATACAGCTTGCCGTCCGGGCCGAAGGCGGCGTACTTCCAGTTGTGGTGCTTCTCCGGCGGGAGCTTGAAGTTGGCCGTGAGGTCCACCGGCGCCACGCCGGGGTTGCTGCCGATGTTGTCGAAGCGCAGCACCTTGTCCACCGCAAACACGTACAGCGCGCCGTCCTTGAAGGCGACCGCGGGCTGGTCCAGCTTGTCGATCACCACGCGAGAGGTGCGCGTGGTGCCGTTGTCGGTGATCTCGTAGACGCGGCCCAGCGGACGCGTGCCGGCGTAGTACTTGCCGTTGTCGCCGCGGGCGATGGCGCGCACGCCGGGCACGGCGGCTGCCCAGACCTCCACCTTGAAGCCCGGCGGCAGCTTGATGCGGTCCAGCGGCACATCGGCAGCCTGCGTGGCCGTCAGCTTGGCCGCCAGCGGGGCAAGGGTGGAGTTGGCCATCTCCGCGGGCATGCCCTGCTTCCAGGCCGGGGGAGGGGGCGGTGCAGGGGTCTGAGCCTGCGCGGCAGCGATGCCCAGCGCGCAGATCGCGGCCAGTGCACCGAGGGACTTCTTGTTCGTCATGCGTGTCTCCAGGTTGGCGCTGCGCCTGACGGTGTCGCAGGCTGTTGCGCGAGGGGGAGTGTTGGCGCAAGGGCGTGCGGCCGGCGGCCTGACGAAACATGGCCGAGCATGCCAGCGGGTCTTTTCAGCTTCCGGTCTGCCCGGCGAAGGCCGCCGCCGCCTCCTGCACCATCCTGCGCAGCCAGCGATGGCCCGCATCCTTCTGGCTGCGTTCGTGCCAGTAGGCGCCATAGCGGATACGGGGCAGCCGCAGCGGCGGCTCGAGCACCTGCAGCGCGAACTCGCGGGCGAAGGCACGGCCCTGGATGGCCGGCAGCGTGGCCAGCAGGTCGGTGCCCTCCAGCGTGGAGGGGATGGTCATGAAGTTCTGCACGAGGAAGGAGCGCTCCAGCCGCAGCCCCGAGCGTTGGAGTGTCTCGTCGATGACCCGGATCGTGGTGGCGTGGCTCGTGCCGATGGTGCGCACGTGCGGCAGCTCGAGGAACTGCGACAGGCTCAGGCGCCCCTGCACGCGGGGGTGGCGCGCGCAGGCGATGCACACCAGCCGGTCCTGGTACAGCGGCATGGAGCGCAGCGAGGGCGAGGGGCGCGTCAGCCAGGCCACCCGCAGGTCGATCTCCCCGCTTTCCAGCATCTCCAGGGCGCGGTCCGGGTTGGGCGCGCGCACCTCCACGCGCACCCCGGGAGCCTGCGCCCGCAGGGTGCGGAACAGGTGCGGCACGAGCAGCCGCTCGCCGAACTCCGGGGCCGTGATGACGAAGGTGCGCGCTGCCGTGGCCGGATCGAAGGCCTGACCGGCATGCACGAGCCGGTCGTAGTCGGCCACCAGCCGGGCGACCTCGGGTTCCAGGTCGAGGGCCCGGGGCGTGGGCACCAGCCCCTTGGCCGAGCGCATGAGCAGCGGGTCGCCGAAGAGCGCACGCAGGCGGGCCAGGGCATGGCTGGTGGCGGGCTGGCTGAGGTCCAGCCGCACGGCCGCGCGGGTGACGCTGCGCTCGGCCAGCAGCACCGTGAAGGCACGCAGCAGCCGCAGCTGGTCAAGATCCATTCTTTGAATATCTGACATTCATGGAAGTTTATGGATTTCAGCCTGACCGATCCATAGACTGGGCTGGCCGGGTGCCTGCGCGGTGCCGGCGCCCACCTGCCACCCACAGCGACACCGACGGAGACAGCGATGCGTCCACTGCACAGGTTCCTGGCCAGCCTGGCCCTGTTCATGCTGGCCTGGCCTCACGCGCTGGCCCAGAACTATCCCGAGCGACCCATCCGCATGGTCGTGGCCTGGCCGGCCGGCGGCGGAACGGATTCCGTGGCGCGCATCGTCGCGCGCCACCTCGGCGAGCGCCTGAAGCAGACTGTGGTCGTGGAAAACCGCAGCGGGGCCAGCGGCGTGGTGGGCACCGAATACGTGGCGCGTGCGGAGCCCGACGGCTACACCATCCAGTACACGGTGGCCGATTCCCACTCGATCAATCCGCACGTCTTCAGCAACGTGCGCTTCGACGCGCTGGCCGACTTCACGCCCGTGTCGATGGTGGGCAGCATGCCCAACGCGCTGGTGGTCAACCCGAAGGTACCGGTCAATACGGTGGCCGAGTTCATCCAGGCCGCGCGCGAGAACCCGGGCAAGTACACCTACGGCTCCTGGGGGATGGGCAGCGGCGGGCACATCCGCATGGAGAGCTTCAACAACTTCGCCGGCATCAAGACCCTGCACATCCCCTACCAGGGCTCGGGCCCGGCGCTGCTGGCGCTGGTGTCCGGACAGGTGGACGCGATGATGGCGCCGTACGGCCTGGCCGAAGCAAACTGGAAGGCCGGCAAGGTCCGCATGCTGGCCGTGGACACGCCCACGCGCATGGAGGTCGCGCCGGGGCTGCCCACCTTCGCCGAGCAGGGCGTACCGCTGAGCTTCTCCTTCTGGCAGGGCATCCTGGTGCCCGCGCGCGTGCCGGCCCATGTCGTCAACCGCCTGAACCAGGAGATGACCGCGATCCTGGCCAATCCCCAGGTGCGCGCCGAGCTGAGCAAGGCCGGCGTGACCGTGGGCGCGATGGGGGTCACCTCCATCAAGGACACGCGCGTGTACTTCGAGTCGGAGTTCGTGCGCTGGGGCAAGGTGATCAAGGAAGCCCGCATCACCGCCGAGCCCTGAGACCGCGTCCGAACCCTGCACCCGAGGAGCCCCCCCCATGCACAACGAAGACAAGGAAGCACTGGCGGTCGCCGCCGTCGAGATGGGCTTCGACCCGCAGGCCCTGCAGCGCGTGGAGGCGCGCGTGCGGCGCGACATCGAGGCGTCCCGCTACGACGGCGCGCGCATCCTCGTGGCGCGCCGGGGCGTGCCGGTGCTCGACCTCACGCTGGGCTACGCCGAGCGCGAGACCGGCCGGCCGATGGCGCCGGACTCGGTGTTCAGCGTC
The DNA here is from genome assembly GCA_049318345.1 of Rubrivivax sp. Lineage (GTDB taxonomy): Bacteria > Pseudomonadota > Gammaproteobacteria > Burkholderiales > Burkholderiaceae_C > Rubrivivax. The sequence goes on along the minus strand of JBMOGN010000028.1, from coordinate 7,222 downwards.
ATGTCGATCTCCAAGGTGATGACGGCCGTGGCGCTGCTGCAGTGCGTGGAGCGCGGCGACCTGAGCCTGCTCACGCCCGTGTCGCAGGTCATCCCGGAGTTCGCGCAGCGCGGCAAGGCGCTGGTGACGGTCGGGCAGATCCTCACCCACACCGCGGGGCTCGGGATGGCGCAGGCAGCGCTGCCGGTGGACGAGATCGGCCAGCTGGAGAAGTCGGTGGCCGCGATCTGCGCGATGCCGCTGGAGTCCGCTCCGGGCGAGACCGTGAGCTACAGCGCCATGACCGGCTACACCATCCTGGGCGAGGTCATCCGGCGCCTGGACGCCAGGGGCCGGCCGCTGCGAAAGATCCTGGAGGAGGACGTGTTCCTGCCCCTGGGCATGAAGGACACGGTGTGGGGCCGGCGGGAGAGCCTGCAGCCCCGCCGCGTGCCGGTGGTCGTACGCGACCCCGATGCGCCCGAGCTCAACCGCAAGTTCCTCGCCGACCGCGACCGCGCCGTGGTGGAGAGCACCGAGCTGCCCTCCGGAGGCGCGACCTTCTCCACCGCGCAGGACATCCTGCGCTTCGGGGAGGCGCTGCGCCTGGGCGGGGCCCTGGATGGCGGGCGCGTGCTGTCGCCGGCCATGGTGGCGCTGATGGTGAAGAACCAGACCGGCGACAAGCCCAACAGCATGATGAACTCCTCGCGGGCGCTGCACGGCATGGCGCCCTTCCCCGCCTTCCTCGGCCTGGGCGTGTTCCTGCGCGGCGAGGGCATCTTTCCGAGTCACATGGCCACGCTGTGCTCGCCGCGCACCTTCGGCGGCTGGGGCCTGGGCTCCACCGGGTTCTGGGTCGACCCCGAGCGCGAGATGACCTTCGTCGCCCTGACCAGCGGCGTCATCGAGCGCATCCGCAACCTGCTGCGCTTCCAGGCGCTGGGCGACATGGTGCTGGCCTCGCTCGTCAAGCCCTGAGCACGGAGCCGCGATGAGCCAGGAGTGCATCACCATCTTCAAGGGCGACGAGAGCCGCCTGTCGGCCAGCGTGCCGATCGCCCACCGCTTCACGCCGGACTTCCACGCTCGGGAGGTGGAGCGCATCTTCCGCCGCAGCTGGCTCGTGGTAGCCAGCGCGCTGGACCTGCCGAACAAGGGCAGCTACCTCGTCACCGACGTGCCGCCGCTGAAGGCCTCGCTGCTGGTGGTGCGCGGCGACGACGACCGCATCCGCGTCTTCCACAACATCTGCCGACACCGCGGCGACAAGCTCGTGCACGAGGGCTGCGGCACGCGGCGGGCCTTCACCTGCGGCTTCCACGCCTGGACCTTCTCCAACACCGGCCAGCTCGTGGGCGTGACCGACGCCACGCAGTTCCCCGGCCTGGACCGCGAGCAGCACGGCCTGCTGGAGGTGCGCAGCGAGGTCTGGGAGAACATGGTCTTCGTCAACTTCGACCCGCAGCCGCGCGAGACCCTGCGCCAGTGGCTCGGGGACATGCACGACCAGTACACCGGCTTCTCCGACGGGCGGGTGAAGATCGCCGACCACCGGGTGGTGCTGCGCACCAACTGGAACCTGGCCGTCAACGCCTTCTGCGAGGGTTACCACAACCTGTTCATCCACCGGCACACGGTGCCCGACTACCAGGGCAGTTCGGCCAACCCCAACCGGCACCGCGCCTACATCGAGGTGCAGCGGCACTTCGGCCGCTACTCCGCGCACGGCAACCCGAACCACCAGCCCACGCCGGCGCAGGGGGTGCTGCTGCGGCACTCCCGGCCGATGTTCCCGGCCTTCACCCACTTCGACATGGACAAGCTGCCCCCGGGGGTGAACCCGTCGCGCTTCCGGCAGTGGGCCTTCGACATCGTGCACATGGTGCCCAACTTCGTGCTCGGCCCCCAGGCCAACACGCACTCGATGATGTGGTTCTGGCCCATCGACCACGAGACCACCGACATCCGCGTGCAGCGCTTTGCCTTCCACAGCAGCAAGCCCTCGGACCTGATCGCCCAGGCGCACTCGCGGGTGCGCGGGCGCGAGGTGCTGCGCGAGGACCTGGCCACGATGGAGGCGAACTTCCAGGCCCTGTCCGGCGGGGCCATGCCCAGCATCGTGCTGTCGCGCCAGGAGATGCTGATCCGCAACCACTACCGCGCGGTGGACGACCTGCTGCAGGAGGCCTGAGCCCATGTGCCCGCAAGACGCGATCCAGGCCGTTCCCGTGGCGGCCCCCCGCAGCCGGCGCCACCCGCTGCCCGAGCGCTTCGCCGAGCTCTCGCCCTTCGTGGCGCAGTGGGCACTGCGTACCGAGCGCGAGCGCTTCCTCAAGCTGCACGCGGTGGACATCGAGGAGCTGCGCGTGTTCTACGAGGCGATGCTGCCGCGCCTGGACGAGGTGCTCGACTACCTGGACCAGTGGTCGGCCGACCAGCTGCCCGAGGACGCGCGCACCCTCTTCGACCTGGCAATGACCTTCTCCGAGACGGCCCACCCGCTGGACCTCAAGTGGAAGGACGTGGACTTCACCGATGCCTACGACTGGCGGGCCTTCCAGTTCCGCACCGTGAGCTGCGAGCCCTGAACGCCCGGGCGAGCCTTCATCCCTTCACACCAGGAGCATCCTTGCCATGATCCATGTCGTCGCCGTCATCACCGCCAAGCCCGGCCAGCGCGAGAAGATCCTCGAGGCGGTGCGGGCCAACGTGCCGGCCGTGCGCGCCGAAGCCGGCTGCATCGAGTACGGTCCGGCGGTGGACCTCGATCCGGCGCTGCCGGTGCAGACGCCCTATGGCCCCGACACCTTCCTCGTGATCGAGAAGTGGGAGAGCGTGGACGCCCTGAAGGCGCACGCGGTGGCGCCGCACATGCAGGCCTATGCCGCCCGGGTGAAGGATTTCATCGCCACGCGCCTGGTGCACGTGCTGCAGCCGACCTGAGCGGGCACACCGGCCCCGGCCGGGCACGGCACGGCGCTTCTTGGCATGATGCGAGACTTCGGGTCCTTGCGCCGGGTCTGCCGGCGCGTCTGCGCCACCCGCGCGCGCCGCCGCCCGATCCTCTGGAGACCCTGGTGCCCCCATTCCGACTTCCTCGAGCGGCCGCCCGGCCGGCCCTGCCCCGCGCCGCCGCCTGCCTGGCCCTGATCGCCGCTGCGGCACCCGCCCTGGCCCAGGACGCGGGCCCGGGCCAGGCCGATCCGGCCACGCCCCAGCCCACGAGCGCGCAGCGCGTGGACATCGTCGGCCGCCAGGGCGCGAACGACCTGCGCCGCGCCGCCAGCGTGGCCAAGCAGATCTACGGGCGCGAGGAGCTCGACAAGTTCGGCGACACCAACGTGCTGGACGTCATGCGCCGCCTGCCCGGCGTGAACGTGGCTGCCGGCGGCCCGCGCATGCGCGGCCTGGGCTCGGGCTACACGCAGATCCTCATCAACGGCGACCCCGCCCCCCAGGGCTTCGCGCTGGACCAGCTCAGCCCCTCGCAGATCGAGCGCATCGAGGTGCTGCGCGCCCCCACCGCCGACCAGAGCGCGCAGGCCATCGCCGGCACCATCAACATCATCCTGAAGGACGCCCCGCGCCGCTCCGAGCGCAGCCTGCGCCTGGGCCTGTCCGACGGCTCGGACCGGCCGATGGCCAACCTGAACCTCACCATCGGCGAGACCAAGGCACCGCTGGCGCTGTCGCTGCCGCTGTCGCTGTTCGAGTGGGGACGCGGGGGCCGCACCACGCTCACCCGCCAGGCGGCGGGCAGCGACGGCCAGCCCTCCCTGGCCAGCCAGGTCGGCGCCGTGGAGTCCTGGGGCTACGGCTTCAACGCCGGCCCGCGGCTGAACTGGAAGTTCAGCGACGACCACTCGCTGTCGCTGGCCAGCTTCGCCCAGAAGGGGTGGTGGAACAACCGCACCGACTACGCCAACCGCACCCTGCTGGGCTCGCCCGTGTTCGAGGACGACACGGCACAGGACGGCACCTGGCAGAACGTGCGCGGCAACCTCACCTGGAACAACCGCTTCGCTGCCGACCAGCGCGTCGAGCTGCGCGCCGGTGTGCAGCAGTCGCGCTGGACCTTCGATGCGCGCAACCTGCGCCAGGGCGTGGAGCGGCTGCGTTCGGTGGGCGGCGGGCGCGACGAGGGCCTGACCCAGGCCGGCAAGTACAGCCTGCTGCTGGGCGAGGCGCACAGCCTGACCATGGGCTGGGACCTCGAGGGGCGCGACCGCACCGAGCGCCGCACGACGACACTGGCCGGCGGCGCGGCCGTGCTGCCGGAATTCGAGGGCCAGCCCTTCGATGCGCGCGTGCGACGCGCCGCCTGGTACGTGCAGGACGAGTGGGAGATCTCGCCGCAGTGGCAGATGTACCTGGGCCTGCGCGAGGAGAGCATCCGCACCGACAGCCGCGGCACCGCCACCACCGTGAGCAACGAGAGCCGGGTGCTCTCGCCGCTGTGGCACCTGACCTGGCGCATCGACCCGAAGAGCCGCGACCTGCTGCGCGCGAGCCTCACGCGCAGCTACCGCGCCTCGGGCATCGGCACGCTGCTGGCCCGGCCCACGCTGAACGCGAGCTACCTCGACACGCGGCTGCCCAACACCGAGCTCGCCCCCGACCGCATGGGCAACCCGTCCCTGCGCCCGGAGCTGGCCACGGGGCTGGATGTGGCGATGGAGCGCTACCTGCCCGGCGGCGGCATGTGGAGCGTGGGCCTGTTCCACCGCCGCATCACCGACCTCGTGCGCAGCGTCACGACGCTGCAGACCGTGCCCTGGGCCAGCGTGCCGCGCTGGGTGTCGCAGCCGCAGAACTTCTCCCAGGCCACCACCAGCGGCCTGGAGTTCGAGGTGCGGGGCCGCGCCGCGGAGCTGCTGCCCGGCCTGCTCGGCGACTTCAAGGCCCTGAACCTGCGCGCCTCGGTGAACGTCTACCGCTCCAGCGTCGCCGCGCTGCCCGGCCCGGACAACCGCCTGGACGGCCAGCAGCCGTGGTCGGCCACGCTCGGCTTCGACCAGCGCATCACCGGGCTGCCGCTGAACATCGGCGGCAGCCTGAGCCTGACGCCCGCCTACGACACGCTGCTTGCCGCCGACCAGCTGCAGGCGCGCTCGAGCGTGCGCAGCCTGGACCTCTTCGCGCAGTGGATCTTCCGCCCGGGGCTCGCCATGCGGGTGGCCGGCAGCGCCGGCGTGCAGCAGTTCGGCCCGCCCAACGGCACCGTGCGCACGGTGCTGGCCAACGGCGACTTCAACGCGACCGAGCGCTACAACCGGCCGCAGCTCAGCGTGTCGGTGGACATGCGGTTGTGACGGGGCCAGGCTCATGGGCCAGGAAGACCCCGGCTTCCAGCTCAGGCTGAACTGCCTGAACTGCGGCGCCCGGCTCGCCGGACCCTACTGCAGCGACTGCGGACAGAAGGACGACCCCCACCGGCCCACCTTCTGGCATGTCGTGGCCGAGACCTTCGAAAGCCTCACCCATGCCGACTCGCGCCTGTGGCGCACGCTGTGGCCGCTGCTGCTGCGGCCCGGCTTCCTCACGGCGGAGCACTTCGCCGGCCGCCGCGAGCGCTACCTGCCGCCGATCAGGCTCTACATCGTCTTCAGCGTCACCTACTTCCTGCTCCTGGCCTTGTTCCCCGACCCGGCCGGCGTACAGCTGACCTCGGGCGCCTCTTCGGGCAGCAGCCTGGCCATCGAGGGCGGCGCACAGGCCTGCGAGAAGCTGGAGTACCGGGGCTGGGGCCAGGCCACCGTCGAGCCCAGGCTGCGCGCCGCCTGCCGCAGCATCGCCGCGGATGACGGTGCCAGCCTCGGCAAGGCCTTCCTGCGCCAGGTGCCGCGGGCGATGTTCGTGGTGCTGCCGCTCTTTGCCGCGGTGATGCTGGCCTTCTACCGGCGGCCCCGCCGGCTCTACGCCGAGCACCTGCTCTTCCTCGTCCACGTCCATTGCGCGATGTTTGCGGTGGCCGCCCTCGAGTTCGTGCTGACGGGAGCACTGCCCGCCAGCTGGCACGAGCCGTTGGGCTGGGCCACCCTCGCGTACCTGGCGTGGTACGGCTTGCGCGGCATGCGGGCGTACTACCAGGACACGCGGGTGCGCACCGGGCTGAAATTCGCCGGCCTGGCCGCGCTGTACCTGCTCACGGCAGCGATCGTGTTCCTCTTCGTCGGTCTGGCCGCGGCGCTGAGCCTGTAGGCCTCCACGGTCCACGCATGCCGGGGTCTGCACCACCTGCCCTGCTCGAGTTGCGCACGGCCGACGGCACGGCCCTGCAGGCCCGCGTCTACCGCCCTTCGGCCCGCACAGGGCGCCATGTCCTGATCTCCGGGGGCCTGGGCATTCCGCAGCGCTTCTATGCTCCCTTCGCCGAGTGGCTGGCCGCCCGCGGGCATGGGGTCATGACCTTCGATCTGCGCGGGATGGGTGACTCGCGCCGGCCCGAGCACCGGCGTTCGCTGCGCGGCTTGCAGGCCGACATGCTGACCTGGGCACGCCAGGACTTTGCGGCGGCCGTGGCCTGGCTGCACGCAACGGCCGAGGGCGCACCCGTCGCTGTGGTGGGCCACAGCCTGGGCATGCATCACGCCGCCATGACCGACGAGCCCACGCAGCAACGCATCGACCGGGTGGTGTCGGTGGCCGCCGGCTCGGGCTACTGGCGAGACTGGTCTGCGCCCTCGCGCACGCTCGCGCCCCTGATGCTGCACCTGGCCGTGCCCTTGCTCACGCCGCTGCTGGGCTACTTCCCGGGCAAGACGCTGCGCATGGTGGGCGACCTGCCCGGGCCGGCGGTGCAGCAGTGGACGCGCTGGTGCCGGCACCCCGGGTTCGCATGGGGCGCGCAGCCCGAGCTCATCCTGCCGAGCCTGCACTCGGCGCGCTTCCGGGTGGACGCCTTCTCCTTCACCGACGACGACGCGATGTCCGAGACCTGCACCCGCAAGCTCATGGCCGCGCTGCCTCACGCCCAGGTGTCGCTCCGTGTGGTCTCGCCCGCCGAAGTGGGCCTGAAGGCGATCGGCCACATCGGGGCGTTTCGCGCCACCGCTGCCGAGCGGCTGTGGCCGCTGATGGCGGCGTCGCTGGACTTCGGCAGCAGGGCCTAGACCGCGCGCACCGGCCGCTCGAGCTGGCGCGAGTCCTGCAAGGCCCGCCACGCCTTCAGGTCGCCTGAGCCGCCCACCCGCGTGCCGCGCATGAACACCATCGGGGTGTGGGCCGGTACCATCGGGTG
>JBMOGN010000027.1:0-23214 GCA_049318345.1 Rubrivivax sp. | reverse complement strand
GGGTGAATGCCGATGGCCTCATCCTGGATGCGCGTTGTTCAGACTGTCCTTAGCTCGAACGGTAGGCGCCACTCGTCGCCCTTACCCTGTCGTCATGGGACCCGATCTCCGAGAGACTCCGAACAATCGAGCCACTGTGCGCGTTCGTTTATCTGGCGATTTGCTCCTCACAGACGGAGCTCGCTGCGACTGCGCGCATAGAAAGTCGTAGGCAGCACCATGAAAGCCCTCTCAGCATTTGCCGGCATCAGCGCGGGTCTTGCGCTGGCTTCAGCGGCTTTGGCCGCTGCGCCCTTCACTCCTGCGATCGCTTTCTTTCTCATCCTCGCGCCACTTGGCACGTTGCTCGCAGCACTCGGGCAAGTCAGGTCTGCACTTCTCATCGTCCTGGCAACAGCGCTCGCCTGGCTGCTGACACCTCTGAAAGATGAACATCTGATGTTCGTAATGCAGATGCACAGACCGTGGCTCTTCATTTGGGCTGTTGGCTGGTCCGTGGCAACTAGCGTATTCAGTCTTCGGCCGGTTCGAACCGCGCTGAATTCGCTACTGGGGTTGACTCGCCGTGGCACCTAACCCTACGCTCAACCGGACGTGCAACAGCGTTCGTCGCCCGGGCCTCATTTCATTCTGGCCCGGCCGCCGCACGCTGCCGCACGCCGGTTAGCTTCACGCTACGCTGCACAGATTCCATGCCCGCACCACTGCGTATTCGACCCGCTGAGCTTCGAGACCTCGATGACGTTGTGAGAATGCTCGCAGACGACGAGCTGGGCGCAAGACGAGAGAGATATGCCGAACCTCTTCCTGCATCCTATTTGGCGGCATTCGATGCCATCGCACGCGATCCCAATAACGAACTCGTCGTTGTCGAAGACGAACGCGGCCACGCAGTAGCTGTCATGCAACTGACCTTCACCCCGTACATCACGCATCAAGGTGGCTGGCGAGCCACCATTGAGGGGGTGAGGGTCACACGCAGCCTGCGCGGCACAGGAATCGGCCGCGATTTTCTCAAGTGGTCTATCGCAAGAGCGAGAGAGCGAGGCTGCCACCTCATTCAACTCACTACCGATAAACAGCGCCCAGAGGCACGGCTGTTCTATGAATCACTGGGCTTCACTGCCTCCCACGAAGGCATGAAGTTGGCTTTGTCGCCCTGATCCAGAGGTGCAGCCCAGCATGTCGGTCAGCCGAACACGCTTTCGAGCATCAGGATCAATCCATCCCAGGAGCCAGGTCATGAAGTTCCTGTGCATCGGGTACTTCAGCCCGTCTGCGATGTCTGCACTTCCACGCGAAACACTTGATCAAGTGATGACGAAGTGTGGTCCGCACATGGCAGAGTTCTATGGCGCTGGCCAGGTGCTCGTCGACGCGGGGCTGAGCTCTAGTTCAAGACTCATGTGTCGCAGAGATGGGCAGGTCCAAGTTACCGATGGCCCTTTCACCGAGTCCGGGGAAATGATCGGAAGCGTCTTCCTCATTGAAGCTTCCGATACCGAAGATGCCTTGCGCGTCGCTGCACTCCACCCGACCACTCAAGTACCGGAAGGCGAGAGTCTTGGCTGGCGTCTTGAGGTCAGGCCTGTCGATTACCTTGGTCCACCGCCGAGCGGGGGCTGACCCTGCACTCAACCGGACGTGCAGCCGCGTTGGCTTCACATCTGGCCTTCCAGCATGCCGTTCTCTCTCCTCCAGCTCTCGCACTCCGAGCTCGAAGACCTCGCGGATTCCCGAGTTCCGATGCGGCTTGGCCAGCGCATCGAGCTCGGCGCACTCCCGCCAGCATTCGTGGCGGCCGGGTCGTTGCAGCTTCATGCAAGCGGGCATCCGGAGCCATGGTCAACAAGCTTCCTGATCGTCCGGGATCAAGACGACAGGATCGTGGGTGCATGCGGCTTCAAGACACCACCCGAGAACGGCTGCGTCGAGATCGGCTATGGCGTTTCCGAGGCAGCAAGAGACCAAGGTGCCGCTACGAAGGCCGTTGCCCTGCTGGTCGCCAAGGCCTTCAGCGCCGGAGCCACATCGGTTCTGGCCGAGATTCTTCCTGACAACCACGCCTCTGCAAAGGTCGTTCAAAGGAACGGCTTCGTCGACACCGGCGCCAGGAATGACAAGACTGGCGAATACGTCGTTCAGTGGGTTCGGAGGAGCGGGGCCTGACCCTGCGCCGGGCCTCCTATCATTCCGGCCCGGCAGAGCCGCCCGCTGCCGCACGCCCGTTATCTTCACGCCAGACGTCACGATTCAAACCCATGCGCACCCTCGCCCTTATCGCTCTCATGATGTCGACGGCAGCCGTAGGCGGTTGTGCCGGGCACGCTCACTACAGCGGGCTCCAGGGCCGCGAGATCAAGGCACTTTCCGAGTCCGATATCGATGGGCTGAAAGCTGGCCGCGGCATGAGCCTGGCCCTGGCCGCGGAGCTCAATGGCTACCCGGGTCCGCTTCACACACTCGAACTCGCCGAAAAGCTTTCGTTGTCGGCTTCTCAACGAGGTGCGACGCAACACCTGTACGAGCGCATGAAGGTCTCGGCCATTTCGGCCGGAGAGGTACTGATCGCAGCCGAGAGGTCGCTGGACCACCTATTCGCAACCCGGGCGGCCACCGAGCAGCAAGTTTCCGAGGCGCTCTCGCGCGTCGCTGAGGCGCAAGCCCGTCTGAGGGGTGTTCACCTTCAGGCGCACCTGGAACAGGTGCGCATACTGAGTCCGGAGCAGGTGGCCCAGTACAGGCGCCTTCGAGGCTACGGCGGATGAGCTTTGACTGGTCGCTCCAGCCACACGTCTGAACTACGATCTCCCGCCGCCGAATGCTGACGCACGCGGCTTGGCCTCACGTTAAACATCGCAGACACCATGTCCCACCCATACAGCCTCGTCTTGTTTTCCCCCGCGATGTGGGAGCTGTATCGCGATCTGCGCTTGTCTTCGCTACTCGACTCCCCTGATGCCTTTGGAGGCACACACGCACTGGAGGCAGCGCGGCCACCGGAAGTGTGGCAATCTCGGCTTGCTGTTGCGGCCGCCTCCGGCCTTGATCTCCCTCTCCTGGCCCGGGTGGAAGAGTCGCCGGCCGGTTTGTGCTGGGCCAAGCGTGACTCGGCCAATCTCGGCGTCGTCAACCTTTACCAGATGTGGGTTGCTCCTCGGTTTCGGGGTGCAGGTGTTGGGAGTGCGCTGCTGGAGCGCTGCATGGGTTGGGCTCGGTCTATCGGTGCAGCCGAGATTCGCCTGGGGGTGACGATTGCGGACAGCCCGGCTCATCGTCTCTATATTCGGCACGGCTTCCTGCCAGTGGGGGAACCGGAGCCCCTTCGCGACGGGACAGACTTGCTTGCGCAGAACATGTCACTCCACGTGGCAGGCGATGCCTAGGAGGCCCCTCCATCGGACACGACTCGGCAGGCCGGCTTTCGGCGACTATCGGCGACATTTGACGGCACCGGCGCCGACCGTCACCTTTGCCCACGGAGCACCGATATGCACATCGATGGCGCTTGCCCCTGCACGGACTGTCTCATTCATCGTTCGGCTCGGGTGTGTCACGCAGCGCGCGCAGCAGTCTTCGGCTGTTCGGATTTGGCAACAATCAGCCTTGCCGTGGGTCGAGCATCTGGAGTCCATTCCCACCTCACCCCAGCAGCAGTCCTTCCTTCCTGCCCCGCCGCGCGATCATGCTGAGCTTCTCTCTTCGCCCTGCCCGCCCTGACGATCTGGAGCTCACCTACCGCATCACCGAGAACGCGATGCGCCCTTATGTCGAGGCCACCTGGGGGTCGTGGGTCGAGGAAGAGCAGCGAGCCAAGCATGTCCTCAACTATCGGGCCGAGACCCATCAGGTGGTCCTCGTCGATTCCGAGGTGGCAGGGCTCCTTGCGGTCGAGGAACACGCGGATCACGTCTGGCTGGTCAAGGTCTACCTCTTCGATGCGTGGAGAAACCAGGGCATCGGGCGAAGGCTCGTCGAGCACGTCATCGCCCGAGGCCGCGCGCTCTCGAAGCCGGTGCGCCTGCGCGTACTTCGCGTCAACGTGCGGGCCCGCAATCTCTACGAGTCGCTGGGCTTTCGGGTGATCGAGGAGCGGCCCGAGCGCTTCATCATGGAGACGGGCTCGTGACTCTCGAACTCCGCGAGTTCCAGCCCTCTGACCTGTCGGCGCTCCAGCAGATGCTGGAGCTGTATCAGTACGAGCTCTCCGACATCTGGCCGCAGGACGCCGACAGTCACGCCAGGTACGGCTACAACCTCGAGCGCCACATCCAGGGCGAGCGCTTCTTCGCCCACATGGCCCGGTACGGTTCCCAGTACGCGGGATTTGCGCTCGTCGCGCCGGCGTCGGTCACGCGCACCGATGGCCACTGGATGGAACAGTTCTTCGTGCTCAAGCGCTTTCGTTGCGCAGGAACAGGCCGCGCCTTGGCGGAGCACGTGCTTCGCAGCCACCCTGGGCCGTGGGAGGTCGGGCAGATGCCGGCCAATCTCGCAGCCCAGGCCTTCTGGCGGTCCGTGATCCGCCGCATAGCTTGCGGCGGCTTCACGGAGCTTCAGGTCACTGCGGGCTGGTGGCAAGGTGTGGTGCAGCAGTTCGATGTTCAGGCTGTGGCCTGACGCTGCGGCATCATTGAACTTCTGAGCCCTCCCTGGAAACGAACGGAGCAGCCATGCTGAAATTCCTGATCCACATCACCTGCGGCCCGGCTGATCCGACCCGAGCTGCGCTGGCCTTTCTCGTCGCGAAGACGGCTGCGGAAGAAGGCCACGCCGTTTCGCTCTTCCTCGCGGGTGACGCCGTCACGCTGCTGAAGGACGAGCACCTGAAGTCGGTCGTCGGCCTGGGAACCGGCAAGCTCGAGGATCACTTCAATGCCCTTCTGCAAAGGGGCGTCAGGTTCCACCTCTCCGGCATGTCCTCGAAGGCGCGGGGCGTGTCCGAGCAGGACCTCCAGGGCAAGGCGGCCGAATTCGCCATGCCCGCCGTCCTGGTTCGCCTGGCCGCGGAGGCAGACCGGGTGCTGACCTACTGATACGCCGTGTGCGGGTTCAAACACGGCCGCGAGGCTCGCCAGGCAGGCGTCTGACGGGCTTCACCTCGGGCCGCACCCTCACACCCTCTCCTGCCTCCGAAGATGCCCGCTGTACTTGCCGTCCTGATCATCGCAGTTGCTCTGGCTGTCGCGGTCGCGTTCTGGCGTTCGAACAGGCGCCTTGTCGAGCTGGAGCGCGAACGCGCGATCCGCTCCTATGTCTTCCCTGCGGGCGTGCTCGAGGCCTTTCGCAACGGCCACCCGGACATGGACCTGAAGGGGCGTCAACTGGTGGCGCGCGCGCTTCGGCAGTTCTTCCTGGTCCACAGCCGGGCAAAGTCCAGGCGAGTCACCATGCCCTCCCGCGCAGCCGATGCGCTCTGGCACGCCTTCATCCTCGACACGAAAGCCTACTCGGCGTTCTGCCAGCAGGCGTTCGGCGCCTACCTGCATCACATCCCGGAACCGGTCAACGCCTCCAGCGAAGACCGGGAATCCGCTGCCTGGGCGACGTGGCGACTGGCTTGCCTGGAAGAGAACATCAACCCGGCAAAGGCCTCCCGGCTGCCCCTGCTGTATGCCATCGACAGCAAGCTGGGCTACCCCGGGGCCACTGCCTACGACCCGATGTCCTTCAGGCAGCCGTCTGCTGCGGATGGCTGCTCGGGTGGCACAGTCGGGTGGTCAAGCAGCGGGGATGGTGATGGTGGGGGGGATGGTGGGGGTTGCGGTGGCGGTGGTGACTGAGCGGCCGACTCCTGCATCTCGGTCGCGGTGGGTCGGGATGGGCCGTTGAGCGCGATCGGGGCTGCAAGTGCGTGAATGCCACACCTGAGCAGGCGCAGAGCCCTCTGCACGACAACCATTGCAACTTTCTCAGCCTATGGATACCGAACACGCAAGGCAGCTGCGCGCTCAAGGCAAGCATGAGGAAGCCCGGCAGGTGCTGGTGGCCCTGGCCGCTCGCCGCCCGCAAGACGCCGCCTTGAACTACGAGACGGCCTGCGTGCACGACTCTCTCGGCCTGGAGTCTGAAGCTGTCCCGTACTACCGCGCCGCCCTGTCTGGCGACCTTCCTGCCGAAACGAGGTGCAGCGCCCTGGTCGGCCTGGGCAGCACCTACCGCACGCTGGGCATGTTCGCCGAGTCCGAGCAGGTGCTGCTGACCGCGAAGTCGGAGTTCCCCGAGGCTGCGAGCGTGGATGTGTTTCTGGCCATGACGCACCACAATCTCGGCCACTCCAGGCAAGCCGTCGAAGCCCTGCTCCGCTTGCTGGTCAAGACCTCGAGCGATCCGGGCATCCAGGCCTACGGTCGGGCGATCAGCTTCTATGCAGAGGATATCGACCGCACGTGGCCGCCCGAGGATTCGACGACTGTTCGGCGAACCTGAGGGCCGTGGTCCAGAGGCTTGGGCTGTCTCCACAGAAAGGCTGCGGCCCGCCGCAGCGTTCGCGGCACAATCTGCTTCGTGATGCTTCCACCCCTGTTGCCGCGGGACCTCAACCTTCGCCCCGAGAGCACGATCGATCGGTACGTGCAGCAGCAGGGCCCGTCGAGGTCCTGATGGGCGCTCGGGGCTCACCGCAGCGCCTGGCGCCATGAAGCCCCGCATCACCGTCATCACCCTGGCCGTCAGCGACCTCGCGCGTGCGCTCGCCTTCTACCGCGACGGTCTGGGCCTGCGCACCAGCGGGATCACGGGCACGAAGTACCCGATCGGCGCGTGCGTGTTCTTCGATCTCGAGGGTGGCCTGAAGCTCGCCCTGTGGCCCCGCACGAGCCTCGTGGCCGACACCGGGCTGGCCCTGGACGGGCCGGCCGCCACCGAGGTGCTGATCGCGCACAACGTGGCCTCCGAGGACGAAGTGCGCCAGGTGCTGGCGCAGGCCGAGGCCGCAGGCGCACGCATCGTCAAGCCGGCGCAGCCCACCTTCTGGGGCGGCTTCGGCGGCTACTTCCAGGACCCGGACGGCCACGTGTGGGAGGTGGTGTTCAACCCGCACCTGGGGATGCTGGGATGAGCAAAGCGCTCGCCCGACTGTGCCTCGTGGTCTGCGCCTGCCTGGGACTGACAGCCACCGCCCAGCCGCTTCCCGGCAATCGGCACACGGCCGAACTCACCGAGCCGCTGGAACGCGAAGCCATTCATGCATTGGCCCGGTACCGGTTCGTCCAGTCGTTCCAGGTCGTGTGCAAGCGCATGTCACCAGCCTGGGCTGACAGGGCCATGGAGCAGGAGCGAGCCTGGATCGCCCGGAATCAGAACCATCTGCGTGTGGCCGTGGCCGTCTTCGAAGCCATAGGGGACATCGTCGAGAAGACGCAGCCCACCCCAGGCAAGGAGGCGTATGTCGCGGCGGTACAGCGCCAGGCAGTAGCAGCAGCCATTGATGAAGCCAGCAGGCGCTTCGAAGGTGCATCGCCTGCGAACAGCATGGCGCCCAGCGGCGATCGATGTCTGGCCCTGTTTGCAAGCTTCGTGGCGCGTGAGTTGGACTTTTCCGAAACCCCTGGGCAGACCGTCCATCTGCGGGCCTACGCACAAGCGCGCTTTCCCGAGCTGTCGGTTCGATGACGCCTTGCCCGCCGTGCGTCACGACGGTCCCCACACTCGTCACTCCCGTAGTTCGCCATGCACATCACCGGTCGATGCCATTGCGGCGCCATCTCGTTCACCGCCACGGTTGACCCGAAGAAGGTGGTGGTGTGCCACTGCGCGGACTGCCAGCAGTTCTCGGGCGGGCCGTTCCGGGCGGTGCTGCCGACTGCGGCGAAGGACGTCGTGCTGACGGGCCAGGCCCGGCACTACGTCAAAGTGGCCGAAAGCGGCAACCGGCGCGTGCAGGCCTTCTGCCCGGCCTGCGGCACCCAGCTGTACGCGACCGAGGCTGACGGGCCGCCCCAGGTGCTCAACCTGAGGCTGGGCTGCGTTCGCGAGCGGGCACAGCTGGTGCCCGCCATCCAGATCTGGGGCGAAGCCGCCATGCCGTGGCTGCAGCAGCTTGCCGGCGTGCCCATGCACGGCAAGGGGCTCAGCAGCCCGCTCATGGCGCCGGCACCCACATGCGGCAGCACGGGCGAAGGCTGACCCCCTTCGCTGCGGCGCTGCCACCCGTCAGGACTCAAGGTCGGGTTTCAGGCACAACGAGGCTCCATGATCATGATGGAGTTCGTGCCCGAGAAGGAGTCGGTGGAGAACTGGACCGAGATGCTCACGACCCAGGTCTTCCTGGGGCTGACGCGACCGACTCCGGTCGAGGTGCGGCAGACGATGCAGCAGCTGTGGTCCCTGTCGTGCCCGGGGTCACGCTTCGCCGACGTGGATCGGGGGGTGGACCAGTGCTACGTCTACGAGGTCTGGCTCCAGAACTGCCCGCTGAGCCGCAGGACGGGCAAGCCCGAACTGGTCTGGCTCAGGGCGATCAGGGGAAACGACAGCCTCTACATGGTCCAGAAGGCATTCCGGTTCGAGCCGGACCCCGAACAGGTCGCTCGGTGGACCCGGTACCTGGCCTCCATCCGGGTGTGTGACACGCGGCTGCCGGACCGGCCTTGCGACCAGCAGGCGCCCTGAGGCCTCCTGCATCGTCTGCCGACGCTACCATGCGCACTCCTGCCACCGGGGAGTGCGCATGAGCATCGAGATCCTTGCACTGACCCAGGCCCACCGTCCTGCCTGGCAGCCTCTTGCCGAGGGCTACAAGGCCTTCTACAAGACCCCCACCACGCCCGCGGAGTACGACCGGGCCTGGGCTCGGCTCATGGCCGCGCGAGACGTGCACGGCCTGGGCGCGAACCTTGACGGCCGCCTGGTCGGGATCGTCCACTTCCTGCACCACGGCAGCACCTGGGCCGACACGGTCTGCTACCTGCAGGACCTGTACACCGCACCCGAGGCCAGGGGCCGCGGGGTCGCCAGGGCGCTGATCGGCGCCGTCGCCGGCCAGGCGCGCGAGGCCGGCGCCGCCCGGCTCTACTGGCTGACCCAGGAGGACAACGCCGTGGCCCGGGCGCTGTACGAGCAGGTGGCGCGGTACAACGGCTTCATCCGCTACGACTTTGCGCTGGCCTGACCGCGATGCAGCACGCCCATCATGTTCGCCCTCGGACGCACACCGCAGTGGCGCTTCTGGTGGCTGCCGCGTGTGCGCACGCCACGGGGGCCCGCGCCAACGAGGCGGCCTGCGAGCGGGGCTGGGCAATGGTCGAACGCGGCACTGACGGCGCCGCGATGATCCAGGCGTACACCTCATGCCTGGAAGGGCTCCCAGCCGGGGAGGCGCGGGCCGGGGCACTGCTCGTGCGCGGGACGGTCTACGCCCACCTGAAGCGCTGGGAGGAGGCGCGCGCCGACTTCGAGGGTGCGATCGCGCAGCGGCAGGCGCCGGACTTCTACGACTACACCCACCTGGTCCACGCCTGCATCAACCTGCGGGACTTCGACTGCGCCCGGCGCACGCTCGAGTCCGCCCGAGCGTTTGCACAAGGAGCACCGCAGCAGCGGCGCAACGGGCTGAGCCAGTCGGTGGCCGTGATGGAGGCCCGGCTGAGAGCAGCCGAGCCGGCGCCACGCTGAATGCGGCGTCCCCAGGAAAGACCCCCCATGAAAGCCCTGCTCGCCACGCACTGCGTGCTCGAACCCCAGGTCGAGGCCCACGCGGTAGAGATGTACCGTGTACTGTCCGACCCCGCGATCTACGAGTTCGAGAACGAGCCGCCGCCTTCCGAGGAGTGGCTGGCCCGGCGCTTCCGGCTGCTCGAGAGCCGGGGCTCACCCGACGACACCGAGCAGTGGCTGAACTGGGTGATCCGGCTGCCCGGCGGCACGCTCGCGGGTTACGTGCAAGCCACGGTCATGCCTTCGGCCGTGGCCTTCGTGGCCTACGAGCTGGCCAGCCGGCACTGGCGCCAGGGCATCGGCTCGAGTGCCGTGCGCGCGATGCTCGACGAGCTGCGCACGCGCTACGGCGTGCAGAGCTTCGTGGCGGTGCTCAAGGCGAGGAATTTCCGCTCCGAGGCGCTCCTGCGCAGCCTGGGCTTCGCGCCAGCCGGGGCTGAACGGCAGGCCGAGTATCGGGATGAGGCTGACGAACTGGTCATGGTGCGGAATGCCGTGCATCCTCCGGGTGGGCACTCCACGACCCGGGACTGACAGGAAGCCTGCCAGGGTGGAAGGAAGCTGCCGGCGCAGCACGGCGGTTCCGGCCATCCGGCCTGTGCGGAGAGAAGGATGATGGAACAGCATTTCTGGCTCGGTGTCTTCACGTTCGCCAACACGCTGCTGCTGGCGCTGCTGGCCCTGAACGTGTCGCGGGTGCGCATCCGCGAAAAGGTGTCGCATGGCGACGGCGGGGTGCTGGCGCTCAAGAAGGCGATCCGGGCACATGGCAACGGGGTGGAGCATCTCGTGGTGGTGGGCCTGCAGGTGCTCACCCTGGAGCTCCTGCAGGCCTCGCCCACGATCGTGGCCACTCTGGTCGTCGTTTTCACCGCCTCGCGCGTGCTGCATGCCGTGAGCATGCTGGGTGCGTTTCCGAGCATGCGCCGGGTCGGCGCCGTGGGCACCTACGCCAGCGAGCTCGGCGCAGCGGCTGCGCTGCTTGTCCTCCTGGTGGCGCGCGCCTGAGCGGCTGCCGGCAAGCCCAAGCTTCTGACACTTCCAACACCCTCCAGGAGAGCCCCCCATGCGATACACCGTCTCGGCCATGCTGGCGGTGGTGGCCGTCATCCACCTGCTGCCCCTGTCGGGCGTGCTCGGCGCGGGGCGGCTCGCGGCGCTGTACGGCCTGCCTTTCGACGAGCCCAACCTCGCCATCCTGATGCGGCACCGGGCCGTGCTCTTCGGGCTGCTCGGTGCGTTCCTGCTGCTGGCGGCCTTCAGGCCCGCGTTCCAGCTTGTCGCGCTCGTCGCCGGATTCGTGAGCGTGGTGTCCTTCCTGATCCTGGCCTGGTCGGTGGGGGGCTACAACGCACACCTGGGACGGGTCTTCGTGGCAGACCTCGTCGCTCTCCTGTGCCTGATCGTCGGAGCTGTCGCCTACTGCCTGCTGCCGCGCTCGGAATGACCATGGCCGACGACCTCCCCGCCCTGCCCTTCATCCAGCCCGGGCGCTACCGCCACTACAAGGGCGGCGAGTACGAGGTGCTCGGGGCGGTGCGGCACAGCGAGTCGCTCGAACCGATGGTGCTGTACCGGCCGCTGTACAACCGCTCGGGCAGCTGGGTGCGGCCCTTCGCGATGTTCGTGGAAGACGTGGAGCACGAGGGCCGGCGGGTGCCTCGGTTCAGCCTGGCGAGTGCGGGCGCGCCAGCCGGCGGGTGACGATCAACCGCCGCGCGCTGGAAAGCAGGAGCAGGGAACATGGCGATCAAGCAGGTGGGCGACACCGTGATCCAGCCGCGGCATCGGCTGTCGTGCCACTGTGGCGCGGTGGTGCTGGAGCTCACCCTGCCCGAGGGCATCGTCAACCCGCGGCGCTGCGACTGCTCGATCTGTCGGCGCAAGGGCGCCGTGGTCGCTTCGGTCTCGCTGGATGGCATCCGGATCGTGCAGGGGGCCGAGCACCTGCGCCTGTACCAGTTCAACACGATGGTGGCGCGGCATCACTTCTGCGGCGTATGCGGCATCTACACGCACCACCAGCGGCGCTCGTTCCCCGACCAGTACGGCTACAACGTCGGCTGCCTGGAAGGGGTCAACCCGTTCCTGATCCCGGACGTGCCGGTCAACGACGGCGTCCACCACCCCGCAGACCGCAGACCCGGCTGAGCACGACGATGGAAACACCCCTTCACGAGGACATCCTCGCCTTCTGGTTCGAGGAACTGGAGCCGGCCCAGTGGTGGCGCGCCGACCCGGCCCTGGACGACGCGATCCGCCAGCGCTTCGGCGCAACCCTGCAGGCGGCTGCGGCCTGTGAGCTCGCGAGCTGGCGGGCCAGCGCCGAGGGCCGCCTGGCCGAGGTGATCGTGCTGGACCAGTTCTCGCGCAACATCCACCGCGGGACGCCACGCGCGTTCGCCGCCGACGCGCTGGCCCTGGGCCTGGCGCAGGAGGCGGTGGCGCAGGGCTGCGACACCGGCCTGGAACCGGCGCGCCGGGCGTTCCTGTACCTGCCGTGGATGCACAGCGAGTCGCGCGCGATCCACGTCGTGGCCGAGCAGCTCTTCAGCGCGCCCGGCCTGGAGGCGAATCTCGCGGCCGAGCGCAGCCACAAGGCGATCATCGACCGCTTCGGACGCTACCCGCACCGCAACGCCATCCTCGGGCGTGCCTCCACGGCGCAGGAACTGGCGTTCCTGCAGGAGCCTGGATCGAGCTTCTAGGGGTGGGCCTGCCCGGGGGGTGCAGGCGTCCCGGGGTGGTTTCAGTCGCGGCCGAAGACGCGCTGACGGCGCTCCAGGGTGCCCTTCTCGAGGATGCTGAAGAGCCGACCGAAGCGGCGGTCGAAGAGGGCGCGAAGTGCAGACATGAAAGGAAGCTCGGTTCTGGAAAGGCGCGGATCATGACTCACTTCGGGAACAATTGCTGCCGGAGGTGGGTCTGCACTGGCCAGGCCGTGCGGATTCCACACCTGCCGCCCCCCTCCAGCCGGTGAACGCCATGCAGCACGCTCTTTCCGGAAAGCGCATCCTCGTCACACAGGCCGCCGAGTTCATGGGGCCGGCGCTGTGCGAGGTGTTGGCCGAACAGGGGGCACAGGTGGTGCGCAGCGAGCACGCCCTGAGCGCGCCGGGCAGCGCGGAAGACGTGGTGCGCGAGGCCGGCGAGCTCGACGCCGTGGTGGCCAACCTGGCGATGCAGGCGCCCGGCACGGCTGCGGCCGAGGTGGGCGAGCAGGAGTGGCGCGAGGTGTTCGCCGCCCTGGTGGACCCGCTGCCCGGGCTCGTGCGCGCCGCCGTGCCGATGATGAGCCGCCGCGGTGGCGGCAAGATCCTCGTCATCGGTAGCGCCGCGGCGCTGCGCGGCATGAAGCGCGCCTCCACCTACAGCGCCGCCCGCGGCGCGCAGCTGGCCTGGGTGCAGGCGGTGGGCGTGGAGCTCGCGCCGCTGAAGATCCAGGTGAACGCCCTGGCGCAGAATTTCGTCGACAACCCCACCTACTTCCCGCCGCAGGTGCAGGCCCTGCCGAGGTTCCAGGAGCGCCTGGCGCGGGAGGTGCCGCTGGGCCGGCTGGTGTCCGCGCGGGAGGATGCGATGTTCGCGGCCTACCTGTGCAGCAGCGCGGCCGACTGCTTCGTCGGGCAGGTGTTCCCGGTATGCGGCGGGTGGGTGGCACGATGACGCCGGTGCAAACTGCCGCCATGGGAATGGGAGACTCAGGATGCGTGTGATGGTGCTGGTGAAAGCCACGGGCCACAGCGAGCAGGGCGTACTGCCCTCGCGGGAGATGCTCGAGGAGATGGGGCGCTTCAACCAGGAGCTGGTGCAGGCCGGGATCCTGCGCGCGGCCGACGGCCTGAAGCCCTCCTCGCAGGGCAAGCGCGTGGCCTTCGACGGGGCGACGCGCACCGTCATCGACGGGCCCTTTGCCGCCACGGGCGAGCTCGTGGCGGGCTACTGGCTGTGGGAGGTGCGGGACATGGACGAGGCAGTGGCCTGGGTGCGGCGCTGCCCCAACCCGATGCCCGGGCCCAGCGAGATCGAGATCCGGCCCCTGTACGAGATGGCCGATCTGGCCTGAACGTCCCCGCGTGAACGCCCCTGCATGAAGGACGCCGCATGAGCAACAAGCCCACCCCCGAAGAGACCGCCACCTGGCAGCGCCGGCTGGCCGCGCAGGCCAACAACCGCGCCTGGTCGCTGGCCGAGCAGCCCTCGCGCACGGCCGGGGAGGACGAGCAGATGCTGCACGCCGCGCACGCGGCCATGCACTTCTGGGCCCTGGTGGGCAACGAGAAGAACGTGGCGCACGCGGTGCAGCTGCTGGCGCACGTGCACGCGCTGCTCGGCCAGCCCGCCCAGGCCTCGGGTTACCTCGCCCGCTCGGCGCCCGTGCTGCAGGGGCCGCAGGCCGAGCCCTGGGAGCGCGCACTTGCTCACGCGGTGGCCGCCCAGGTGGCGGCCGCCGCCGGCGACGCGGCGAACCACCGCCTGCACCACCAGCAGGCCGTGGCGCAGATTGCCGCGCTCCCCGACCCCGAGGACCGCGCCATCCTCGAGGCCACGCTGGGGGTCGTTCCCCTGCCCCCGGCGTAGCCGTCAACCCGCCCGCACACGATGCCCACCCTCTCGGAACACGAGCTGCTGGCGCTGTACGCCAGGCCACAGGAGCGCGCGCTTCGCAAGGAGCTGCCCGCGCTGGACGAACACGGCAGGCGCTTCATCGCCCTGTCGCCTTTCGTCGTGATGTCCACCTGCGACGAGACGCTCCAGCTGGACGCCTCGCCGCGCGGCGGCGAGCCGGGCTTCGTGAAGGTCACGCAAGACGGTGCGGTGCTGCTGCCGGACTCGCCCGGCAACAACCGGCTGGACTCCCTGCGCAACATCGCGCGCACGGGCCAGGTCGGCCTGCTGTTCCTCATTCCGGGCTTCGACGAGACGCTGCGCGTCAACGGCGCGGCCGTGCTCTCCACCGACCCGCTGGACATCGGCCTGTGCACCACCGAGCGGCGCGCGCCGCGCCTGGTGGTGCGGATGACGGTGAGCGCGGCCTACCTGCACTGCGCCAAGGCCTTCCTGCGCTCCCGGCTGTGGTCGCCGGCGGCGCAGGTCGAGCGCACGACGATGCCCACGATGGGCCAGATGATCGGCGAGCAGACAGGGCTGCAGGTGGCGCCGGAGTCCCGCGAGGACATGGAGCGGCGCTACGCGGCCGACCTGTGACCCCCATGACCCTGCTCTTCGTCTACGGCTCACTGAAGGAAGGGTTCCCGAACTACCCCCACAACCGGGGCACGCGCCTGCCCGGCGCGTTCCGCACCGTGCAGCCCCACCCCTTCTACCTGGCCGACGGCTCGCTGCCGTGCCTGCTGGACGAACCGGGCTCGGGGCTACCGGTGATCGGGCAGCTCTTCGAGGTGGGCGACGCCGAACTCCAGGCGCTGGACCGGCTGGAGCGCGTGGGCGAGCCGGGGGGCTACCGACGCGTGGAGCTGGCGGTGCAGGCCGCTGCGCAGGCCGCCGTGCAGAGCGACGCGCAGACCGCCACGCAGCCAGCCGAGGCACCCGTCGTCCTGGCGCAGGCCTATGTGCAGGACCGCGCCCGGCTCACCCAGGGCGGCCCGCACGTGGGGCCGATTGCCGAGTACACCCCCGAACACGCCCGCCGGCTCAGCTGGTGAGCCCCCTGAGCGCCGCCTGTCACAGGAGCCTTCGATGACCCCGACCTGGAACGCCCGCTGCCGCTGCGGCAGCCTGAGCATGAGCTGCAGCAGCCCGCCGGTGC
Source organism: Rubrivivax sp. (assembly GCA_049318345.1). GTDB lineage: Bacteria > Pseudomonadota > Gammaproteobacteria > Burkholderiales > Burkholderiaceae_C > Rubrivivax. The sequence continues at coordinate 7,787 of JBMOGN010000027.1, read as the reverse complement.
TGCAGCTGGTGTGCCACTGCACCGACTGCCGCGAGGTGTCGGGGGCGGCCTTCAGCAACTTCGTCTTCTTCCGCTCGCGCGACGCGCAGCTCAGCGGCGAGGCGGTGCGCCGGGAGTTCGTGGCCGACTCCGGCCACGCCACGGTGCGCGAGTGCTGCGCGGGCTGCGGCGACATGCTCGTGGACCGCACGGCCGGATTCCCAAAGGTCGTGGGGGTGGTGGCCGAGCGGCTGGATCTGCCCTTCGCGTTCACCCCGAACCACCACGTGTGGACCGACAGCAGGCTGCCGCAGGTGGAGATTCCCGCAGGCGTCACGGCCTACGCCCGCGGCGCGCCGGGCTGAGGTCCGGAGGCCTCCAGTCCCCGAGGCCCTCGCAGCCCCACCTCACGCGCGCCCCTGGCCGACCGAACCCATGCCCGGCACCCACGACCTGCTGCTGTTCATCGTCTCGGGGCTGCTGCTGAACCTCACCCCGGGAGCGGACCTGCTGTACATCACCTCGCGCAGTGCCGCCCACGGCATGCGCGCGGGCACGGCGGCCGTGCTCGGGGTGAGCGCGGGCTGCATCGTGCACGTGCTGGCCGCCGCGCTCGGGGTGTCGGCGCTGCTGGCGGCCTCGGCCACGGCCTTCGCGGCGCTCAAGCTGCTCGGGGCGGCCTACCTCGTCTACCTGGGGGTAGGACTGCTGCGGCACCGGCCCACGCCCGGCGCCGGGGCACCTGACCCTGCTGGCGCCACTCAGCCGCCTTCGCTGCGCGCGGTGGCCGCGCAGGGCTTCCTCACGAATGTGCTCAACCCGAAGGTGGCGCTCTTCTTCATCGCCTTCGTGCCGCCCTTCATCGACCCCACTGCGCCAGACAAGCCGCTGGCCTTCCTGATGCTGGGCGCGCTGTTCACGCTCAACAGCACCCTGTGCTGCCTGCTGCTGGCGGGGCTGGCCGCGCGCCTGGGCGCGGCGGGTGTGGGCGCGCGCGCCGGCCTGTGGGTGCGTCGCAGCGCCGGAGGCCTCTTCGTGCTGCTCGGGTTGCGCCTGGCGCTGGCCGATCGGGGTTGACGGGCTCGGCCGCTCGCCCCCGCCGCGGCGCCATTCGTCACGCCCGGCCCGCCTTTCGCCGCACGGGCAGGCGCCGCACGGCCGGTCCTGCCTAGACTTGCGCCCCATGGAACTGCCCCCCCTTTCCGAAGGCAACTGGCTGCAGCGCCGCTATGCGCGCTGGGCGGAGCCCCACTACCGGAAGTTGGCGCCCGAGCAGCGCGCGGAGGCCCAGCGCCTGGAACGCTGGCTCTACAGCCGCCACGGCTGGCCCGCCTGGCTGGGCGTGCTGCTCGGGCTGCCCGCGCTGACCACCGTGCTCGTGCGTTTCACGGACTTCAGCCTCGCCGGGGCGGCGTTCACGAGCCTCTTCGCCGCCTTCATGTTCTGGTGTTTCGTGGTGGAGGCCTGGTTCTGGCCCGACCGGTTCACGGCCTTTCGCCGATCGGTGTGGTGGCGCAACGGAATCGGTTGGACGCTCGTCAGCGGCGTGGTGGGGGCCTACGCCGGCTTCCTCGTGAGCTGGGACTGGACGGCCAAGGGCTGGCCCGACCTGCGCGTGCTGGTGCTGCCCGGCGCGGTGATGATGGCCATCGGGCTGCCCATCTTCGGCCTGCAGTGGTGGATTGCCGCCGTACGCCGGCGCCGCCTGGAGGAGCAGCTGGCCGCCGCCCGCGCAGCCGAGGAACGCGAGGCCACCGCACGCGAGCTGGCCGAGGCGCGGCTGCGCCTGCTGCAGGCGCAGATCCAGCCGCACTTCATCTTCAACACGCTGTCGGCCGTGCAGCACTGGGTGGACGTGGGCGATGCGCGCGCCTCGCCACTGCTGCGCGAGCTCACGGCCTTCCTGCGCGGGGCCACCGAGCTGCTCGGGAACGGGCGCACCACGCTCGGCGCCGAAGTGACGATGATCGGCCACTACCTGGCCATCATGCAGGCGCGGCTGGGCGAGCGGCTGGTCAGCCGCATCGATGTGCCCGGCGAGCTGCAGGGCCTGGAGCTGCCACCGGGCCTGCTGCTCACGCTGGTGGAGAACGCCGTGGAGCACGGCCTGGCCCCGGCCCTGGCAGGTGGCAGCGTGAGCGTGTCGGCGCAGGCCGACCCCGCCACGCGCGAGGTGACGGTGCGGGTTCACGACGACGGCGTGGGCCTGGCTGCCGGCTGGCAGGAGGGCGTGGGCCTGGCCAACTGCCGCCAGCGCCTCGTCCACCACTTCGGCCAGGGCGCGCGGCTGGACCTGATCACGCTGCCACAGGGCACCACGGCGCTGATGCGCTGGAGCGCGCCGAGCCTGCCGGTTTCGACCGCCATGCCCACCGGAGTACCCGCATGAGACCCGCTGCCACCGTGCTCATCGCCGACGACGAGGAGGCGCCGCGCGCGCAACTGGCCGCCGCACTGGCCGGCGCCTGGCCCGAGGCGCAATGCGTGGCCACCTGCACGAACGGCGTGGACGCCTGGGATGCCTTCCTCGAGCACGAGCCCGATGTGTGCCTGCTGGACATCCGCATGCCCGGGCTCACGGGCATCGAGGTCGCGCAGCGCATCGGCGCGCGCGCGCACGTGGTCTTCGTCACCGCCTGGGCCGACCACGCAGTGGCCGCCTTCGACGCCGGCGCGGTGGACTACGTGCTCAAGCCGGTGGACGCCGCGCGGCTGGCGCAGGCGCTGCAGCGGTTGCAGGCGCGCCTGTCGCCGCCGGCCGCCTCAGCCGATCCCGCCGCGCTGCAGACGCTGCTCGCGCAGCTCGCCGCGCAGGTGCAGCGCCCGGCCCCGCCCACGGTGATCCAGGCCGGGCTGGGCAAGGAGGTGCGGCTGATCCGCGTGGACGAGGTGCTCTACTTCGAGTCCGACGCGCGCTACACGCGCGTGGTCTGGCGCAGCCCGGGCGCGGCAGGCGCGCCGGCGCAGGACGCCGAGGCGCTGATCCGCACGCCGCTGAAGGAGCTCCTCGTGCAACTCGACCCGAACCAGTTCTGGCAGGTGCACCGCTCGATCATCGTCGCGCAACGCCACATCGAGGCGGCCGTGCGCGTGGACGAGCACAACATGCAGCTGCGCCTGCGCGGGCGCAGCGAGCGGCTGCCCGTCTCGCGCCACTTCCAGGGCCTCTTCAAGGGGCAGTGAGGGCCTTGCACACCGAGCTGCCGCTGCCGTGGTCGGCCCCCCAGGTGCGAAAGCCCGCCGTGTCGATGTGCAGCCGCCCGCTCGGGTAGCGGCCCAGGCCCATGTTCCAGGCCGGTCCGTGGGTGCGCCAGAACGCGCACAGCGGCCCGGTGGGGTCGGTGCCGTCGCGCGTGGTGAAGTCCAGCGCGAAGCTGCGCAGGTGGGCGCTGCCGGCTGCGCCGCCGGCGCAGCTGTTCAGCGCCGGGCCGCGGTAGCCGGAGTGGATCTCCACCTCGCCCACGATGCCGCGCTGGCGCAACTCGCGCAGCAGCGCCAGCACCGACACCACCGAGGGCCACTGGGCGGGCGGGGGCACCGCGAAGGGCTCGGCGGCGCAGTCCTGCCACGACGAAGCCGAGCGCAGCAGCGCGTGCAGGGGCAGCACGCCGTGCACGCCATGCTGCACGAGGTGGCGCTCCAGCGCACCGGCCGCTTCGGCGCGGGGAGGTGCCTGCTCGCGCCACGCGGCGAAGGCCGCCTCGCCGCGCGGGTGCTGGGCGCAGCCGGCAGCAAGCGCCGCGCCCAGCGCCACGAGCGCGGCACGCGCAAAGCGGCGGCTCACGGGGCAGGCGGCAGCGTGATGCCCGGAAAGATCTTGATGACCGCGCTGTCGTCCTCGCGCCCATGGCCGGCGCTGGAGGCCTGCATGAACATCTGGTGCGCGGTGGAGGCCAGGGGCAGCGGAAACTTCGTGGCGCGGGCGGTGTCGAGCACCAGGCCCAGATCCTTCACGAAGATGTCCACCGCCGACAGCGGCGTGTAGTCGCCCGCGAGCACGTGTGCCATGCGGTTCTCGAACATCCAGGAGTTGCCCGCGCTGTGCGTGATCACCTCGTACAGCGCCGCGGCCTCCACCCCTTCGCGCAGGCCGAGTGCCATCGCCTCGGCGGCCGCGGCGATGTGCACGCCGGCGAGCAGCTGGTTGATGATCTTCACCTTGCTGCCCGCACCGGCGCGCTCGCCCAGGCGATAGACCTTGGCGGCCATCGCCTCCAGCACGCCCTCGCACCTGGCATAGGCCTCGGGGTGGCCGGCCGTCATCATCGTGATCTGCCCGGCGGCCGCGCGCGCGGCGCCGCCGGAGATGGGCGCGTCCAGGTACAGCAGCCCGAGCGCCTGCAGCCGGGCCTCCAGCGCCACCGACCAGTTGGGGTCGACGGTGGAGCACATCACGAAGACGCTGCCCGGGGCCATCGCCGCGGCCAGTGCGCCGCTGCCGAAGAGCAGCTCCTCGGTCTGCACGGCGTTGACCACCACCGAGACCACCACCGCGCAGGCCGCGCCCACCTCGGCGGCGCTCGCGCAGGCCACCCCGCCTTCGCGGGCGAAGGACTCGGCCACGCCGGCACGCACATCGAAGGCGTGCACCTCGAAGCCGCCGCGGCGCAGCGACGCGGCCATGCCCGCGCCCATCGCGCCCAGGCCGATCACCCCCACCGCTGCCCGTGCTGTCGTCATGCTGCCCTCACCCCCGCTCGAACCGGAACACCGCCACGCTGGCCAGCAGGTTGGGCCAGGTGCGCACCGCCTGTCCGTCCTGGATGCCGAAGGCATCGGTGACGGCCAGGCCGTTCTTGCGCGCGAGCACCTCGAAGTCGGCGAAGGTGCCCACGCGGATGTTGGGCGTGTCGTACCACTCGTAGGGCAGCGCCTTGGTCACCGGCATGCGCCCGGCGGCCACGCGCAGCCGGTTGGGCCAGTGCGCGAAATTGGGAAAGCTGACGATGCCGATGCGGCCCACGCGCGCGGTCTCGCGCAGCATGCGCTCGGTGTTGCGCAGGTGCTGCAGAGTCTGCAGCTGCAGCACGACGTCGAAGCTACGGTCGTCGAACAGGGCCAGGCCCTCCTCGAGATTGAGCTGCACGACATTGACGCCGCGCTGCACGCAGGCATGCACGTTCGCGTCGTCGATCTCCACGCCGTAGCCCGTGCAGCCGCGCGCATCGCGCAGGTGCGCGAGCATCTCGCCGGTGCCGCAGCCCAGGTCGAGCACGCGCGAGCCCGCGGGCACCAGGCTAGCCAGGATCTCAAGCTCGCGCCGCGCGGTGGACATGGCCGCCCTCAGGTGCCGATGCGCTCGAAGTACGAGCGCACGACGCGGTGGTAGCGCTCGTCGTCGAGCAGGAAGGCGTCATGGCCGTGAGGGGCGTCGATCTCGGCGTAGCTGACATCGATGCGGTTGTCCACGAGCGCCTTGACGATCTCGCGCGAGCGCGCGGGCGAGAAGCGCCAGTCGGTGGTGAAGCTCACGAGCAGGTAGCGGCAGTCGCGCGCGACCGCGAAGGCGCGTGCGAGGTCGCCGCCGTGTTCGGACGCGGGGTCGAAATAGTCCAGCGCGCGCGTGATGAGCAGGTAGGTGTTGGCGTCGAAGTACTCGCTGAACTTGTCGCCCTGGTGGCGCAGGTAGCTCTCGATCTGGAACTCGATGTCCTGTGTGCTGTAGGCCAGCTCGGCGGCGCGCAGCGCCCGGCCAAACTTCTGCTCCATGGCGTCGTCGGACAGGTAGGTGATGTGGCCGATCATGCGCGCCACGCGCAGGCCGCGCTTGGGCACGACACCGTGAGCGTAGAAGTGGCCGCCGTGGAAGTCAGGGTCGGTGACGATGGCGCGCCGGGCCACCTCGTTGAAGGCGATGTTCTGTGCCGACAGGTTGGGCGCCGTGGCCACCGCCACACAGTGGCGCACGCGCTGCGGGTGGCGCAGCGTCCAGCTCAGCGCCTGCATGCCGCCCAGGCTGCCGCCCAGCACGGCGGCCAGTTGTGTGATGCCCAGGCGGTCCAGCAGGCGGGCCTGCGCGTCCACCCAGTCTTCCACCGTCACGACGGGGAAGTCGGCGCCCCAAACCCGGCCCGTGGCTGGATGGATGTGCATGGGCCCGGTGGAGCCGAAGCACGAGCCCGGGTTGTTGACGCCAATGACGAAGAAGCGGTCGGTGTCCAGGGGCTTGCCCGGCCCCACCAGGTTGTCCCACCAGCCTTCGCTGCGCGCCTGTCCGGCGTAGGTGCCGGCCACATGGTGGCTGGCGTTCAGGGCGTGGCACACCAGCACGGCGTTGGAGCGCTCGGCGTTGAGCGTGCCGTAGGTCTCGTAGACGAGGGTGTAGTCGGGCAGCACCGCGCCGCTCTTCAGCGGCAACGGCTCGCTGAAGTGCATCTGCTGCGGTGTGACGTGACCGATGGAACCCATGGAAGAAGACCGGTGCAGGACCCCTGGAACAACAAACCCGGCGCCGCAATCAACGGGCACCGGGTTGGGTGGTGTCCCTGTTTAGCGGTATTTGTGAAGCGCCCGCAATCCGGATCAAATCGGCGCTGGCAAAAGTATACGGGGCGCGCTGTGTGGACTCGCGGCAGATGGCCGTGTTGCGCGACCCCCGGTCATGCCGCCGGATGCTCCACCACCAGCACCGTTGCGGCCGGCCAGGGCCAGGATGCGCCCGGGCTGAGATCGGCCACGCGCTGCCAGTGACCCTCCTCGGCCAGATGCAGGGCCCGATGGCCAGGCCCCAGGCCCCCCACCTGCAAGGGTTCGGGGTCGAGATGGACCAGCCAGTCCTGCGTGCCGCTGGAGGTGCGCCAGCGCCAGCCCAGCACCTGGAGGTGGGTGTGGTGCAGAGGTTGCCAGATCCCGCCCCTCTGGCGGGGGGCAGGCGCTGCGGGTTCAGATCCATGGATCGCACGCGCATGCAGAGCAGGCCCATCCGGCGCCAGACCGCCTTGCAGGCCGTCAGCACCGGGCCATGGGCTGGTGCCCGCCACATCGCACCAGCGCAGCACCGTGGTTTGCGACGCGCCATGGGCCAGGGCGGCGGCCACCTGGGCCACCGCCCAGGCGATGCCAAATGCGCGCGGCTCCCGGGTGTCCGTGGCCGCCAGGGGCGTGGGCGTGCCGTCTCCAGGTGGCGCCAGCGACCCGAGCGGGCTGCGGCCTGCCGCTATCCGGCTCGGGCCCACCTGGACCGGCACCCCTGGATGGCGGGCCTGCAGCGTGCGAAGCATGCCCCGCAGCGCCTGGGCGCTGTCCATCACTGTGCGGTCGTCGGCCTGATGGACGCTGGGGCAGACCCTGAAAGTCAGAAAGTCCAGGGCCGGCAGCCGGTCCATCCGGTTGAGCTGGACGAAGAAGTCGGGCGTGCCGCCGCCCACGAGGGACTGGGGGAAGGCGGCGCGCGCCGCTTGCACCGCCGCCGAGCTGCTCGGAAAGACGGCCACAGCGCGCGGCACCACCCCGGCCGCGCCCACTTGCGCGGCCAGGGATGGCAATTGGGCCAGGGCCTGGGGCGTGCTCAGGCCCGCCAGGTCCAGGCGCAGCTCAGCCCCAGCAGCCGCCAGCATGCGGGCCAGCACCTGCGCCTGCCGTGCCGACAAGGGCCGCCGTCCTCCGGCCCCGTGCTGGCGGGGGGCCGTGCCGAGTTTCAGGCTCAAGTGCAGCAGGTCCGGCGCCAGCTGGGCCGCCTGCGCGGCCGACCGGGCGAGCGAATGCAGGTCCGACCCCTCCAGCGCCAGCCCCAGCGTCTCATGGGCGGCGCGTACGGGGGTGATGCGCAGGCCGGGCCAGCAATCGCCCTGCTCGAAGTCCTCATAGGT
>JBMOGN010000026.1:0-23686 GCA_049318345.1 Rubrivivax sp. | reverse complement strand
CGACAAGTCGGGCATCCTGACGGCGCGCTACTCCAACGGCGAGGTGCGCCAGACCGGCCAGCTGGCGCTGGCGAGCTTCCGCAACCCGCAGGGCCTGAACCCGGCCGGCGGCAACGCCTGGGCCGAGAGCAAGGACTCGGGCGCCAAGAGCATCGATGTGCCGGGCACGGGCGCGGCTGGCGAGATCACCGCCGGTGCGCTGGAGGAGAGCAACGTGGACCTGACCGCCGAGCTCGTGAACCTCATCACCGCGCAGCGTACCTACCAGGCCAACGCGCAGACCATCAAGACGCAGGACCAGGTCATGCAGACCTTCGTCAACATGCGCTGAGCGCCTGAGCGCACGCGCCACCCGGAGCACCCATGGACCGCCTCATCTACACGAGCATGGTTGGCGCCAAGGCCAGCATGCAGCGCCAGGATGTGCTCTCGCACAACCTGGCCAACGTCTCGACCAACGGCTTTCGCGCCGAGATGGCGGCGTTTCGGGCCGTGCCTATCCGTGGCGACGGCGCCAGCACGCGCGTGCTCGCCCTGGAGACGACCATCGGCTACAACGCCGAGCCCGGCGCGGTGCAGCCCACCGGGCGCAACCTGGACGTCGCCGTCAAGGGCAAGAGCTGGCTGGCGGTGCAGGCGCTGGACGGCACCGAGGCCTACACGCGCGCGGGCTCGCTTGATGTCAACGCCGAAGGCGTGCTCGTGAACACCGCCGGGTTGCCGGTGGTGGGCGACGGCGGCCCGATCACCGTGCCGCCGAACTCGGCGGTGGAGATCGCCGGCGACGGCACCGTGACGGCACGCACCGGCAACGGGCGGCCCACCAACATCGGGCGGCTGAAGCTCGTCACGCCCGAGGCGCCGCTGACGCGCGGCACCGACGGCCTGTTCCGCGCCGCCGACGGCGACCTCCCGGCCGACGCTGCTGCGCGCGTGCAGGCCGGCGCGCTGGAAGGCTCCAATGTGAGCGCCATCGAGACCATGGTGGCCATGATCGCCGCCTCGCGCCAGTTCGAGCAGCACATGAAGGTGCTGCAGGGCGCCGAGCAGCGCGAGCAGTCTGCCTCCAAGCTGCTGTCGTCGATGTAAGGCTGCATCCGGGGCGCTTATTGGGCGATCCGGCTGCCTTCATCCGCGCGACGATCTGCCGAGTCCCAAGGAGCCATTCCCATGATTCGATCGCTGTGGGTCGCCAAGACCGGCATGGAGGGCCAGCAAGCCAAGCTGGACGCCATCTCCAACAACCTGGCCAACGTCGGCACCAACGGCTTCAAGCGCGGCTCGGTGGTCTTCGAGGACCTGATGTACCAGAACCTGCGCCAGACTGGCGCAGCCACCTCCGACCAGTCGGCCCTGCCCACGGGCCTGCAGCTCGGGCTGGGGGTGCGCGCGGCCTCCACCACGCGCAACTTCTCCCAGGGTACGCTCAACCAGACCTCCAGCAACCTGGACCTGGCCATCGAGGGCCACGGCTTCTTCCAGATCCAGATGCCCGACGGCAGCACCGGCTACACGCGCGACGGTTCCTTCCAGCTTGACGCCAATGGCCAGATGGTCAACGGAGCAGGCTACGTGCTGCAGCCCGGCATCACCATCCCGGCGGCGGCCAGCTCGGTCACGATCTCCAAGGACGGCGTGGTCACGGTGGCCCTGCCCGGACAGACTGCTCCCACGCGCGTGGGCCAGATCCAGGTGGCAAGCTTCGTCAACCCGGCCGGCCTGGAGCCGCTGGGCGGCAACATGTACGCGGAGTCGGCCTCCTCGGGGGCGCCCAACGCCGGCGCGCCCGGCGCCACCGGCCACGGCACGCTGCGCCAGGGCTTCGTGGAGGGCAGCAACGTCAACGTGGTGGAGGAGCTGGTGTCGATGATCGCCACGCAGCGCGCCTACGAGATGAACTCCAAGGCCATCCAGACCAGCGACCAGATGCTGCAGAAGCTCGGGCAGATCTGACCATGCCGCGCAGCCTCCTGTCACTTGCCTCGGCGCTGGCCGCCTGCGCCGGGCTCTCGGGGTGCGTCACGCTCGCGCCGCCGCGCGTGGAGATGCCCGAGACCACCCCGGCCTGGCCCACGGCGATGCCCGTGGCCGCGCCGGTCAACGGCTCGATCTACCAGGCCGCGCAGTACCGGCCCCTGTTCGAGGACTACCGGGCCCGCATGGTGGGAGATTTGCTCAACGTGTCCATCGTGGAGCGCGTGAGCGCCGCGCAGACCAGCAAGAGCACCATCGGCAAGACCGGCAGCGTCTCGGGCTCCATCAGCGCGCTGCCGGGCATCAGCCCCGGCGCCTTCGCGCGCGCGGGAGTGGACGGCAAGTCGGCCAACACCTTCGATGGCAAGGGCGCCACCGAGAACACCAACGACTTCTCCGGCACCATCACCGCCACCGTCATCGGCGTGCTGCCCAATGGCCACCTGATGATCGCTGGCGAGAAGCAGATCGGCGTGAACAGCAACGTGGACGTGCTGCGCTTCACCGGCCAGGTGGACCCGCGTTCCATCCAGCCGGGCAACACCGTGCAGAGCGCCCAGGTGGCCAATGTGCGCGTGGAGCACCGCGGCCGCGGTGCGCAGGCCGATGCCAACGCAGTTGGCTGGCTTTCCCGGTTCTTTTTGAGCATTCTGCCGATCTGAAGTCTTCCGAGAATGGGCCGATAAGCGACGCCCTCCTCGGAACGACATGACGCCCCCCCAGACCCCCGCCGCCGGCCTGCCGGCAGCCTCCCAAGCGGCCCGCGCCGCACGCCTGCAGGCCTGGGGCGGGATCGTCCAGGCGGCCCTCCTGTGGAGCTTGCTGGCAGGGGCCCTGGTGGCCCTGCTGCCCACCGCCGCCCAGGCCGCCCGCATCAAGGAGATCGCTGCCGTGCAGGGCGTGCGCAGCAACGCGCTCACCGGCTACGGCATCGTCGTCGGCCTGGATGGCACGGGCGACCAGACCACCCAGACTCCCTTCACCACGCAGAGCCTGAACGCGATGCTGCAGCAGTTCGGCATCACCGTGCCGGCCGGCGCGGCGATGCAGCTGAAGAACGTGGCCGCGGTGCTCGTCACGGCGCAGCTGCCCGCCTTCGCGCAGCCCGGGCAGACCATCGACGTCAACGTCTCATCGCTCGGCAACGCCAAGAGCCTGCGCGGGGGTACGCTGATTGCCACGCCCCTGAAGGGCGCCGACGGCCAGGTCTACGCCCTGGCCCAGGGCAACCTCATCGTCGGCGGCGCCGGTGCCTCGGCCGGGGGCTCCAAGGTGCAGATCAACCATCTGTCGGCCGGGCGCGTGCCCGAAGGTGCGACGGTCGAGCGCTCGGTGCCCACGCCGCTGCTGGAGGGCGACTCCGTGCAGCTGGGCCTCATGGCGGCCGACTTCAACACCGCCCGCGCCGTGGCGCGTGCCATCAACGAGGCCAAGGGCGAGGGCACGGCCTCGGCGCGCGACGGCCGCAGCATCACGCTGCGCGTGCCGGCCGATCCGAACGCGCGCATCTCCTTCCTGGCCGACGTGGAGAACCTTCCGGTGGAGCTGGCCTCGCCTGCGGCACGCGTGGTGGTCAATGCGCGTACCGGCTCGGTGGTGCTCAACGAGGCCGTCACCATCGGGCCGTGCGCGGTGGCCCACGGCAGCCTGTCGGTGACGATCTCCTCCACCCCGGTGGTGAGCCAGCCCAATGCGCTGTCTCAGGGTCAGACGGTGGCCGCGGAGAAGACCGACATCTCCATCACCCAGCAGGGCGGCTCGCTCGTGCAGATGCCCGCGGGCACCCGGCTGGCGGATGTGGTGAAGGCCCTGAACGCCCTGGGCGCCACGCCCATGGACCTGCTGGCGATCCTGCAGGCCATGCGCAGCGCCGGCGCGCTCAAGGCCGAGATCGAGGTCATCTGAGGCCGCTGCCATGACCACCGCACCCAACGCCCTGGCCGCCGACCCGCGCTCGCTGCTGACGCTCAAGGCGCGCGCGGCCACCGACCCGCGCGGCGCCGCACGCGAGGCCGCCAAGGCCTTCGAGACGCTGTTCATGCAGGAGCTCATGAAGAGCATGCGCGCCTCGGCCATGTCCAGTGGCATGCTCGACGGTGAAGGCGGCAAGCTCGGCATCGAGATGCTCGACCAGCAGATGGCCACGCGCATGACGGGCATGCCCGGCGGGCTGTCCGAGGCCATCGCGCGCCAGCTCGAGCGGCAGATGGGCCTGTCACCCGGCCCGATCCCGCGCACCGAGCGCGCCAACCCCGTGCCCGCACCGCTCAAGCGCGCGGGCGACCCCACCGCCGAGGTGCGCCCGCCGCAGACCTCGGCCGCGGCCTTCGTCTCCCAGCACACCGAGGTGGCGCGCAAGGTGCAGGCCGCCAGCGGCATTCCCGCGGCCTTCATGATCTCGCAGGCGGCGCTGGAGTCGGGCTGGGGCCGCAAGGAGATCCTGCACCCCAACGGCAGCACCTCCTTCAACCTCTTCGGCATCAAGGCCGGCGGCAGCTGGAAGGGGCCGGTGGCCGAAGTCTGGACGACGGAGTACATCAACGGCCAGCCGCAGAAGGTGCGCGCGCAGTTCCGCGCCTACTCCAGCTACGAGGAGTCCTTCGCCGATTACGCCCGCCTCATCAAGGACAGCCCGCGCTACGCCGGGGTGGTGCGCGCCGGTGGCAACGCCAACGAGTTTGCAGCCAGCCTGCAGCGTGCCGGCTACGCCACCGACCCCGGCTACGCCGACAAGCTCGGCAAGGTCATCAACCTGACGCTGCGCCTGCAGCGCGCCACGGCCTGAGGCGCCCGCACCCATGGCTTCCGCGCTCCTGACCGTTGGCATGCGTACCGTGGCCGCGAACTACGCGGCCCTGCAGACCACCGGCAACAACATCGCCAACGCCAACGTCGAGGGCTATTCGCGCCAGCGCGTGGAGTTCAGTTCCGCGCAGTCGCGCGCCGTGCTCGGCGGCTTCGTGGGCATGGGCGTGGATGTCAAGGCGATCACGCGCGAGTACGACTCGCTGCGCGCGCGCGAGGCCACGCAGACGCAGTCGGTGGCCAAGATGGACGAGGCGCGGCTGCGCGGCCTGGAGCAGATCGAGAAGGTGTTCCCCGTGGGCACCGCTGGCCTCGGTCAGGCGGCCTCGGCCTTCCTGAACTCCCTGGCCGATGTGGTCAGCCGCCCCGCCGACATCTCGGCGCGGCAGGTGGCGCTGGCGCGGGCGGGTGACTCGGTGAGCCGATTCCGCGAGGCCGCGCAGCGCCTGGACGAGGCGCAGAAGGCCATCAACGAATCGGTGGATGCCGAGGTGGCGATGGTCAACCAGCTGGCCACCGGCATCGCCGACGTGAACGGCCGCATGGCCCGCATGCAGGTGCTGCAGTACCCGATGAACGACCTGCTCGACGAGCGCGAGCGGCTGCTCGTGCGGCTGAACGAGCTCGTGCAGACGAACAACTTCACCGCCCAGGACGGCTCGCTGCAGGTGCTGCTGCCCGGCGGGCACATCCTGGTCAACGGCGACAGCGCCAACCGCCTGCAGCGCGTGCCCGACCCGGACGACTCCTCGCGCTCGGCGCTGGAGTGTGCCGACGTACGCACCGCGCGCGCGGTGGACACCACCGCCCTGGCCGGCGGCTCGCTCGCGGGCTGGATCCGCGTGCAGAACGAGGACCTGGTGGCTGCACGCAACGCCGTGGGCCAGATGGCCGCGGCCTTCGCCAGCGCCGTCAACGAGCAGCAGGCCAACGGCATCGACCTGCGCGGCGTGAACGGCGGCCCGATCTTCGCGCTGGCCGATCCGCGGGTGGTCCCGGCCACGACGAACCAGCGCCTGGCCAACGGGGCCTTTGCGGCCGAGGTGTCGCTGACGGTCACCGACGCCTCGCAGCTGGCCGCCAGCGACTATTCGCTGCGCACCGACTCCAGTGCCAACGGCGTGTGGACGCTCACCCGGCTGAGCGACGGCCTGGTGCGCAGCGTGATCGACGGCGACGAGGTGGACGGATTCGTGATCAACCTGGGCAGCCCGCCTCCGGCTGACACCGACCGCTTCCTGCTGCAGCCCGTCGGCGCAGCGGCTTCCTCGATCAAGCGCGTGCTGGACGACCCCCGGGGCCTGGCGGCTGCCTCACCCGTGGCCGCCCAGGCCGCGTCCACCAACACCGGCACCGGCACCATCGAGTCGGTGCGCGCCACCAGCCCGCGCTTCGACCCCACCCTGGCCGTGAAGATCGTCTTCACCTCCGATGACGGCACCTACGAGGTACGGGACAAGAACGACGCCGTCATCGCGCCGGCCTCGCGCCAGTGGGTGGCGGGCCAGCCGATCGTCATCCCGGGCACCACCGTGACGCAGAACGGCGTCACGAGCGAAGTCGACGGTTTCGAGCTGCAGCTCAACGGCGTGCCGCGCACGGACGATGTCTTCGAGGTTGCCCGCAACGCCTACCCCGGCAGCAGCAACGGCAACGCGCTGGCGATGCTCAACCTGCGCGACGTGACCTTCGTCGGCCGCACCGTGGATGCCGAGGGTCTCGTGGATGCCGGGCGCACGATCAGCGACGCCTACGCCTCGGCCGTGGGCAGCGTGGGCGTGAACGTGCAGCGTGCGCGCACGGCCTCCGAGATTTCCTCGGGGGTGGCGCTGCAGGCCGAGGCCGCGCGCAGCGAGGCCTCTGGCGTCAACCTGGAGGAGGAGGCGGCCCGGCTGCTTCATTTCCAGCAGAGCTACCAGGCCGGCGCCAAGGTGCTGCAGGCGGCGCAGTCGGTCTTCGACTCGCTGCTGCAGACCCTGGGCTGAGTCCCGTTTTCCCCCAGCCGCGACCCCAAGGTAGAGGCCCCGAGTCATGACCATGCGCATCGCCAGTGCCAACGCCCAGCAACGCTCGGTGGAATCCATGCTGCAGCGCCAGCACGCCCTGCAGGAGGCGCAGGACCGGCTGGTCAGCGGCAAGCGCGTGCTGCGCGCCAGCGACGACCCCACCGCGGCCGCCCGCGTGGAGCGCGCGCTGTCGCAGCAGGCCCGCGTGGAATCCAGCCAGCGGGCGCTGGAGGTCAGCCGCAGCGCCATGCAGCAGGCCGAGTCCGCCGTGGGTGCTGCCGGAGACATCCTGCGCGAGGTGCGCGACCTCGTCGTGGAGGCCGGCAACGCGGCCTACACCGACAGCGAGCGCGCCACCCTGGCCTCCCGCATCCGCGGCCTGCGCGAGGACCTCCTGCGCGTGGCCAACCGCACCGATGGCGCCGGTGGCTTCCTCTTTGCCGGGCAGGGCAGCCAGGGCCAGCCTTTCGTCGAAGCGCCCGCTGGCGTGCAGTTCCGCGGCAACCCCGGCCAGGCGCAGGCGGTGTCTGGCGAGCCGCTGCCCACCGCGGTGGACGGCCAGCAGGCCTTCCTGGGTTCGCCCACCGGCAACGGCGTGTTCGTCACGGCCCCAGGCTCGCCCAACAGCGGCGGCGCCTGGATCGACCCCGGCAGCGTTGTCGATCCTGCTGCGCTCACGACCTCGGACTACGCCATCGTCTTTTCCGGCAGCGGCTCGAGCCTGAGCTACACCGTGCAGAAGGACGGCTCGCCCCTGGGCTCGGCACAACCCTACGCCTCGGGGCAGGCCATCGTCTTCGACGGCATGTCGATGACCGTGAAAGGCACGCCGGCAGCCGGCGACACCTTCTCGGTCGTGCCCTCCACGCGCGAGCTCTCGGTGTTCGACACGCTGCAGAGCCTGGCAGGCGACCTGGCCACGCCAGGGCGCACCGGCGCGCAGATCGCCCAGACGGTGAGCTCGGGCCTGCGCGACCTGGACTCGTCGCTCGGCAACGTCTCGGCCATGCGATCGGGCATCGGCACCATCCTGCAGCGCACCGACGAGGTCGAGACGCGGCTGGCCGAGTCCAAGCTGCGTGCAGACGACGAGCGCTCCGCCGCCGAGGATCTGGACATGGTGCAGGCGGTGTCACAGTTGCAGGCCCGGCAGACCGGCTACGATGCTGCCTTGAAGGCGTATTCGATGGTGCAGCGGTTGTCGCTGTTCGACTATCTGCGCTGACCCGCTCTTCCACGCCTCGACGCCTCGGCCTGCTGAATGAACCCCTCCGCCATCCTCGACCAGATCCTTGTCGGCTATGCCCCGCTGATCGACCGTCAGCGCGGCGGCGCGGGCATGCGGTTGACGGTGGTGCCCCGCCAGACGCGCACCGTGCCCGACGCCAAGGGCCTGCTGCAGGCGGTGCTGCAGGCCTTTCCGGCGCCTTCCACCGTGCTGCTGAACCTCGCCGACGAGAGCCTGCTGGACGCCGTGCTCGCCGAGAAGATCGAGTCGCACATCGTGCTGGAGGTGCCAGCCTTCCTGGCAGACGATCCTGGGCGTGCCGATCAGCTGCGCAAGCTGCGCACGCAGGGCGTGGGCCTGGCCTACAGCGGGCGTGCCGCGGCGGAGATTCCGCCGGCGCTGCAGTCGTGCTTCCGCTATTCGGTGTGTGAACTCGATCACGCTTTGCCCGCCGGCGTGAACGCCGCACTGGCGCCGCGCTCGGTCACCCAGGCCGTCAGCGGCGTGACCTCCGTGGCCGAACTGGAGCGCGCTTTCTCGCAGGGGGGCGCGGTGGCCATCGGCTGGCCCGTGGAGAGCGCCGAGGCGCCACCCGCCAAGGGCGCCGTGGCGCCCGAGCTGCGCGCCATCATGGAGCTCATGCAGCGCGTGGACCGCCAGGAACCGGCCGAGAAGATGGAGCCGGTTCTCAAGATGGACCCCACGCTGGCCTTCCGGCTGCTGCGCTACATCAATTCGCCGGCCTTCGGGCTGCGGGTGGAGGTCACCTCCTTCAAGCACGCGCTGATGCTGCTGGGCTATGGCCGGCTCAAGCGCTGGCTGGCCCTGCTGCTGGCCTCCGGCAGCCGCGACCCGGCCCTGCGCCCGCTGATGCGCGCGGCCGTCCACCGGGGCTTCCTCTTGGAGGAGCTCGGCCGCAGCACGGGCGATGCGGACATCCGCGGCGAGATGTTCGTCTGCGGCGTCTTCTCGCTGCTGGACCAGATGCTGCGTCAGCCCTTCAAGGACCTGCTGGCCAGCGTGCCCGTGCCGGACCGCGTGGCCACCTCGCTGCTGCAGCCCGACGGGCCCTTCTCGGGATACCTGGGCCTGGTGCGTGCGCTGGAGCTGGCATCGCCGGTGGACATCCGCGAGCAGGCCGAGAAGCTCTTCATCACGCCCGGGGAGGTGACCCGGGCGGTATTTGCCGCGCTGGGCGGCGCCAGACAGGTCGAGTGAACGAAGCGTGAGCACGGGCGAGCACCTCACTGAACCCCGCACCGTCCAGGACGGCGCAGAGCCTCCCCATGCCTGGGCGGGGCTGATCGAACGCATGCTGCGCGGCCTGGACACGGGCAGCCGCCAGTGGCCCGTGGGCCGCCGCAAGGACACCCTGCAGCGCATGCTCACGGCCAACCGCAACGACTCCGCGCGGCTGCGCCAGCGCCTGGATGCGCTGGTCACCTCCTGGGAGGGCGAGCGCGCAGGTGCCATGCCGGTGGAGACCTCCGCCGCGCCAGCGCCCGCTTCGGCAGCCTCCGGCCCCGTCACCGTGTCCGGTGCGCTGGCTCCCCTGGGATCGAGCGCCATCGCGCCGGGCGCGTCTGCCGCGGACTGGTCGCCCGTGATCACCAGCCTGGAGCTCACCGTGCGGGCGGCGCTGCCGCGCCACGAGACCCGGGCCGCCGACATCAACGACGAACTCGTGCGCCTCACGGCCCGGCTCAAGCGCGACGGCACCTCCGAACGCACCGCACGCGAGCTGGAGCAGGCCTGCGAGCGCGCGCGCCGCCTCATTGCCCACCGCCATCGCCTCGTGGACGAGCTCGGCAAGCTGTGCGCGAGCCTGTCCGAGGGGCTGGTGGAGCTCTCCGAGGACGAGAGCTGGGCCCGCGGCCAGGCTGATGCCCTGCGCGAGAGCCTGAGCGAGGACTCCGGCGTACGCGGCGTGCGCGCAGCCACCGAGATGCTGGCCGAGGCCCGCGCGCGCCAGAAGCGCGTGCGCCAGGACCGCGACACCGCGCGCAACGCCCTGCGCGCGATGCTGCCGCAGATGCTCACCGAGCTGGCCG
Organism: Rubrivivax sp.; assembly: GCA_049318345.1. GTDB lineage: Bacteria > Pseudomonadota > Gammaproteobacteria > Burkholderiales > Burkholderiaceae_C > Rubrivivax. Next base: position 13,622 of record JBMOGN010000026.1, on the reverse strand, counting down.
CCCTGGGCGAGAAGACCGGCCGCTTCGAAGGCAGCATCAGCCGCCACGCCGACGCGATCAAGCAGGCCGACTCCCTGGAGAGCCTGGCCGGCGTCGTCTCGGCGATGGTGGACGAGACGCGCTCGGTGCATCAGGCCGTGGGCGACACCCGCACCCGGCTGCAGGAGGAGTCGCGCCGTGCCGAGGAGATGAACCGGCGCGTGATCGACCTGGAGTCGGAGCTGCAGCGCCTGTCCCAGGAGGTCAGCACCGATGCCCTCACCCGGGTGAAGAACCGGCGCGGCCTGGAGGCCGCCTTCGAGGTGGAGTGCGCCAAGATCGCGCGTCACCCCGCGCCGTTGAGCATCGGTCTGATCGACATCGACAACTTCAAGAAGCTCAACGACAGCCTCGGCCACGCCGCCGGCGACGTGGCGCTCAAGTCGCTCGCCGCCCGCGTGAAGAAGGGCCTGCGCCCGGTGGACACCGTGGCGCGCTTCGGCGGCGAGGAGTTCGTCGTGCTTTTGCCGGCCACCCCCGTGGAGGAAGGCCAGGAGACGCTCAACCGCCTGCAGCGCTCGCTCACCAAGAGCCTCTTCCTGCACGAGGCCAGGGAAGTCTTCGTGACCTTCTCCGCGGGCGTCACCCTCTGGCGCCCGACCGAGACGCTGCAGTCTGCGCTGGAGCGCGCCGACGAGGCGCTCTACGAGGCCAAGCGCGCGGGCAAGAACCGCACCTGCGTCGGTTAGCGGCTTGCCGCAGTCGGGCCGGCTGGCGCTTCAGTCGCCCTCGAAGACCGGGCGCGTGCGCGCCACGAAGGCCCGGTAGGCGCGCCCGTAGTCGCGGGTCTGCATGCACAGGGCCTGAGCCTGCGCCTCGGCCTCGATCGACTCGTCGATGCCCATGCTCCACTCCTGGTGGATGCAGGCCTTGGTCATGGCGTGCGCGAAGGTGGGCCCGCTGGCCAGTTCACGCGCCAGCGCCTGCGCCTGCTCCAGCAACTGCGCGGGCTCGCACAGCCTGTTGAAGAAGCCCCAGCGCTCGCCCTCCTCGGCGCTCATGCTGCGCCCCGTGTAGAGCAGCTCGGCCGCCCGTCCCGAGCCGATGATGCGCGGCAGGATGTTGCAGGCGCCCATGTCGGCGCCGGCCAGCCCCACGCGCGTGAAGAGGAAGGCTGTCTTGGCGCGTGGCGTGCCCAGCCGCAGGTCGCTGGCCATCGCAAGAATCGCCCCGGCTCCGGCGCACACGCCGTCCACGGCGGCCACCACCGGCTGCGGGCAGTGGCGCATGGCCTTGACCAGGTCGCCCGTCATGCGCGTGAAGGCCAGCAGGCCGGCCATATCCCCGGCTTCCTGCATCCGCACCAGCGGCCCGATGATCTCGTGCACGTCGCCGCCGGAGCAGAAATTCTCCCCCGCGCCCGTGAGCACCACCACCTTCACGTCCTGCGCGTGGCGCAGCGCCGCAAACAGGTCGCGCAGCTCCGCGTAGGACTCGAAGGTCAGCGGGTTCTTGCGCTCGGGCCGGTTCAGGGTGAGCGTGGCCACCCGGGCGTCCACCGACCAGGAGAAGTGCCGGGCCTGGTAGCTGGCGGCCTGGAAGTTCGTCATCGCTTTTCTCCAGCAGGAAGGGGTGCGGGGCCGTGCGCCAGGCCCCACTGGGCGAGCATGAAGGTCAGCACCTCGGCGCGCTCGTGCAGCGCGTCGTAGCGCCCCGAGGCGCCGCCGTGGCCGGCCTCCAGGTTGATGGACAGCAGCAGCGGGTTGTCGTCGGTCTTGAGCGTGCGCAGGCGCGCCGCGTACTTCGCCGGCTCCCAGCAGGCCACCTGGCTGTCGTGCAGGCTCGTGCGCAGGTAGATCGCCGGGTAGGGGCCGCGCTGCAGGTTGTCGTAGGGCGAGTAGGCGCGCATCACCCGGTAGTCTGCCGCCTTCTTCGGGTTGCCCCACTCCAGGAACTCCCCCACCGTCAGCGGCAGGCTCTCGTCGAGCATGGTGTGGATCACGTCCAGGAAGGGCACCTCCGCCACCACGGCCCGGAACAGCTCGGGCCGCATGTTCGTCACCGCGCCCATCAGCAACCCGCCCGCACTGGCACCCTCGATCACCAGCTGCGCCGGCGCCGTCCACCCCGCCTGCACCAGATGCTCCGCACAGGCGATGAAGTCGGTGAAGGTGTTCATCTTGTGGGCGAGCTTGCCCGCGTCGTACCAGGTGCGGCCCAGGTCGCCGCCGCCGCGCACATGGGCGAAGGCCACCACCACGCCGCGGTCCAGCAGGCTCAGGCGGGTGGAGGAGAAGTACACATCGTGCGGCACGCCGTAGGCGCCGTAGCCCGTGAGCAGCAGCGACTGCGGCCCGGGGGCACGCAGGTCGCGCCGCCACACCAGGGAAATCGGCACCCGGGTGCCGTCGGCTGCTTCGGCCTGCATCCGGCACGAGGCGTAGCGCGCAGGGTCGTAGCCCCCGAGCACCGGCTCGCGCTTGCGCAGCGTGAGCACCCGCGTGGACATGTCGTAGTCGAAGACCGATTCAGGCGTGACGAGCGAGGTCAGGCTCAGGCGCAGCTGCGTGGTGTCGAACTCCTCGTTGTCGCTCGTCCAGACCGAGCACAGCTCCTCAGGCAGGGCGATGGGGTGAGAGCTGCCGTCGGCCAGGTCGAACACCTGCAGCCGCTGCACCCCACGGTCGCGCTCGGCGAGCACGAGGTGGCCGGCAAAGACATCCAGCCCCTCCAGCATCACCTCGGGCCGGTGGCCCACGATCTCCCGGGCGGTCGCCAGCGAGGGCCGCATCACGGGCATCGACACCAGGCGGAAGTTGGGGCCGCGGTCGTTCACGAGCAGGTAGAAGTGCCCCAGGCGGTGCTCCAGCAGGGCCTCGCGCCCCTTGCGGCGCGCCAGCAGCCGGCGCGGTGCCGAGGCCGGCCGGGCGGCGTCGAGAACATGCAGCTCGGTGGTGTCCTTGCTGGCGCTGCTGATGACGATGAAGCGGCCGTCGCGCGTGCGCTCCAGGCCTACCCAGAAGAGCTCGTCGCGCTCCTCGTAGACCAGCTCGTCGCGCTGCCCCGCGCGCTGCCCGAGCACATGGCGCCAGACCCGGTGCGTGCGCCGGGCGTGGTCCTTGGTGAGGTAGAAGAGCGTGCGGCTGTCGCCGGCCCAGGCCACGCCGTCGGTCTTCTCGATGCGCACCGGCAGCAGCTCGCCGCTGTCCAGGTTCTTCACCTGCAGCGTGTAGTCCAGCGCACCAGTCTCGTCCACCGAGAACGCCAGCAGGCGCCCGTCCGGGCTCACCTCCATGTCGCCCAGCTCCAGGAAGGGCCTGCCCTCGGCCAGCGCGTTGTGGTCCAGCAGCACCTGCTCCGGCCCCTCGGGCCCTTCGGGCGTGCCACGGCGACGCACATAGACGGAGTACTGCTGCCCGCGCGCGGTGCGGCTGCCGTACCACCACGGCCCCTTGCGGTAGGGCACCTCCTCGTCGTCCTCCTGGATGCGGCCGAGCATCTCCCCATACAGCGCCTGCCGGAATTCCCGGTGAGGCTCAAACCAGGCCTGCGCGTGCGCGTGTTCAGCCTTGAGGTGCGCCAGGACCTCGGGGGTGTTCAGGTGGCGGAGCCAGTGGAATTCGTCGGGGTGGGGGGTGGGGTTAAAGAAGGGGGTACGCACAAGGATAAGTGGCCTCGACGCTCCATTTTAACCCGAGAAAATGAACGAGATGAAGATTTAAGGGAAGCGCATTTTGATTTCGTCAGCTGAATTCGACTAAAATATCTACAAGCCGACTCGAAAGAGATATTCAATATGTCGAATAAGCAAGTTCGATAGAAAAAGATATGACCGGCGAAATATATTCAGATCGTGTATGGGTCCTGGTCAGATTCTCTAGAATTCAGCTTTACAAAATCTATGAATTTATCCAGAGTTAAGGGCTTTGCGATTGCGTAGCCTTGTAATTTATCGCAATTCATCTTCCTCAGCATATTGACTTGGTCATTATCCTCTGCCCCCTCGGCAACAACATCTAGAGATAGATGATGTGCAAGTCTGATAATGCTCTGCACGATAGTTCTTTTTGCTCTGCTATTCTTTAGCTCAATAATAAATGATCTGTCAATCTTAAGGGTATGAACTGGAAATTCCGCCAAATAAGCAAAGGAGGAGTAGCCAGTGCCAAAATCGTCGATAGAAAGCTTTACTCCCATCATGTGAAGTTCTGTGAGAGTTGATATGGCTCGGTCCACGTCGTGCATCAAAGCACCCTCCGGGATCTCGACTTCAAGCATCCAAGGACTCAAATTCTTTTCTCTCAAGAATAGCCCCAACTTGGCTGAAAGTTGCGGATCGTCTAGCGAGTCGACACCAAGATTAACAGAGATCGGTACGAGGAGCCCTTGAGCTTCTAAAGTCCGAGCGGCTCCCACGGCAGTTTTAAGAACCCAATCATCGATAGCGGGCATTGCTCCAGTCTCTTCGGCGATCTCCAAAAAGGCTCCAGGTGTAAGTAGCCCACGAGCAGGATGTCTCCAACGTAAGAGCGCTTCTCCGCCTACTACCGTACCGCTAGCCAGCGAAACCTTTGGCTGTATGTGGAGCTCAAAGTCCCTACCATCAAGTGAATTTCGCAATTCTTCTTGAAGGCGCATCCTGTGATTAGCAGCGAGCTCCATTTCGGATTGGAATACCCTGATAGGTATGAAGCGAGATGACCTATCAATTCGATCTCGGCGAACATGTGTCAACGCTAGACTGCACCTCTTTAGGAGATTTTCGAAATCATATCCGTGAGCAGTTGAATTTGTAACTCCGATAGATGCCGAAAGGATAACTCTGGTTGCTGGGAGCGTAATGGGTCGTTCAACAGCGCTTCTGAAGCTATGTGCCTTTTCGATAACCTCTTCTTCTGTACCAAAGCAGATTGCTGCGAACTCATCGCTTGTAATTCTATAAAGAGAGTCGCCTTCGGAGAGAGAAACTCTCATTAGGGCGGCAAGTTCTAGAATACACATATCTCCAACTGTGTATCCGTAGTTATCGGTCGCCGTCTTTAGACCATCTATCCCGATAATCATTAAGTGAAACGGGGCCCTCTTCTTGAGCAGTTCCTTTGCATGGTCTTCCATCCCAAGCTTGTTGCGAAGGCCCGTTACAGGGTCAGTCGCCGCGCTCTCGGCTCGGAGGTGCTCGGTGACCGAATCTTCAGAGGCGGTTCTCATGAATACGGCGGCGCCATTGTCGTAAGGCACCGCGCGCACACGCATCCATTGTCTCAGCACGGGGGAGAAGCTGACCTTCCGCGTCTCGCGGCCTTCTTCGATGGCCCTTTCAATAGACTCGAAAAAGATGGATTGGCGAAAATTGGGCGCGAAATCGAATGTGATCCGGCCCTCGACACCGGCTCGGGATAGTCCGGAAATACGCAGATAGACATCATTCACATACCGGACTCTCCAGTCCCCGTCCACCAGGACTATCGCTTCACCGATGCGATCAAAGATCTCGTTCAGATCTGCGACCTCGCTGGTGCTCTTGACGAGTGGAAAGGCGTCTAGGAACAAGGGTTACTCCGGATGCGGGATGAATGCGGAAAGTATGCTAAATTGTTACTTAGGGAAACTTTCGCATTATTCAAAATCCAAGACTTGCGATCTTGCAGGCTTAGAAATGATCAGTTTTCTGGACCTTGCCTCTGCGATGGAGGGGATGCGCACCCGTCGTGTATCCCTTCGAGCAGCGCGGCCGGCTGACGGCTGGCATCTGTTCGAAGCGACGCGAAACAAGTTTTTTAACCGGTATCTGATGTGGTCGCGTCCGTCGGAGCCATACGAGGCTGTAGCTCGCATGGAGTCCATTGTCTCTGCGCATGAACAAGGCCACATGGCAGCGTGTTCGATCTTGGAAAACTCGACTGGAAGGTGGGTTGGCCTCTTCCGCTTCCTGCGGTATCGACACGATCCAGAAGTAGTGGAGATTAGTCTTTGGATCCACAGTGACTTTTTTCACGCAGCGTATGGATACGAGGTCGTTGCCACTTCAATCGCTAGAGCATTTTCGGTGTCGCCTGTTCTGACGATACTGGGGGCATCTTTTCCTAATAATCGTGGCGCCCAAAGTATCATGAAGCGATGTGGTTTCTCATTTCATTCTACTCGTCCTAGGCCGCATGAAGATGGTCACTCGGTAGATTTAATGGAATATCGGATTACCAGAGCTGATTGGGAAAATAATTCAAATGGCACTACTTGTGTCGGAGAAGAATCGGGTGAGCCCGTAATTCTTGCGCGCTAGCGCCTCTACTATTTTAATGGGTGCATATTTCCTTTCGTTAGGAGTTCGCCGCCTAAGGGTCCTGAATGTGATCAATCAATAAGAGGGCTGTTCGCCTCATTTCATAACGAAACAGGCTGAGGCAACTTAGTTCAACATCATCTGCTCGGCGTAATATCGCCACAAGAGCAGATGACATGAGAGTAGGTCCTCCGAATAAAAGAACGTCTGACAGATTATATTGTTCTCCGAGTGGTTTAGTGGGCACAGCGCCGCCTCTTTTGGGGGCGCGGTCAGCCGTATTCAATGCGATGCTTCGTCCCGATAGTTTGTGCCTGTATGGTGTACGTATGACTGTTGCGCGGACTGAAGAGGGCGAAGGCCAAATTCCGCAGCTGCTCACGGAGCAAGAGAACGGGCGGGTTACCAAAGAGCAGTATGGTCTCAAGGTGATTTCTGATATTTACCAGGTTGTACAACGTTTGACTCCTTACCTTGGTCTGGGACGGACTTGGGTATGTATAACTGGAAAATATTTTCAGAGCCGCTTTTTTATGGAAGAGATGTTTAGGGCTGTTTCAGAAGGTCGTCTTGACCCGCGTAGTCTGGGATTTGAGTTCAATGCCTGTCATTTTGAAGGACATGAATATATAAAGCCTGAAATCCTTGAGGAATTTCGTTGCCATGGTTTTGGGGTATCTGTTTCAATAAGTGAAGCTTCAGATATAAATCTGCTTGCTGAGGTTCGCGCAGGATTTGAGTATTTGCGATTGAGGTCAAGTTCATTGATGGCTTCTGTGCATTCTTCTACCAGTTTGTCGCTCAAAGATCTAATAAATACTATCGTTCGCGAGAGAGGGTCCGGAATAGTGCTCTACGATGTGGCGGATTTGGTAAATTATAATCATGTATTCGGGTTGACAGTGTCTGCGGTGGAGAGATGTAGTTTCCCCCGAATAATTGGCTTGGATAGATTTATTAAATTCCTTGGTCAACCTGAGTACTCGATTTCTCGGATCCGCGCAGACTCGTTATAGCATTCTTCTATTTTAATCGACTCGATATTGAAAATCACGGATTTGAGCAGGCGGTGAAAACGGAGAACGGCTAGGCTGCATGTCGGACGAGCACAAGGAATTTCGTGGTAGCGAGTTCGTCGGCTATGCGCCACGGTTCGAGCCGCGTACATCAACTGGCGCGTCGAGCATTTTCGAGCGCGGAGAAGGTGCATTTCTTGGCTCCGCAGTTCTCGGCGCTACCCTTACTACGGCCGATATCTTCTTTGCATTGCTTGCGCTGCCTGCGGTCCAAGTCGGGCTAGGTGGGTCAGATCAAGCATTGCAGTTGGTGGTTGCAATTCATTCGGCTGCGTTCGCTTCAGTCTTGATAGCTGCGGGTAGGCTCGGCGATTCGATAGGCGCTAACCGTGTGTGTATGTTGGGTCTCGGATTGATGGTTGCCGCAGCGACTTTGGCAACTCTGGCCCCTTCCATGGAGGTGTTCATAGTTGCGCGGGGTCTGCAAGGAATTGCCGCTGGGTGCGTGACACCTCAGATCATCGCCCTGGTGGGTACACGTTTCCAGGGCGTGAAGAGACGGAAGGCGTTTGCTGCGTTCGCGCTGGCACAGGCCTTAGGCGCTGTACTTGGTCAGTTGGTTGCCGGGGCGATCATCGAAACAAACGTCTTTGGGCTCGGATGGAGAGGGCCATTTGCCTTACTGGCCCCTGCCGCCTTCTTTGGCCTGGTGCTCATGGCGCGCTACGTTGACGAACGTAGAAGTCCGCAAAAGCGCCCGCTAGACCTGTCAGGAACAGCCTTGTGTGCATTGCTCCTCGTATTGATTACTTGGAGTTTGACTGTCGGCCGTCTTCCCGAACAAGGGGCTGTGTGGCTTGATGGGCTTCTGGCGGCTGTCTTGGTAGGGGTGATCTTCGGTATCCATCAATTCAAGCTCGATAGGGCTGGACGCCACCCAATGCTCCCCCTGCAATCCCTAAGAAACCCGCGGGTACGGCTAGGGTTGTTGGCTGCGTTCGTCTTCTATTTAGGAGTTCTATCCTTCTACTGGCTTGTTGGAATCCATTCGCAGCGGGAACTCCAGCTCAGCCCGTGGGCTGCGGGATGCTTGTTTGCCGTGTTTGGCTTTGGTTTCACCATCTCCACCGCACTAGGCCCCAGGATCAGTGCGAGGACCCAGCGCCAAGTACTTTATTGGGGTTCTATTGGACTGGCTGGGGCGCATGGGCTCGGCATAGTCGTTAGTCTTTTCGACCCCAACATAGTCGGCACGGCCGCGTACCTTTTCTTCGCGGGTGTCGGCATCGGTTCCATCATGGCTCCGCTCATGGCTACAGTCACATCGGAGGCAGACAGCAGAGATGCTGGTGCGGTCGCTGGGCTCTTCGGGACCGTTCAGGCTACCGGCAACGGATTAGGTGCTTCCCTTGTACCTATCGCGTACCTTTCGCAGGAGATCGGATCAAAGTCGGGCCTACCCATAAACGGCTATGGAACAAGTTTGTTGCTTCTGTTGCTGGCTTCCTTGTTTTTGACTTTGATGATCAGAAGGTTGTTGAAGGGACAGCGCCCCCGGCCGATACCTGATAAGGGCGGATTTTGAGACATTGATACAGCGCTGTTGAGCAGGTCTGGCTGTCGACCATAACGCTATGTAAGCTGCGAAAGTTTTCTCGATCCCTGCCGATAAGCAGGTGACGCCCGCGATCCGCAGGCCTACAAGAGAAGACCATGATCGATCCGATTGGCAGCAACCTGACCGACTCCGCCCTCCCCAGTCTGCTCATCGACGAAGCCGAACTCGCCCACGCCGTGCGGCAGGAACGGCTCGAACTCGTCTACGAGGTGGCCTGGAGCGCCCTGTCGATGTCGGTGGACAGCGTGGAAGCGTCTGCCACGCTGCAGCTGCCTCGAGGTGGCAGCCTCAGCGGCCCCGAGCTCATGCTCGCCGCGAGCCAGGCCGGGCTGGATCTGGAGGTGGACAAGGCCATCATGGCCCATGCGCTGTGCACGGCGTGCGAACTGGCTGAGTCGGGCCTTGGGACCACGCTGTCCTTCAGCGTGTCGCCGCGCTCGCTCAGCGACCGGCATTTCGTGGATCGCCTGCTGGCCATGCTCAGGCGCTCGCGCCTCACCCCGGGCCAGGTGGCCATCGACCTGAACGAGTCGATGCTGATGAACAGCCTGGACTACAGCATGACGGTGCTCACGGACCTCCGCGAGGCCGGCATCCGCACCAGCATCAACGAATTCGGCCTGGGCCGCTCCTCGCCTTACTGGCTGGCGCGCCTGCCGCTTTCGTCGGTGAAGATCTCGTCAGACCTGCTGCGCGAGCCGGACCGGCGCGGCAGCAGCTACGGCCTGGTGAAGTGCATGGCCACCTACGGCCACGCGCTGGGCCTGCTGGTGGTGGCCAAGGGCGTGGAGACGCCCGAGCAACTCAAGGGTGTGACGGAGGCCGGCGTGGACGTGGTGCAGGGCCCGGTGGTCACGCGTCCGCTCACGGCCGCGTCGCTGCCCCGATTCCTCGGCACCTCGAGCCGGGTGCCCCGGCGCCCCACGCCGCTGTCCACCTGAAGGGCGGAGCGCGGCTGCTCAGGCCGTGGCGGCCCGCAGGGCGTGGATGCCGGCCCAGAGATCCTCCGCGAGTTCGCGGGTGCGGCAGGGCTTGGCCCGGTAACGGACCTGGGGCAGGGCGAGTACCGAGGCGAGCTCTTCGTCCACGGGCGTGCTACCCAGCGGCAGGTTCCCCGAAAGCACGATGATGGGAGGGGCGGGCACGGTGCCCGACCTCCGCAAGGCATGCACCACCCGCGCAGCGGTGCCGCTCGCGAGCCGCCAGTCGAGCACGAAGCCTTCGAAAGGGAAGTGATCTACGGCTGCCAGCAAGGCATCCTGGGTCCTGAAGGTGTGCGGCTCGAAGCCCAGCAAGGCCAGCATCTGGGCCACGGTGTCGAGCAGATCGGTATCGTCGTCCAGCAGGCCGATGACGGCGGGGCGGGGCGCGTTCATGCGGCTGGCAGCACCAGGGTGAAGCAGGTGCCTGCAGGGGTGGACTCCACCGTCAGGCTGGCCCCGAGCTCCTGCGCCAGCGCCTGGACGATGGACAGCCCCAGGCCGAAGCCGTCCGGCGCGCGGTCAGCCGCGCCAGCCTGCACCCACGGCTTGTAGAGCGCCGCCTGAACCGCCGGCGGCAGGCCCGGCCCGGTGTCGGCCACCCTCACGGCGAGCGTGCCGTCGGCTTGCGCACGCGCCTCCACCCGGGCACCGCCTTGCGCCGTGTACTTGACGGCGTTCGTGAGCAGGTTGGTGACGATGGCGCGCAGGCGCTGCGGGTCGGTGCGCCAGCTGGCCGGCGCCTGCTCCAGGCGCAAGTCCAGCCGCAGCCCTCTGGCCTGCGCGCGCGCCTGCAGGTTGGCCACGATGTCACCGAGGAGCGGCTGCAGGTCAGCCTCCACCATGCGAACGGGCACCTGCCCGCTGTCCCAGCGAATGAAGTCCGAGAGTTCATGGGCCTGGACGAGCAGCTGCTCGGTGGCGTTGGCGAGCTGGCTCAGAGGGCGCGTGAGGGTGGGGTGGACGGCTGGGTCCAACCTCATCTGCAGCAGCTCGGTGGCCGAGGCCACGGTCTGAAGTGGTGAGCGCAGCTCATGCGATACCCGTGCGACGAAGAGCGCACGGGCCTCGGCAGCCCGGCGCCGCGCGTTCTCTGCCGCCAGGCGCTCGTTGGCGATGCGGCGCCGCGCGCGCTCAGCCCAGAGTTTGCGGGCGACGCTGGCGCGGGAGAGGCGGACCGCGAGGTTGAACGTGCTTGCGCTGGTGTGTTTCAACGCCGCTCTTATTCCGACCCAAGCGGCAAGAAGCAGGGTGGCCGCGATCCAGTTAACACCAAGCTCGCCCCGATGTACCCACCCTAAGGCTATAAGTTGCACCGACGCGTAGGCCTCAAGTGTCCGAGGCTTTCCATTGAATGAGTTGGTGCTTATGGCAACTGCGACCCCAAGAGCCAGCACGTAAAAGGTTCCAGACGTGGGCGACATGAGCGGATACACGAATAGCGTGCTGCATAGCCACATCCCGCCCGACAACAGTAGCGAGAATTGGTACTCGCGGAACCCGACTCTGAAATCTCTAGGACCAGCGTTCGGGTTCCGCAGAAACCTGTGGCGGAAGGTGAGACGCCAAGCCGCTGGCAGAACCGCCGATAGCAACAAGAAGGCCGCCAGTCCATAGTGCCCTTTATCGGCGGCTGTCCACCCCATCAGCGCCCCCATCAGGCTCAACAACCCCGCCAGAGCGGTGCTGCCTCCCAGGTTCACCCGCGCCGTCTCCAACCACACCCGCTCCTTATCCTCCGTCGTCAGGCCGTGTAGCGACGCAGCATGGCCGGGAGGCTTGCGCAGGAGCGTGGTTCGGGGCATGGCAGAGTCCCAATGAAGCCCCAAATCCTCGCGGCGAATCCCCCTCACGCAAACTCCGTATTTCCACCAATGGAACACGCCGTATTGCGCGTGAGGAAATGCCTTTCATGTCCTCTGCCCAGTCTCCCGTGACCACGCCCGCTCCCCAGCCCGGTGACGCCGCCGCCCGCAGCCCGCTTGCGCCTGCCGTGCGCAGCACGCTCGAACGCCTCGTGCAAGGGCCCGAAGCGCGCAGCGTGGTGGCGTGGTTGCGCGACACGCTGCAGATGAGCCACACGGTGGCCTGGCGCAAGCTGGCGGGGCAGGCTTACTTCACCGATGAAGACCTCGCGCGCATTGCCGCGCGGCTGCGCATGCCGCTGTCGCAGTTCCTCATGGAGCTGGCGCTTTCCGACGGCGAGCACCGCAGCGCCACGGTGCCGGTGGCCGGCAACGAGCTGCCGGCCTCGGTATGGCTGGGCGAGCGCGTGCGGCCGGTGCGCGGCACCTGCGTGGCGGTGCAGCGCGAAGGCGTCTGGCGCGTGGTGGACGGCTACGAGGCCCGCACCGACGAGGCGGCCTACCGGGTGCTGTCGGTGGTCACCCGGCCCGGGCCGGCACGCCCGCGCATCGCGCTGCTGGACGACGACACCGATGTCACCTCTCTGGCGGCGGACCTGCTGGCCGAGCTGGGCTTCGATGCAGACTGCTTTGCCACTGCCGCGCAGATGCGCCAGGGCCTGGCCGTGCGCCACTACGACGCGCTGGTGGTGGACTGGTTCCTCGCCGGCGGCGAGACCTCCGAGGCCCTCATCCGGGAGGTGCGGGAAAGCGGGTCGGGCCCGCAAGGCGAGGCCGGCCGCTCGGTGCCGATCTTCATCATCACGGGCCAGCTGGCCACGCGCGGTGAGCAGGCCATCTCGGCGCTGGGCGAGATCGTGGCCCGCTACCACTGCAAGCCGCGCGAGAAGCCGGTGCGGTGGGGCCTGCTGGCCGCCGAGCTGAACACGGAGCTGAAGAGCGCGCAGCCGCGCGAGCGCGGCTAGCCGGCCGGCCGGGCTTCCTCGACGTTCTCCTTCACCCTGAACCACGCCGCGTACATCGCCGGCAGCGACAGCAGCGTGAGCGCGGTGGCCACGATCAGGCCGCCCATGATGGCCACGGCCATCGGGCCCCAGAACACGCTGCGCGTGAGCGGGATCATCGCCAGCACCGCCGCCGCGGCCGTCAGCACGATGGGCCGGAAGCGCCGCACGGCGGCCTCGACGATGGCGTTCCAGTCCGCCACGCCGCGCGCGCGGTCCTGCTCGATCTGGTCGATGAGGATCACCGAGTTGCGCATGATCATGCCCATGAGCGCGATCACGCCCAGCAGTGCCACGAAGCCGAAGGGCCGGTCGAAGACGAGCAGCGCCACGGCCACGCCGGCCACGCCCATCGGGCCGGTGAGGAAGACGAGCATGGCCCGCGAGAAGCTCTGCAGCTGCAGCATCAGCAGCGTGAAGATGATGAAGAGCATCACCGGCACGCCCGCGGCAATCGAGCCCTGGCCCTTCTGGCTCTCGGCCAGCGCGCCGGCGATCTGGATGTCGTAGCCCGCGGGCATCTTCGCCTTCAGCGCCTGCAGCGCCGGCCACAGCTGCTTCGTCACGGTGGGCCCCTGCAGGCCCTCGGCCACGTCGCCCTGCACCGTCACCGCATACTGCCGGCCCTCGCGCCACATCACGCCGGGCTCCCAGTCCAGGCGCACGCGCGCCACCTGCGCCAGCGGGATCGTTCGGCCCGAGGCGGTGGGCAGGTAGGCGCTGCCCAGATCGGTGATGGCGTCGCGCTCGCTCTTCGGCTGGCGCAGCACGATGTCCACGAGCTTGTCGCCCTCGCGGTACTGGCCCACCGTCACGCCCGACAGCAGCGTGCGCGAGGCCTGCGCGATGGCCTGGCTCGTCACGCCCAGGGCCCGCGCCT
>JBMOGN010000025.1:0-23692 GCA_049318345.1 Rubrivivax sp. | reverse complement strand
TCGGCCAACTGCCTGAAGGCCGAGAACATCTACTACATCGGCGACCTGGTGCAGCGCAGCGAGACCGAGCTGCTCAAGACGCCGAACCTCGGGCGCAAGTCGCTCAACGAGATCAAGGAAGTGCTCGCTTCTCGCGGCCTGACTCTCGGCACCCGGCTCGAAGGCTGGCCGCCGAAGAGCCTGGACCGTCGCTGAGCCGGCTCGCCCGACCTCGATCGCCTTCAACCGCGCACCCCCCGGTACCTGATACGGCCGGGGCTACAAGAGCCGAAAGGACACCCACATGCGCCACCGCAACGGACTACGCAAGCTCAACCGCACCAGCGAACATCGCGCCGCGATGCTGCGCAACATGTGCAACTCGCTGCTGCAGCACGAGGCCATCAAGACCACGCTGCCCAAGGCCAAGGAGCTGCGCCGCGTCGTCGAGCCGCTGATCACGCTGGCCAAGGAGCCGACGCTGGCCAACCGCCGCCTGGCTTTCGACCGCACGCGCGACCGCGCTATCGTGACCAAGCTCTTCAACGAGCTCGGCCCGCGCTACCAGACGCGTCCGGGCGGCTACACGCGCATCCTGAAGATGGGATTCCGCGTGGGTGACAACGCGCCCATGGCGTTCGTGGAGCTGGTGGACAGGCCCGAGCCTGCTGCCGAGGCGGCTGCCGAGGCCAAGGCCGAGTAAGGCCGAGTAAGGTCGAGAATGGGCAAGCAAGGCCGAGCAAGGCCCCTTGCCCGCGGCCGCTGTCCCGCGCCGCCTTTCATGCGTTTCGTGTGCTTGCTACCCTCGGTACTCACCGGAGGACCTGCATGATCGAAGGCATGAACCACTTCACCATCACGGCCGAAGACCGGACACGCACGCTGGACTTCTACTGCGGGCTGCTGGGGCTGCAGGAGGGGCCGCGGCCCGATCTGGGCTTTGCCGGCGCGTGGCTCTATGCGCCGGGCTCGAGCCAGGCGGTGCTGCACATCTACTGGGACCGCCCGATGCCCGAGCCCCGCACGGGTGTCATCGACCACATGGCCTTCACGGCGCGCGACCTGCCCGCGGTGAAGGCGCGCTTCGACGCCCGCGGCGTGGCCTACGAGCTGCGGCGCCAGCGCGGCAGCGGCACCTGGCAGCTCTTCAGCTTCGACCCCAATGGCGCGCGGGTGGAGCTCGACTTCGAGGCGCACGAGTCGCCGCAGCAGCCGTAGCGTTCCCCGCGTTCAGGCCACCGGCTGCGAGACGGGGTGCAGCACGATCTCGTCGATGCGCGCGTGCGCCGGGGCGCTCAGCGCATGAGCCACCGCTGCGGCCACGTCCTCGGGCCGCAGGTGCGAGGCAGCCTCTGGCCGTCCGGCCACCTGGCCGTTGAAATGGGTGTCGGTCAGGCCCGGGCGGATCTCCGTGACGCCGAGCCCCCAGGCCTGGCCCTCGTGGGCCAGCGCCTGCGCGAGCGCGCGCTGCGCGTGCTTGCTGCCCGCGTACAGCGCCCCGCCGGCGAAGCTGCGCGTACTGACGTCGCTCGTGACAATGATCACCCGGCTGCGGACCGGGGCCTCGCCGGCGGGGCCGGCATGGCGCTGGCGCCACAGCGGCATGAAGGCACGGCAGGGCAGCAGCGTGCCCAGGACATTGGTGTCGAAGATGCGCCGGTATTCCTGGACGGTGGCGTCCTCGATGGGCGCGAAGGAGCCCACGCCGGCGTTGCACACGAGCGCATCGACGCCGAGAGCGGCCGCGGCGTGCGCGAAGGCCTGCACGCTGGCCTCGTCGGTCACGTCCAGATGCTGCAGGTGGATCAGCGGATGGGGCGCGGGCGCGAGGCTGCGCGCGCCGGCCAGCACGCGGGCGCCGAGCGTGGCCAGCTGGGTGGCCACCGCGAGCCCGATGCCGCGGCTGGCGCCGGTGACGGCCACCGCACGGCCGTGCAGCGGCGGGTGGGCTCCCGCAGGAGCAGCGGCAGGGGCTGCATCAGGACTCTCAGGCATGGCCGATGATAGAGCGGTGGGCCAGAATGGCCCCGTGCCGCAGCGACCCGCTGCGTGGCTGCCAACCGGAGTGAACCGATGAAGCTGGTGATCGCCCAGATGAAGCACGAGACGAACACCTTCTCGCCCGTGCCCACGCCCCTGGCCCGCTTTGCGGTGGGCGGGGGCGAGCCGCTGGCGGGCGAAGCCGCGCTGCAGGCCTGCCGCGGCACCGGCTCGGCCCTGGCGGCTTTCGTCGAGCTGGCCGAGGCGGCCGGCGCGCAGATCGTGCTGCCCATCGCGGCCAGTGCCTGGCCCAGCGGGCCGGTGGAGGACGACGCCTTCGAGACGATTGCCACGCGCATCTGCGAGGCCGTGGCGCAGGGCTGCGACGGCGTGATGCTGGACCTGCACGGCGCGATGGTGACGCGCAGCTTCGACGACGGTGAGGGCGAGCTGCTGCGACGCATCCGCGCCATCGCGCCCGGGGTGCCCGTGGGCGTGGCACTGGACATGCACACCAACCTGTACGACGCCATGGCCGAGCACAGCAGCGTGATCGCCGGCTACCAGACCTACCCGCACGTGGACATGCACGGCACGGGGCTGCGCGCGGGCCGCGCGCTGCTGGCGCAACTGGCCGGCCGCGCCCGGCCTGCCATGGCCTGGGGTCGGCGGCCGATGCTGCCGCACGTGATGCGCCAGGGCACGCACGACGGCCCGAACCGCGCGCTGCAGGCGCGCTGCCGCGAGATGGAAGCGCAGGGCGCGCTGTGCGCGAGCGTCTTCGTGGGATTCCCGAATGCGGACATCGAATACGCGGGGCTGTCGGCGGTGGTGGTCACCGACGGCGACCCGGCGCAGGCGCAGCGCTGGTGCGACGAGCTGCTGGACGCGGCCTGGGCGCAGCGCGCGGGCTTCGTCTTCCAGCCCGAGCCGCTTGCGGAGTCGATCGCGCGGGCGCGCGCGCTCGCCGGCGAGGGCGGCCCCGTGGTGCTGCTGGACCACTGCGACAACTGCGCCAGCGGCGGCACGATGGACACCACGACCGTGCTGGCCGAGGTGCTGCGTGCCGGGCTGCAGGATGTCGCCGTGTTCGCCATCTACGACCCGCAGGCCGCGCGCGCCATGGCGGCGGCCGGGGTGGGCGCGAGCCTCACGCTGCCGCTGGGAGGCAAGATGGACATGCCGGCGCTGGGCCTGCGCGGCCAGCCGCTGAGCGTGAGCGGCCGCGTCACGCGGATCGTGGACGGGCGCTACCGCAACCACGGCCCGATGTCCGCGGGCGACCTCAACGACATGGGCCTGACCTGCGTGCTCGACACCGGTGACGTGGAGATCGTCGTCATCTCCGAGCACGTGGAGCCGCACGACCTGGCCGCCTTCACGGCCGTGGGCATCGCGCCCCAGCGCAAGCGCTTCCTCATGCTCAAGAGCCGCGTGCACTGGCGCGCCGGGCTGCAGCCCCTGGCCCGCGCCATCGTGGAGTGCAACGGCACGGGCGTGTGCACCTCCGACTACCAGGCCATGGGCCTGCACCGGGTGCGCCGGCCGATCTACCCCATCGACGCGCTGTAGCCGCCCGCGGGCGGACCGGCCCTCAGGGCCGGGGCCGCACGCTGGCCGGCAGCTTCTTCCAGGGCAGCTCGCCCGGGTCGGCGGCCATCGGGCCGGGGGCCTTGGCCACGAGCACCTCGCGCGCGATGGGCGTGAAGTCGGCGCGGAAGTGGTTGGAGCTCTTCACGACGATGATGCCCATGGCCTCGGGCTGCACGCCCACCATGCGCAGCATCTCGCGGTCCAGCAGCTGCGCCTTGCCGCTGACCACCGCCACCAGCAGCCCGTCCACCTCCAGGCAGGCGCTGGCGCGCAGCTGGGTGGTCAGGCCAGTCATCATCGGGCCCTTGAGGGTGCAGCGTCCGTCGGCCAGGGCGCGCACCGTGAAGCGGCCGGCAAAGGGCGGGTCGGTCAGGGGCCCGCCGGCCCATAGCGGCACCGAGCGGCCCACGTGGCCCTCGAAGGTGCCGCCGAGGCCCACCTCGTGGGCGCGGCGTGCGGCATCGGGGTCGAAGAGCATGCCTACGACGACGCGCCCGGGCAGGCGCCGGCCCGCTTCCTGCGCGCGCAGCGCATGCAGCATGCCGGTGGTGTTGCTGTCGGCGCCGGCGCCGCAGTTGTCCTGCGTGTCGGCGATCACGACCGGGCGCTCGCCCGCGCCCTCGAGTGCGCGACGCACCGCCTCCTGCGGGCTGAGCACCTCGCCGCGCCAGATGGTGGGGTCCGACACGGTCTCGTACAGCGCGTCCACCGTTTCCTGCGCGCGCGGGCCGTAGGCCCAGACGCTGGCGGCGCAGCCTTCGAAGTCCGATGCCGGAAAGCCCATGCAGAAGCTGGGCATCGTGCCGTGCTGCGCGTCGAGTTCCACCAGCCGCTCGTAGCAGCCCTGGGCCGGCTGCATCCAGGTGGACTGCGCGGGCAGCGGGATGAGGAAGGGCAGCGTGCGCCAGGCCAGCGGCTCGCGCCGGCCTGCGCGCAGCCGGCGCTGCAGCAGATCGGCCGCGCGCTCGCCGGTGGCGGCCATGTCCACGTGCGGGTAGGTGCGGTAGGCCACCATCGCATCGGCCAGCGCGAACATGCGCGGCGTCACATTGGCGTGCAGGTCCAGGCTGGCGACGATGGGCATGCGATCGCCCACCACGGCGCGCAGCCGCGCGAGCAGCTCGCCCTCGCTGTCCTCGGCGTGCTCGGCCACGGCCGCGCCGTGCAGGTCCAGGTAGATGGCGTCCAGACCCTGGGCGAGCGCGGCCTGCAGGTCCTGCACGATGGCCCCGGCGATCTGTTCGAAGGCCTCGCGGGTGACGTAGCTCGAGGGCGTGGCGCCGCCCCAGCCCGAGGGCACGAGGCTCCAGCCGCGCGCGGCCGCCGCGTCGACGAAGCCGCCGGTGGGCGCGTTCACGCCGCGGAAGGCGTCGATCATGGCCTGCCCGCGGCTCCACGCGGGGAAGCTGTCGCCGCGGTTGAAGGCCGCCCAGTCGGCCAGGCTGGGTGCGAAGGTGTTGGTCTCGTGCTGGTAGCCGGCGATGAAGACGCGTGTCATGAAGGCTCTGCTGGGAAGGGTCTGACGGGAGCAGGCGGGCCGCCGCCGCCCGCTAGGCAGGAGGCGCGGCGCTGCCGAAGGTGAACCCGCGCCCGGGCGCGGCGGCAAACAGGGCGCGGGTGTAGTCGTGCTGCGGCGAGGCGAAGACCTCGTGCGCGG
The DNA here is from genome assembly GCA_049318345.1 of Rubrivivax sp. GTDB lineage: Bacteria > Pseudomonadota > Gammaproteobacteria > Burkholderiales > Burkholderiaceae_C > Rubrivivax. The sequence goes on along the minus strand of JBMOGN010000025.1, from coordinate 18,483 downwards.
GGCCGCTTTCCACCACCTCGCCGCGGGACATCACGGCCAGGTGGTCGCACACCTGGGAGGCCACGCGCAGGTCGTGGGTGATGAAGAGCATGGCCACCTGCAGGCGCTGGCGGATCTCCGCGAAGAGCTCCAGCACCTGCGCCTGCACGGAGACGTCCAGTGCGCTCACCGCCTCGTCGGCCACGAGCAGCTCGGGCTCCATCATGAGCGCGCGGGCGATGCAGATGCGCTGGCGCTGGCCGCCGCTGAACTGGTGGGGAAAGCGATCCAGCGCGGAGTCGTCCAGCCGCACCAGGCGCAGCAGTTCCGCGGCCCGGGCCTCGGCCTGTGCGCGCGGCATGCCGAAGTTCATCGGCCCCTCGACCATCGCCTCGCGCACGGTGCGCCGCGGGTTGAGCGAGCGGTACGGGTCCTGGAAGACGATCTGAACGCGCCGGCGCAGCGGGCGCATGCGCGAGGCCGTCAGCGTGGCGATCTCCTCCTCGCCCAGACGCACCGAGCCGGCGGTGGGGTCGATGAGGCGCACGATGCAGCGCGCCACCGTGCTCTTGCCCGAGCCCGACTCGCCCACGATGCCCAGCGTCTGGCCGCGGCGGATTTCGAAACTCACCTCGCGCGCGGCATGCACGGTGCGCCGCGCGCCGAACCAGCTGCGCGTGTCGTAGGTCTTGGCCAGGCCCTGCACCCGCAGCACCACCGGCGAATCGGCCGGCAGCTCGCGCGGCGTGGTGCGCAGCGTGGGCACCGAGCTCATGAGCATGCGCGTGTAGGGGTGCTCGGGCTGCTGCAGCACGGCCTGCTTCGGCCCGATCTCCACCAGGTCGCCCAGGCGCAGGACGGCCACGCGGTGCGCGATCTCGGCCACCACGCCGAAGTCGTGGGTGATGAAGAGCACGCCCGTGCCGTGGCGCGCCTGCAGCTCCAGCACGAGCTTGAGGATCTGCGCCTGCGTGGTCACGTCCAGCGCCGTGGTGGGCTCGTCGGCGATGAGCAGCACCGGGTCGAGCACCAGCGCCATGGCGATCATGATGCGCTGGCGCTGCCCGCCGCTGAGCTGGTGCGGGTAGCTCGCAAGCATGCGCTCGGGCTCGGGCAGCAGCACCTCGCGCACGATGGCCAGCACCTTTTCGCGCCGCGCGCTTGCATCCAGCGCCGTGTGCTCGCGCAGCACCTCGTCGATCTGCTCGCCGCAGGTCATCACCGGGTTCAGGGCCGTCATCGGCTCCTGGAAGATCATGCTCATGCGCGTGGCGCGCAGCTCGCGCAGCCGCGAGAGCGGCGCGTGCGTGATGTCCTCGCCCTGCAGCAGGATGCGCCCGGCGGAAACCGGCAGCGACTTCGGCAGCAGCCCCATGACCGACTGCGCGATCACCGACTTGCCCGAGCCGGACTCGCCCACCAGGCAGACGATCTCGCCGCGCCCGACGCTGAAGGAGACATCGCGCACCGCCGCCGCGCGGTCCGCGCCGCCGGGCAGCGCGATCGTCAGGCCCTGGACCTCCAGGATCGGGGCGGGGTCGGCTGCGGCGTTCATGTGCGCCGGGCCATCTTCGGGTCGAGCGTGTCGCGCAGGCCGTCGCCGAGCATGTTCACCGCCAGCACCGTCACCGCCAGGAAGATGCCGGGGAAGAAGATGTTGTGCGGGTACTCGTTGAACTGCGCGCGGCCTTCGGCCATCACGTTGCCCCAGGTGGGGATGTCCGGCGGCAGGCCCACCCCGAGGAAGGACAGGATGGCCTCGATGAGGATGCCCGAGGCACAGATGAAGGTGGCCTGCACGATCAGCGGCGCCACCGTGTTGGGCAGCACGTGGCGCAGCATGATGAGCCAGGTGGGCGTGCCCAGCGAGACGGCCGCCTCCACATAGGGCTCCTCGCGGATCGTGAGCACGAGCGAGCGCACCAGGCGCGTGACGCGCGGGATCTCGGGAATGGCGATGGCCACGACGACGGTGGCCAGGCTGCCGCGCCACATGGCCACCAGCGCGATGGCGATCAGGATGGCGGGGATGGCCATGAGGCCGTCCATGACGCGCATGAGCGGGCCGTCCAGCCAGCGCAGGAAGCCTGCCAGCAGCCCGAGTGCCACGCCGAAGACCATTGCCACCACGGCGGTGGCCATCCCCACCACGAGCGAGACCTGCGTGCCGTAGATGACGCGGCTGTAGACATCGCGCCCGAAGCTGTCCGAGCCCATGAGGAAGCGGTGCTTGAGCGTCTCGCCGTCCAGCGTCGTGATCTCGCCCATCTGTCCGGGCAGCAGGTCGCGGCTGGCCGGGTCGAAGAGCGAAGGGTCCACCGTGCCCAGCCAGGGCGCGACCAGCGCGATGGCCACCAGCACCAGCAGCACCGTGCCGCCGATGCGCACCGACAGGTTGCGCCGCACGCGCGCCCAGGCGCTGGGACGCTGCACGACGGTGGCCGATTCCACCGAGAGCTGGTCGTATCCGGGCGTGTTCACGGGGCGGCCCTCAATAGCGGATGCGGGGGTCGAAGAACACGTAGGACAGGTCCACCAGCAGGTTCACCAGCACGTAGACCACCGAGAAGAAGAGGATCACGCCCTGGATGGTGGGGAAGTCGCGCGCGAGCACGGCATCCACCGTCAGCCGCCCCAGGCCCGGGATGGCGTACACCGACTCCGTGACCACCACCCCGCCGATGAGCAGCGCCACGCCGATGCCCACCACCGTGACGATGGGCACGGCCGCGTTGGCCAGGGCGTGGCGGCGCAGCACGGCCGGCTCGTGCAGGCCCTTGGCGCGGGCGGTGCGGATGTAGTCCTCGCCCAGGGTCTCCAGCACCGAGGCGCGCGTGACCCGGGCGATGAGCGCCACGTAGATCAGCGACAGCGTGATGGCTGGCAGCACCAGGTGGTACAGCCACGGCCCCACGCCCTCGGACAGGCGCTTGTAGCCCTGCACCGGCAGCCAGCCCAGCTTCAGCGACACGAGCCAGATCAGCAGGTAGGCGGCCACGAACACCGGCACCGAGAAGCCCAGCACCGAAAACGCCATGAGACCGCGGTCGAGCCAGCCGCCATGGCGCCAGGCGGCCACCACGCCCAGCGGCACGGCCACGAGCACCGAGATCGTGATCGTGATCAGCGCCAGCGACAGCGTGGGCTCCAGGCGCTGGGCGATGAGCGTGGTGACGGGCAGCTTGTAGTAGTAGGACTGCCCGAGGTCGCCGGTGAGCAGGTGGCCGAACCAGATCGCGAACTGCTCGGGGATGGAGCGGTCCAGGCCGAGCCCAGCGCGGATGCGGTCGATCTGCTCGGGCGTGGCCGCGTCTCCGGCCAGCACCGAGGCCGGGTCGCCCGGCGTGAGGCGCAGCATCAGGAAGACGAGCACCGCCACGACCAGCAGCACGGGCAGCGTGGCGGCCAGCCGCCGGGCGAGAAAGGCGAACATCGTGTTCAACGGCCGGGGCCCGCCCGCGCGGGCCCCGCAGGGTGAGCCGTCAGTCCTTCTTCAGGTTCCAGTAGATGTTGCCGTTGGTGATGAAGAAGCCGCTGATGTTCTTGCGCGCGGCCATCGGCTGGTCGTACTCGCCCAGCGGGGCGTGCGTGCCGATCTCGAAGGCGCGCGCGTGGATGCCGTCGGCCAGCTTCTTCTTCGCGGCATCGTCGGTGGCGCGCATGAACTGGTTGCGCAGGTCGGCGAGCTTGTCGTCGGTTGCCCAGCCGAACCAGGTGGACTTCTCGCCGCGGGTGTCCATGGTCGGGTTGGCGATGGGGCTCCAGACGTCGAAGACGTTCCAGGCGGTGAGGAACATGTGCCAGCCGCCCTTGTCCGGGGCGTCCTTCTTGGCGCGCCGGCCCACGAGGGTCTGCCAGTCCATGGCCTGCAGGTCGACCTTGAAGCCGGCCTGGCGCAGCAGCTGCGCGGCCACGTCAGGCAGCTTCTGGATGGAGGCCAGGTCCGTGGGCTTCATGATGACGATGGGCGTGCCGTCGTAGCCGCTGGCCTTGAGCAGGTCCTGCGCCTTCTTCATGCTGCTCTTGCCCTGCAGGTCACTGCCAGCCAGGCTGCCGTAGGGCGTGTTGCAGATGAACATCGAGTAGCAGGTGCGATAGAGCTCCTTGACGCCCACCTGTGCACGCAGGAACGGCTCCTGGCTGAAGGCGGCGATGGCGGCCTGGCGCACCTTGGGGTTGTCGAAGGGCTTGTGCAGGTGGTTGAAGCGCGCCATGTACTGCAGGCCCAGCGTGGCGTACTTGGGCATCTGCAGCGTGGCGTCGGCCTTGACCGTCTCGTAGAAGTCGAAGGGCAGGGCCTCGATGATGTCCACCTCGCCCTTCTTCAGGGCATTGACCTGCGCCTGCGCGTCGCGCAGCGCGAGGTTCCACTCCACCCGGTCGACGAACACGCGCTTGCCGCCGGCGGTGCCCGAAGGCGGCTCGTTGCGCGGCACGTACTTGGCGAACTTCGTGTAGACCGCCTTGTCGCCGGGCTTGAACTCCTCCTTCACGAAGACGTAGGGCCCGGAGCCGATGTGCTCCTCGACCTGCTTGAAGGGGTCGGTGTCGGCGATGCGCTTGGGCATGATGAAGGGCACGCTCGAGGAGGGCTTGCCCAGCGCCTCCAGCACGAAGCCGCAGGCCTCGCCCAGGAAGATGCGGAAGGTGTCGGAGGAGGGGGTGTCCATGCGGCTGACGAACTGCATGAGCGCCGAGCCCATGGCGTCGCGCTTGCCCCAGCGCTGCAGGCTGGCCACCACGTCCTCGCTGGTGACGGGCTTGCCGTCGTGGAATTCGAGGCCCTTGCGCAGCTTGAAGGTGTACAGCCGGTTGTCCGGGCTGACGCTCCAGCTCTCCACCATCTGCGGCTTGATCTGCGCCTTCTCGTCCGTGCCGAAGAGCGTGTCGTAGATCATGTAGCCGTGGTTGCGGCTCATGTAGGCGGTGGTCCAGATCGGGTCGAGCACCGCCAGGTTGGAGTGCGGCACCACGCGCAGCACCTTGGCCTGGGCGAGCGCGGAAGCCGCAGGCAGCAGCGCGGCGGCGCAGGCCAGCGTGGTGGTGGCAAAGAGGCGACGGGAGCATGCAGACATCTCGGGTTCCTTCTTCGAGGGGTGGGCGCCGCGCGGGCTGGTGCAGCCGGCCGCGCCCGAGGCAAGGCTTGAAAACGGGCGAGTGATTCTGCGGGGAGAGGGTGCGCCGCGCTCATCAGGGTCTACCCTGCGCCGGCCGGGGCTGTCACACAACCCCCACAGAGCGCCCACAGGGCTGCCACAGACGCCGCCCGGGCGGATTCCTAGAGTGGCGGACATCGATTCCACCCCTTCAGGAGACCCGCCATGAGCCGCCCCGGACCCGCTTTCGCCCCCCGCCTGACCCGCGCCGCCCTCGCCCTGGGCCTGGCCGGCCTGCTCGCCGCCTGCGGCGGTGGCGGGGGCGGCGGCTCCGACGGAAACGCCACCATCCAGGCCGAGCGCGACCCGGACGCGACCATCGCCGGCGCGGTGGTCAAGGGCCCGCTGGAGGCGGGCCAGGTGTGCGCCTGGACGCTGGCCGACCCCGTCACGGGCGAGCTGGGTGCCAAGCGGGGCTGCGCCAGCACCGACGCCAACGGGCAGTACCGCATCTTCGTGCTGTCGGTGAACCCCGCGGGCGAGACGCTGGTGGTGGCTGCCACGAAGCAGACGGGCCACTACCAGGACGAGGCCACGGGCACGCGGCTGGCGCTGGACGCCACGCTGCGCTCGGCCGTGCGCCTGCATCCGGGTGACGCCGCCACCACCATGGTGACCCCGCTGACCGAGCTGGCCGTGCGCCGCGCGCAGACCGCCACGGGCGGGCTGAGCGAGACCGCCGTCGACCTGGCCATGGAGCTGGTGGCCCGCGCCTTCGACACGGGCGACCTGCGCCAGACGCTGCCGGCCGATCCCACGCGGGCCGCTGCCGCGCAAGCCCCGCGCGGCGCGCGCAACTACGGGCTTGCGCTGGCCGGTGTGTCCAGCCTGCGCGCCGACCTCACGCCGCCCCCGGGCGGGCGGGTGACGGTGGACGACGCGCTGGCCGAACTCGAACTCGCCTTCCGGCCCGACCGCGTGGAGGGGCAGGCCACGAAGTTCAGGGCGGCCCTGCATGGCTTCCTGGCGGGCCCGCGAAACGCCAGCGGCGTCACGCCCGCGGCGATGGCCTCGGCGCTGTCACTGGAGCTCGGCATGCTGCCCCAGGCCGTCGGGGTGCTGCCGGCGATCCAGCCGCTGGGGCAGGACCCGGTGGCCCCGCTCCCCGTGGAGCCCACCGACGGCCCGGCCTGCCGCGTCACGGTGAGCCAGCCTGCGGCCGGCGGCTTCTTCACCTTTGCGATGGAGCCCTTTGCCTTCTGCGTGCGCAAGGTCGAGCCTGCGCAGTGCCAGGTGGGCACGATGCAGGGCGTGCTGCGCGGTGACAAGCTCTACAACGCCCTGCAGGGCCCGGCCTTCGGGATGACCGACCACGCGGTGCAGGTGCTGGACAGCTGCGAAGGCAGCGGCGCGCAGACCACGGTGGACCTGGGCTGAGGGGCGGGCGCGCCGGCGTGCACCACAATCAATGCGTCCTTCGGCCTTCCCCGCTCTTCACTCTTCACGCTTCACAGGAGACCCCCGCATGTTTTCGCACGTCATGATCGGCACCAACGACCTGCCCCGCGCGCAGGCTTTCTACGACGCGGTGCTCGGCACGCTGGGCGTGCCGCCCGGCCACCTGGACCGCCACCGCGTGTTCTGGCGCACGCCCACCGGCGTGTTCTCGGTGTCGCTGCCCATCGACGGCCAACCCGCCACGGTGGGCAACGGCAGCACGCTCGGGTTTGCCTGCCAGTCGCCCGAGCAGGTGCAGGCCTGGCATGCGGCCGGTCTGGCCCACGGCGGGCGCACCTGCGAAGACCCGCCGGGCATGCGCGAAGGCCCGGCCGGCAAGCTCTACCTGGCCTACCTGCGCGACCCCGACGGCAACAAGATCTGCGGGCTGCACCGCATGCCCAGGGCCTGAGGCGACAGGGCCCGGTTGATCGGGCGTTTCAGGGCCGCTCCGCGCAGGAGCGGTTTTCCTTTGGCGTGACCTTCTTCACGAACCGGCTGTAGGCGTGCCGGTTCTCCCCGTAGATGGGGGGATGCCCGGTGCATCCGGGGGCGAGACAGTCTCGGCCATGCGCCTGCCACGCGGCAGCGCACGGACCTCAGACGCTCCTCAACCCAGAAGTCACCGCCATGAAGATGATCAAGACCCTCGTCGCAGCCACCGCTGCCCTGTCCGCGTGTGCGGCCTCCGCCCAGGTCACGGGCGGGCTGGGCAGCCTGGGCCCGAGTTTCCTCACGCTGTCCGGTGCCAATGTCACGGGCGGGGCCCTCTACAACGCCACGCAGACCTTCTCGTACGCCGCCCGCCCTACCAACACCTCGCCCGCCATCAGCACGGTGGGCAACTGGTTGGCCGTAGGGGGCGCCAGCAACGCCAACAACGGCGGGGGCGCAACCGGGACACTGAAGCTGGGAACCGGGACGACGGGCGTGAGCTTCCTCTGGGGCTCTGTCGACACCTACAACTCGGTGCAGATCAATACCACCGCTGGCAGCAAGACATTCACCCACAGCATGCTGGGCCTGACGGCCAATCAGGATTGGTACAAGGCAAGCTATGTCAATTTCGCGGTCACGAACCCAGGTGCGACCATCACCTCCATCGACTTCCTCAGCTCCGGGACCGCATTCGAGGTAGCCAACATCACGGCCGTGCCCGAGCCCGGCACCTACGCCATGCTGCTCAGCGGGCTGGCGGCCGTGGGCTTCGTGTCGCGCCGCCGCCGTGCGGGTGCGGGCGAACAGCCGCTCAGGCCGGCTGCATGACGATGGCGAACACCACGCCGATGGCCATGTAGTAGCGGAAGGTGGCGTCCTGGCCGCTGTACTCCTTGGACTGCCAGGCCGACCACCACTGGCCCGCGCCGATGACGAAGATGGCGAACCACACGGTGAAGCCCAGGCCCAGGCCCCACAGCGCCACGGCCTTGGCCGCGAGGTAGCCCGCGGCGTCCAGGCCGCGCGCGGCCCACAGCTCCCACGCGCCCCACAGGCACAGCGCCGCGGTGGCCGCCTCCAGCACGATGATGAAGACATAGGCGGCGTGGTGCGCGGCGCTCGAGGTGATGCGCCGCCCCTTGAGCCGGCAGTCCGGGAAGATCGTGTCCATGCTCATGACGTGGCGCACGAAGTTGTAGTTCGTGCCGTAGTCGGTGAGGTTGTTCAGCACGACCGAGGCGGCGAACAGGCCGATGTAGGCGGTGAAGAGGGCTTGGAGGGTGCGCAGGGTTTCCATCGGGCGATGCGGTTGAGGGGGAAGGGCGGACGAGTCGGCGTCGGTCCGGGCGTGATTGGAGCAGGAGCCGCGTGACGAGCAGGATTCATGCCCCGGTCCAGCGGCCTGCCTGCGACAGCGCCTGCGCCGAGCGGAAGTCCCGCACGCCGGCGCGTTGCAGGTCCGGCCACATGCGCAGCAGCAGCTCCGCCGCGGACCAGGCGTCGCCCGCCGCGTCGTGGCGCGTGGCGCAGACGAGTCCGAAATGGGCGAGCCACTCGTCCAGCGCACGCGCGCGCACCTGGGGGTGCGCCGCCACGGCCAGCGCGGCCAGGTCCAGCCAGGGCGCGCGCGGCACCGGCACGCCGGCGCGCCGGCTTGCGGCGGCCAGCAACTGGCGGTCGAACCCGACATGGAACCCCACACGCGGGGCCGAGCCGGCCCACTGCGCGAAGCCAGGCAGCGCGGCCGCGCACGGCTGGCCTTGTGAGCGGGCGCCCAGCCCGATGCCGTGCAGCAGGATGTTGGGACGGTCGAGCGCCGGTGCGCCGGGCGCCTGCTCGTCTCGCAGGATAACCTCGAAGCTGTCGCGGGGCACGATGCGCGGGCGCCCGGCGTCGAAGTGCACGGCCACGGCGGCCAGCGACAGCAGCCGGTCGTGCTTGGGGTCGAGGCCGGTGGACTCTGCATCGAGCAGCACCCACCGTGCGTGCGTGGCGCGGTGGCCGGATGCGTGCTCGCCGAGCCAGGCTCGCAGCCGCGGGGCCAGCCCGCTCATGAGGCGGGCCACTCCAGGGCGATGAACTGCTGCAGGCGCCGCGCGACCCTCATCGTCTCCTTCAGCAGCCAGCGGTCCACGTCGTCCAGCGTGGCCACATCGATGCAATTGGGGTCGGCGCCGCCCCGCGCATCGTCCTGCGCGCGCAGCCTGAAGGCCTGCAGCACCTCGAAGGCCCGGGCCCAGCCCTCGTGCTCGTGTGCGGCCACCGAGCGGGCCTGCCCGGCGCGCACCAGGCGCTCCCGGGTGCTGCAGGCCTGCACGCCGGTGGCCAGCGCCAGCACGCGTGCCGCCTCGACGAAGACCGCCGTGCCGTGCAGCTTCAGGTCGATCCAGCGGTGGGGGCCGTCGTCCCGCGTGTCGAACCCGCCGTGCCAGGACAGCGCCGGCTGCAGGCGCAGCGCGCCCTGCGCCATCAGCCACAGAAAGCGCGGCCGCATGGGCGCGCGCTGCACGATGGCCGCCTGCAGCGGCTCGGCCAGCGACATCCGCCCCTGGAGGGCACGCAGGTCGAAGTAGATGCTGGCGTTGAGCAGGTGCTGCGGCTCGCCGGCGTCCATCCAGTGCTCGAAGCGGGCGCGCCAGTCGCGCTGGCGCAGACAGCAGGCCGCCTCGCCGGCCATCACGCCGCCCTTGCACAGCGGGTAGCCGCAGGCGTCCAGCCAGCGGTTCATCGCGGCTCCGAGCAGCCGCCAGCGCTCGAGCTCGTCGTCGCCCACCTCATCGACCAGGACGAGCCCGTTGTCCTGGTCGGTGGCGACAGTCTGCTCGCCCCGGCCCTCCGAGCCGAAGGCCACCCAGCAGGCCCGCTGCGGGTCCAGCCCGTGCGCCGCAGCCAGCAGCGTGTACAGCCGTGAGGCGAGCTCGTCGTTCAGGTGGGTGACCAGCTCGGCCAGCGCAGGTGCCGACAGCTCCTGGGCGAGCAGCTGGCGCGCGAAGGCACGGATGTCGCCGGCGAGTGCGGGAAGCTCCTCGGGTGCGCCGGCCGCGCGCAGCATGGCCGAGATCGACCCCAGGGATTGCCGCTGCAGGGCGAAGAGGTCGCGCTCGGAGACGATGCCCTCGAGCCGGCCCTGGCTCGTCAGCGGCACATGCCGCAGGCCGTGGCGGGCCATGAGCAGCGCCGCCTCGTGCACGCGGGCCTGCAGGTCCAGTGTGCGGGCGGGGCTGGACATGACCTGGCTCACCGCCGTGCAGGCCAGGTCGAGCGTGGGGCTTGGCAGCACCACGCGCTCCAGGAGGTCGTGACGGGTGAGGATGCCCAGCGGCCGCATCGCCTCGTCGGCCACCACCACGGAGCCCACCCGTTGCCGGTGCATCTCCTGCAGGACCTCGCCCAGGGGCGCGTGCGGGCCGACCGCATACACGGGCCGGCGGGCGATGGAAGCCAGGCTCGCCTGCATCGAGTGCTGCGCGAGCAGCCGGCTTGCGTGGGCGGCGCGTGCCGCCGGCCCGCTGCGGGCCTGCAGGTGGCGCAGGCGGTCCTGCAGGAAGCCCGCCAGGGCGGGGTCGCCCTGCGCCAGCTGGCGCACGAGCGCGCCTTCGAACTCCAGGCAGAAGACATCGCCTTCTGCCCGGTAGCTGGCCGCCACTGCGCGCGCGCCCAGCACGGCGCCCGCCGGAAAACTCTGGCCCGCCTCGTGCGCGAACACCCCGCCGGGCCCCTGGCCCGTGACACGGCCGCGCCGGATCCAGCGCAGGCGAACCTGTGGGCCATCGGAGGGCCCGGCGATGAGCTCGCCCGGCGCGTAGTAGGCCTCGCAGGCGCCCTCCAGCAGGGCCTGCAGCGTGGCCGGCAGCACCCGCGCGTACGGCTCGTGCCGGGCCAGTTCGGCGCGCAGCTGGGCTTGCAGGCTGGCCGAGGGGGTCGGGGAGGGCGGGTCAGCCATGAACCGTGAGGCAGTGGTGATGCCGTGCGCAGCGTCGTCAACGCCCGAACAGTTCCCTGGCCACGATCTCCTTCATGATCTCGGTGGTGCCACCGTAGATGCGCTGCACCCGCGCGTCGGCCCACGCCCGTGCGATCGGGTATTCGCGCATGTAGCCGTAGCCGCCGAACAGCTGCACGCACTCGTCGAGCACCCGGAACTGCATCTCCGAACACCAGAACTTGGCGATGGAGGCCGTGGAGGTGTCCAGTGTGCCGGCCAGGTGTCGTCTGAGGCAGTCGTCCAGGAAGGCGCGCGCCACGCGTGTATCGGCGTGCGCCTGCGCCAGGCGGTGACGCACCGTCTGCCTGTCCGACAGCGGCCCCCCGAAGGCCTGCCGCTGCATGAGGTGCGCGCGTGTCCACACGACAGCCGACTCCATGGCCGCGACGGCGGCGATGGCCACGAGCAGCCGCTCCTGCGGCAACTGATCCATGAGCTGCGCAAAGCCGCGTCCCTCCTCGCCCAGCAGCGCGTCGGCTGGCACCCACAGGTCCTGGAAGAAGAGCTCAGAGGTGTCCTGGGCGTGCAGGCCCATCTTCTCCAGCCTTCGCCCGCGGCTGAATCCCTTTCGCGCGGCGTCCACGAGCAGCAGGCTCACGCCCTTGGCCCCGCGCGTGGGGTCGGTCTTGGCCGCCAGCAGCAGCAGGTCGCACAGTTGCCCGTTGGAGATGAAGATCTTCTGTCCATTGATGCACCAGCCCGGGCCCTCGGGGCCGGCCTGCCTGTCGGCGCGGGTCCGCAAGGCGGCAACATCGCTGCCGGCGCCGGGCTCGGTCATGCCGATGGCGCCGATGATCTCTCCGCGCACCATCCCGGGCAGCCACTGGCGCTTCTGGGCCTGGGTGCCGTACTGCAGCAGGTAAGGCGCGACGATATCGGAGTGCAGGTAGAAGATCGGGCCGGTGGCGCCGGCGCGGGAGAGTTCCTCCACGACGATGGCGCTGTAGCTGAAGTCCACCCCGGCTCCGCCGAACTCCTGCGGGACGGTCAGGCAAAGCAGGCCCAGCTCGCCCGCGCGACGCCACAGGGCGCGCGGCACCTGGCCGTCTCGTTCCCACTGCGCGTGGTGGGGCGCCACTTCCTCCTGCACGAAGCGCCTCATGGTGGCGCGGAACTCCCGGTGCTCGGGTGTGTTCAGCGGCGCGGTGTCGGGGTAGAGGAGGTCCAGGTCGTTCATGTCGGATGTCCTCGTCAAGGCGGAAGCACAAGGGTGGCGGCTCAGGCGGGCCGGGCCGCCGGATCCAGCCCGAGACGCAGATGGCGGGTCATGATGCGGGCGATCGCCTGGGGCGAGCGTGCGCCCGCGGGGCGGTACCACTGCGGAACATGGTTCAGCGCGCCGATGAGCTGCAGGCGCAACAGGCGGCGGTCCGAGCCTCGCCTGAGCGGCAGCGCATCGATGAGGGCCCGGAACAGGGCCTCGTAGCCGTTGCGCAGTTCGATCAGTGCCCGGTGGTGCTCGGGCGGGAAATCGTGGGGGAGCACCTGCACGAACACGCCGGCAAAAGGTGCATCGTCGGGGGCCTGTCCCACCATCATCAGCAGATGCGCCGTCAGGGCGCGTTCCAGCCTGTCCCACGGCGATCCGGCCGGGCCCAGCGCAGCCTGCACGGCTGCCGTCACGCGCCGCACGCCCTCGGCGTAGACGGCCAGCAGCAAGTCGCCCTTGGAGGGGTAGTGGTAGTAGATCGATCCGGCCGTCATGCCGGAGGCTGCGGCGATGTCACGCATGGTCGTCATGCCGTAGCCGGTCTGCCGGAAGACGCGCGCGGCGGCCTGCAGCAGCTGGGGCTGGCGGTTGTGGGCGCGTGTGCGCACGTCGCGCCGGCCAGGCATCAGCCCCGGGCAGCCGGCCCGAAGGCGCCCATCAGGGCATCGAGGGCGCTGTCGAAGGGCCTGGCGCCGGACATGTCCGCGATCCGGCTCCAGTTCGACGCCACGAATTCCGGTGTGACCTCCAGGGTGGGTGCGCGCACGCCCAGGCCCTCGACGATCTGCACCGTCGAGAAGTAGCCCGCGCCTGCGCTCAGGATGCAGCCGCTGAACTCGCAGGCCTGGCTGGCCAGGTAGGCCACGCCTGCGGATACCCGCTCGGCAGAGGCCTCGCCGATCAACTGCGCCAGCGGGAGACCTTCGGTCATGCGCGTGAGTGCCACCGGGGCAATGGCATTGACCTGTACCCCGAAGCGCCCGGCTTCCTGCCGCAGCGCGTTCATCAGGCCCACCACCGCGAGCTTGGCGGCGCTGTAGTTGCACTGCCCGAAATTCCCGTACAGACCCGCCGCGGAGGTGGTCATCACGATGCGCCCGTACTGCTGGGCCTGCATGACCGGCAGGGCGGCCCGCGAGCACCAGGCCGAACCCAGCAGGTGCACCCGCATCACCGCCTCGAAGTCTTCCGTCGTCATCTTGTGCAGCGTCTTGTCGCGCAGGATCCCGGCGTTGTTGACGAGTACATCGAGACGGCCGAAGGCGCCCACGGCGGCGTCGACCAGACGCTGCGCGCCCTCGGGCGTGGCAATGTCATCGAAGCTGGCCAGCGCCCGTCCGCCAGCCGCCTCGATCTCGGCCACCACCCGGCGGGCGGGCGAGTCTCCGCCTCCCGCGCCATTGACCGAGCCCCCGACGTCGTTGACCACCACGGCGGCGCCGCGTGCGGCCAGCAGCATCGCGTGCGCGCGACCCAGCCCGCCGCCGGCTCCGGTGATCACGGCGACCCTGTCGTCGAAGCGTATCGGGTTCATGGCGCCTTGCCTGCGTACAGGCCCTCGATCTCGGTGGCGTACTTCTGGCCGATGCTTGCGCGCTTGACCTTCATGGTGGCGGTCACCTCACCGTCGTCGTGGTCGAGTTCCTTGGCCAGCAGATGGAACCGGCGCACCTGCTGGACCTGCGGCATGCGGGCGTTGACGCGGTCCACCTCGGCCTGCACGAGCCCGCGCACCCGCTCGTGCTCGGCCAGGCTGCGAAAGTGGGTGTAGGCCAGGCCCTGCTCCTCGGCCCACTTTCCCACGGTGTCGAAGTCGATCTGGATGAGTGCTGCCACGAAGGGACGACGGTCGGCCACGACGATGGCCTCCTTGATGTAGGCGCTGAACTTCAGCGCGTTCTCGATCTCGCTGGGGGTGATGTTCTTGCCCCCGGCGGTGATCATGATGTCCTTCTTGCGGTCGACGATGCGCAGCTCCTGCCCATCGGGGCCGGCCACGTACTGGGCGACGTCGCCGGTGTGCAGCCAGCCCTGGGCATCGATGGCCTGCGCAGTGGCCTCGGGGTTGCGGTAGTAGCCCTTGAAGACGGTGGGGCCACGCACGAGCAGCTCGCCGTCGTCGGCGATGCGCAGATCCACCCCGGGGACCGGAGCACCGACCGTGCCCACCGGCGAGGCGGCGCTGCGCTGCACGGTTACCACCCCGGCGGTCTCGGTCATGCCGTAGCCCTCGCGGATGGGCACGCCCAGCGCGCGGAAGAACCGCAGCATGTCCGGCGCGATCGGGGCGGCGCCCGACAACGCCAGGCGACACTCCCGCAGGCCGATGAAGTTGGTCAGCGCGCGCAGCACGAGCAGGTACCACAGGGCGTGCGTCAGCCGCTGCCGCAGGCTCCAGCGATCGGGCGGAAGCTCCGCGAACGGCATCGTGGCGGACAGGGCCGCGACGTAGAGCCTGCGGCGCAGGCCCCCGGCCTCGCGCACCTTGATCTCGATTGAGGCGTGCAGCTTCTCCCAGATCCTGGGCACACCCAGGAACAGGGTGGGCCCGATCTCGCGCAGGTCGGCCTGCACGGTGCGCAGGCTCTCGGCGAAGTTGACCACCGCGCCGGAGCGCAGCGGCAGGTAGACGGTGTAGATCTGCTCGGCGACATGGCACAGTGGCAGGTACGACACCATCGAGTCGCGCGGCCTGCAGCGGTAGACGGCGTCGGTGCCGGCGGCCATGGCGGCGATGTTGCCGTAGCTGATCATTGCGGCCTTCGGGCGACCGGTGGAGCCGCTGGTGAAGATCATCAGCGCCACCTCGTCCATGGATTGCCGGCTCAGCCGCTCGTCCACCAGGCGCGGCTCGCGTGCCTGGTGGGCTGCGCCGCGTGCCAGCAGCTCCGCGAAGCTCAGCAGCCCCGGCACCTCGTACCGACGCAGACCCTTGGGGTCGATGACCACCAGGTGTCGCAGGCAGGGCAGCCGCTCACGCACCTGCAGCACCTTGTCCAGCTGCTCCTGGTCCTCGCACACCACCACCACGGCATCGCTGGCCTGCAGCAGGTACTCCACTTCGGGCGCGGGGGACGTGGGGTAGATCCCCACCGTCACCGCCCCCACCATGCCGCAGCCCAGCTGCGAGAAGACCCACTCCTGGCGGTTCTCGCTGATGACGGCGCAATGCACCCCCTCGTCGACCCCCAGGCTGGCCAGGCCCAGGCCGAAGTGGCGGGCCGCCTCCTCGTAGCCCGCCCAGGTGACCGGCTCCCAGATGCCGAAGTCCTTCTGCCTCAACGCGACATCGGCCGGTCGCGCCCGAGCCCAGTGGCGCAGTTGCTGCGGCAGCGTCAGGCGATCGAGTGCGGAGCTGGTCATGGCGCGCTCAGGACAGCCAGCGCTTGCGGCGCTTGTAGTGCTTCACGTCGCGGAAGCTCGCCACATCGCCACTGCCCTCGCCGTAGCCGAGGTAGAAGCGCTGGACATCGGCATCGTCGACCAGCCGGTCGGTGGGACCGTCGATCACCACCTTGCCGCTTTCCATGATGTAGCCGTAGTGGGCGATGCCGAAGGCGGCCATCGCGTTCTGCTCCACCAGCAGCATGGCCACGCCCTGCTCGCGATTGATGCGGGCGATGATGTCGAAGATGTCCTGCACCACCAGCGGCGCCAGACCGAGCGAGGGTTCGTCCAGCAGCATGAGCGAGGGCTGACCGAGCAGGGCGCGCCCGATGGCCAGCATTTGCTGCTCGCCCCCGGACAGGTAGCCCGCACGCTGCGTGCGCCGCTCCTTCAACCGCGGGAAGTACTCGAAGACCATGGCCGTGTCGGGCCGGGCGGCACCTTCGCGCCCCTGCAGTGCAAAGCTGGCAGCCACCAGGTTCTCCTCGACGGTGAGGTCCTCGAAGACATGGCGGCCCTCTCGCACATGCGCGATGCCGCGGCGTGCCAGCAGGTGGGGCGGTTCGGCGTCGATGCGCTGCCCGCGCCAGCGGATGCTGCCGGCGCGCAGCTGGCCCACTTCCAGGGGAAGCAGGCCGGAGATCGCCTTCAGCGTGGTGGTCTTGCCCGCGCCGTTGCTGCCCAGCAGCGCCACGATGCGGCCCTCGGGTACCTCCAGGGACAGCCCGCGCAGGACCTGCACCGTGTGGTGGTAGACCACCTCGATGTTTTCGACGGCCAGGGCGGGCGGCTGGCTCATCACCCCTCCATCGTGATCCAGTCGCTGGCCGGCTGCAGCAACTTGGAGCCCGCGTCGTAGCGGTAGATGCGCCCCATCGGGATCTGGTGTCGCGCCAGGGAGACCGGCCGGCCCATGATGCCGCCGGTGTCCCAGTTCCGGATGGATTCCAGCGCCGCCTTCATGTTGGCGCCGGTCAGGGTCTGGCCGGCCTTCAGGCAGCGCTCCATCACTTCGCAGAAGATCGACCCGACGAGCCAGCCGTGCGTGTAGAACAGCGGCACGTAGCCCATCTGCGGCCGCGCCTTGGCGGCGAAGTCCCGGATGGTCTGCATCGAGCGCGCGCCGGCGGTGTCGTAGCTGTAGCGGTAGGGCATCACGCCCATCCACCCTTCGCCGGCCGCGCCCATGGCGTCCACCGTGGTCTTGTCCATGCTCCAGATCGTGCCCATGGAGGTCACGTTCATGCCCGCCTCCTTCATCTGCTTGATGAACTCGGGGATAGGGGCCAGCACGTAGCCGTGGAAGATGACGTAGTCGGGCCGCGCGCGACGCAGCTTGGCCACCTCGGCCGAGACATCCACCGCTCCGGGCTTGGTGACGATCTCCTGCACCAGCGGAAGGCCGAGTTTCTGGGCGTGCTTCTTCGCGTTCTCGATGGGATCGCGGCCGAACTCGGTGTCGCTATACACGAGTGCAACGGCCGGCTTGCCGCCGGCCTTGGCCTGCGAGTTGATGAACTCCATCTGGATTTCGATCATGGCCTCGTAGGTGGGGCCGGCCATGAAGTAGTACGGCACCTTGACCGGGTCGGCCAGGTCGGATGCGAACGAGGGGCTGGAGGTGAGCGTGCTGCCCAGCTGGCTGACCTCGGCGGCGGCCGCCTTGGCCCAGGCGGTGGAGTCGCCGTAGAAGACCGGGGGCTTGTGCGCCCCCATGATCTTCTTGAACACCGCCATGGCCTGGTCCATCTTGTAGCCGGAGTCCTCGCCGATGTAGCGAAGCTTGCGCCCGGCTACCCCGCCATTGGCGCTGCGCCACTCGCAGTAGTCGCCCAGGCCCTGATGCAGGCCCACGCCGGCGAAGGCGAACACGCCGGTGATCGGAGGCGCGGCCCCCACCACGATCTCGCCGCTCTGTGCCAGGGCCGTGCTCATCGGCAGTGCCGACAACCCGGCTGCGCCGAGGCCGGCCTGAACCAGGCGGCGACGGGCGGGGCTGCGGGGGTCGTGTTCGAAGTGGCTCATCGATGTCTCCTTGGGTTGAGGGGGTTCAGGGGTGAGGCAACTCGGCCCGACCGGCCTCAGGACCGGAAGGGCCACAGGTGGAAGAAGCGCCGGATGCGCCGCCAGACCTCCACCAGGCCGTGCGGCTCGTACACCAGAAAGCCGATGATCAGCGCCCCGAAGACCAGCTGCTGGATCGGCGAGAGGATCTCGGTGGCGCGGGGTGACCATTGCGCGACCGTGGCCACCCCGGCCCGCAGCAGTTCAGGCACCAGGGTCATGAACAAGGCACCCAGGATCGTGCCCAGCGTGCTGCCCAGCCCGCCCACGATGATGGCGGCCAGGTAGAAGATCGACAGCTGCAGCGAGAAGTACTCGGGCGTCATCGCCCGGTAGAAGTAGCCCAGCAGCGCCCCGGCCACGCCGGCGTAGAACGAGCCGATGGCAAAGGCGGTGAGCTTGTAGCGCAGCAGGTTGATGCCCAGCACCTCGGCGGAGATGTCCTTGTCGCGGATGGCGGTGAAGGCACGACCCACGCGCGTGCGAAACAGGTTGCGCGCGCCCACGAGCATGACCACCGCGCAGGCGGTGATCAGCCAGGCCATGCGCTGGTCGGTGTTCAGCGGGATCCCCGCCAGGCTTGCCGGCGGGACGTTCACGCCTCGCACGCCTCCCGTGACGGAGTCCCACTCGCGAAAGACGAAGATCATCAGGAACTGCATCGCCAGCGTCGCCACCGCCAGGTACAGCCCCTTGATGCGCAGGCTGGGCAGCCCGACCACCACCCCCAGCCCGGCGGCCAGCAGCCCGGCGGCGGGCAGGGTGAGAAAGAAGGGCACGCCGCGCTGCGCCAGCCAGGCCGCGGTGTAGCAGCCCACGCCCATGAA
>JBMOGN010000024.1:0-23786 GCA_049318345.1 Rubrivivax sp. | reverse complement strand
GGTGTTCGCCCGCTGGGAGAGCGTGACCGGCGGCAACGCGGGCCTGAACGTCAAGCCGGTGCAACTGTTCGGCTGGCAGGTCGACTCCGGCGCCAGCTTCTACTACCTGTGCCTGGTGATCACCGTGGCGGCCACCCTGGGCATGGTGAACCTGCTGCGCTCGCCCACCGGTCGCGCCTTCGTGGCCATCCGCGACTCCGAGATCTCCGCCCAGAGCATGGGCATCCACCTGGCCCGCTACAAGACGCTGTCCTTCGCCCTGTCCGCCGCACTGGCCGGCGTGGGCGGCGCGCTGTACGCGCACAACCTGCGTTTCCTGTCGCCCGACCAATTCAACATCATCCAGTCCATCGACCTGCTGCTGATGGTGGTGATCGGCGGCCTGGGCTCGGTCCACGGCGTGTTCTTCGGCGCAATCTTCCTCATCACGATGCCGCAGCTCATCTCGGCGGGCAAGGGTCTGCTGCCGATGGCCATCGCCGACGCGCCGGGCCTGAAGTCGGCGGTCTACGGAGCCGTGCTCGTCCTCTTCGTGCTCTTCGAGCCCATGGGCCTGTACGGGCGCTGGCTCAAGCTGCGCACCTGGTTCCAACTCTTTCCCTTCTACCGCAAGGGCCTGTTCCGGCGGCAGAAGTCCTTCCAGAAGAGCGACCGCCTGAAATGAGCGCCGCCGCCGAGTCCACCACCCCGGCGCTGCTGCGCGCGCGCCACCTGAGCGTGCGCTTCGGCGGCGTGCTGGCGGTCAACGACGTGAGCTTCGACGTGCGCGCCGGCGAGGTCTTCACCCTCATCGGCCCGAACGGCGCGGGCAAGACCACCGTCTTCAACCTCATCAGCCGCATCTACCAGCCCACCTCGGGCAGCCTCGAGTTCGACGGCCGCGACATCACCGGCGTGCCCCCGCACGAGATCGCCTCGCTCGGCATCGCGCGCACCTTCCAGAACATCGAGCTCTTCGAGCACGCCACGGTGCTGCACAACCTGCTCATCGGGCGGCACCGCCACGCCCGCACCCGCGTCATCGACGAGCTCTTCTTCACCGCCCGCGTGCGCGCCGCGGAGATCGAGGCCCGGCGCAAGGTGGAGGAGGTCATCGAGTTCCTCGACCTGCAGCACCACCGCGACTCGATGGTGGCCGGGCTGCCCTACGGGGTGCGCAAGGTGGTGGAGCTCGCGCGCGCGCTGGCCACCGAGCCGCGGCTGCTGCTGCTGGACGAGCCGTCCTCCGGGCTGAATGTCGAGGAAACGGAGGACATGGCCTTCTGGATCGACGACATCTGCCACCAGCTGGGCATCACCGTGCTCATGGTCGAGCACGACATGTCGCTCGTCTCGCGCGTGAGCGACCGCGTGGTGGCGCTCAACCAGGGCGAGGTGCTGGCCAGCGGCACGGCGCGCGAGGTGCAGTCGCACCCCGGCGTCATCGAGGCCTATCTCGGCACGGCCGAGGACATGTCCTCGCTGCGGAGGCCCCGGTGAACGGCGACGCGCCGCTGCTGCGGCTGTCCAACGTGGAGAGCGCCTACGGCCCCATCAAGGCCATCCGCGGCGTGAGCCTGCAGGTGCGCCGCGGGGAGATCGCCACCGTCCTGGGCTCCAACGGCGCGGGCAAGAGCACGATCCTGAAGACCATCTCCGGGATCATCGACCCGCGCCGCGGCACCATCGAGTTCAAGGGCGAGCCCATCGCCGCGCGCGACCCCGCGCACATCGTGCGCATGGGCCTGTCGCACGTGCCCGAGGGCCGGGAGGTCTTCCCGCTGCTGTCGGTGCGCGACAACCTCCTCATGGGCGCCTACACCCGGGCCGACCGCGACGGCGTGGCGCGCGACCTGGAGATGGTCTACGGCTACTTCCCGATCCTGCGCGAGCGCGCCGCGCAGGACGCCGGCCTGCTGTCGGGCGGGCAGCAGCAGATGCTGGCGATCTCGCGCGCACTCATGTGCAGCCCCGAGCTCATCCTCCTGGACGAGCCCAGTCTCGGCCTGAGCCCCAAGCTCACCAAGGAGATCTTCGAGATCGTGGTGCGGATCAACCGCGAGCGCGGCACCACCATCCTGCTCGTGGAGCAGAACGCCAACATGGCGCTGAACGCCGCCGACTACGGCTACGTGCTGGAGAACGGCCGCATCGTCATGGAGGACCGCTGCGAGGTGCTGCGCGAGAAGGAGGACATCCGTGAGTTCTACCTCGGCATGAAGGAAGCCGGCGTGCGCGGCGAGCGGCGCTGGAAGAAGAAGAAGACATGGCGATGAGCGCAGCCCCCACCCCGGCTCGCGACCCGCACCGCGTCGTGCGCGGGGAGGAGTTCGGCTGGCAGGTGCAGCCCCTGAGCTTCGAGACCATCCCGCAGCTCTTCCGCCAGCGCGTGGCCGAGCTCGGGCCGCAGACCATGATGCGGCAGAAGGACCTCGGGCTGTGGCGCGCCTACAGCTGGCACGAGGTCGACACCCTCGTGCGCGAGATCGGCGCGGGCCTCGTCAGCCTGGGCCTGCAGCCCGGCGAGGTAGCCTCGGTGCTGGCCAACACCTGCCGCGAATGGGTGTGGGCCGATCTGGCCATCCTGTGCATGGGCGGCGTGTGCAACGGCATCTACCCCACCGACGCCGCCGCCCAGGTGCAGTACCTGTGTGCCGACTCCGGCAGCGCCTTCCTCTTCGTGGAGGACGACGAGCAGCTCGATAAGTTCCTCGAGGTGCGCGAGCAGCTGCCCGCGCTGCGCCAGGTCATCGTCTTCGACATGGAAGGCCTGGCAGGCTTCGAGGACCCGCAGGTCATGAGCCTGCAGCGCCTGCGCGAGCTCGGGCGCGAGCGGCTGCAGCGCGAGCCTGGCCTGCCCGAGGCGCGCGCGGCCTCGCGCGGGGCGCAGGACCTCGCCATCCTCGTCTACACCTCCGGCACCACCGGGCGGCCCAAGGGCGCGATGATCACGCACGCCAACCTGTGCGCGGTGCTCTCGGGCCTGCAGTCCAGCCTCTTCGAGGGACTGCCCGAGGGCGGCGAGCGCATCGCCTTCCTGCCGCTGTGCCACATTGCCGAGCGCATGATCGGCGAGTACATCCCGATCATGCGCAGCTCGACGGTGAACTTCGTGGAGAACCCTGAGACCGTCTTCGAGAACCTGCGCGAGGTGCAGCCGCACGTGTTCTTCGCCGTGCCGCGGGTGTGGGAGAAGATCTATTCGCAGGTCATGATCTCGTTGGGCGAGGCTGGGCGCGTGCAGCAGGCCGCCTACGCCTGGGCCGTGCGCGTCGGTGGTGCCGTGGCGCAGGCCCGCCTTGGGCAGCGTGAGCCGGGTGCGGCGCTGCGCGCGCTGTACGCGCTGGCGCGGCTGCTCGTGCTGAACAACGTGCGGCGCATGATCGGCATGGACCGCGTGCAGATGGCGCTTACCGGCGCGGCCCCGATCTCCCCGGACCTCATCCGGTGGTACCACGCCCTGGGCGTGCCGCTGCGCGAGGGCTGGGGCATGACCGAGACCACAGCCGGGGGCACCGTCACCCCGAGCGGGCGCGTGCGCCCGGGCAGCATCGGCGTGCCAGGGCCGGGCCTGGAGATGCGCATCGCCGAGGGCACGGGTGAGATCCTCCTGCGCGGGGCCAACGTCATCCGCGGCTACCTGAACCTGCCGGACAAGACGGCCGAGGCCATCGACCCCGAGGGCTGGCTGCACACCGGTGACGTGGGCCGGGTGGACGACGACGGCTTCTTCACCATCACCGACCGGATGAAGGACATCATCATCACGGCCGGGGGCAAGAACATCACGCCCAGCGAGTGGGAGAACCAGCTGAAGTTCAGCCCCTACGTCACCGATGCGGTGGTGATTGGCGACCGTCGGGCCTACCTCACGGCGCTGGTCATGATCGACCAGGAGAACGTGGAGCGCTACGCCCAGGACCACGACGTGCCGTTCTCCAACTACGCGAGCCTGACCCGCGCGCCCGAGGTGCTGGCGCTCATCCAGTCGGAAGTCGACCGCGTGAACCGGCAGTTCGCCCGCGTGGAGCAGGTCAAGCGCTTCCACCTCATCGACCGGCAGCTCACCGCCGAGGACGAGGAGCTCACGCCCACCATGAAGCTCAAGCGCCAGCTCGTGGCGCAGAAGTACGCCGAGCAGATCGAGCAGATGTACCGCGCGCCGGGCTGAAGCGCGCGGCAGCAGCCGCCGTCAGTGCCGGGGTGCGGGTGGCGCCTCGTCGGGCTCGGGCTGTGCCGGTTCAGGCACGCGGTAGCCCTCGCTGGCCCAGGCGCCGAGGTCGGCTTCGCGGCAGCGACGGCTGCAGAAGGGCCGCCAGGGGTTGGACGGCGCGTACAGGCTCGGCCCCTTGCACGCCGGGCAGTCGACCTGGCGGGCTGCAGGCGCGCAAGGGTTCGTGCTCACGAGCAAAGCGTCATGACGAAGTTCGCGTCCTCGGGCGCGGGCTTCAGGCGGCCGTCGGCGTCGGGCCGCATCATACGCACCGACACCATCAGGCGGTGGCCGCTGATCTCCGGCACGAGGCCGCAGTCGCCGTCGAGCTGCAGCCGCAGCAGGTTGTAGGCCCGGCCTTCGGGCAGGCGCTGCTGGAACTGCCCCGCCTGCGCCACCATCTTCTGCGGGCTGCCGCTGTCTCGCAGCAGCTGCAGCATCGTGCCCAGCGCCTCGGCCAGCGGCACCAGCGAGGCCACCCAGCCCTGCAGGTCGGCGCGGCGCCGCGCGGCGGGGTGTTGCTGCCACGCGTAGTAGCCCGGCAGATCGAACTCGCAGGTGCCCCCGGGGATGGCGATGCGGCTGCGGATGCCCATGAGCCAGTCGTTGGCCGCCAGCGACTGTCCGACCTTGCCCTGCACGGCATGGAGCGTGTCATGGGCGTGGTCGATGCGCGCGACGACCTCGTCCAGCGCCGCCTCCGAGATCGAGGGGTTGCCCCGGAAACCCTGCAGCAGGCCCTTGTGGCGCTCGAGCTCCTTGAGCAGGTCGGCCTTCAGGTCGGCGCGCGAGGCCACGTCCATGATCTCGAAGATCGTGAACAGCGCAAAGTGGTGGTCGATCGGTGCGTCGCGCTCGATCAGCGTGCCCAGGCGGTCGAACAGCTGCTCGAGCCGCAGCATCGTGCGGATGCCTTCGTTGAAGGGGTATTCGTAGAGGACCAAGGCACTGCTTCGCGGATCGGGTGCCCTAGCGCACCGCCGGCGATTGTTCCACAGGCCGGCCCTGCCAGGCCTGCCACAGGGCATCGACCTGCGCCCGCAGCTCGGCCAGCGTCAGCGCCTCGTTGTAGATGACGGCATCGGCAATGGCGCGGCGCGGTGCCCGCCCGGCCTGCTGGGCCATGACGCGGCGCACGGCCTGCGCGCTCCAGCCGCTGCGCGCCACCACGCGCGCCTCCTGGGTGGCTTCCTCGCAGTCCACCACCAGGATGCGCTCCACGCGCGCGCGCCAGTGGCCCGACTCCGCCAGCAGCGGCACGTCGAACACCACCGTGCGCCCGTCCGCACCCAGCCGTTCACCCTCGGCGCGCGCTCGCTCGCCGATCATCGGGTGCAGGATCGCCTCCAGCTGCCTGCGCACCTGCGGCGAGCCGAAGGCCAGCGTGCGCATGCGCTCGCGGTCCAGCGCGCCGTCCGCCCCGATCACCTCAGGCCCGAAGGCCTGCGCCAGCGCGGGAAGTGCCGCGCCCCCGGGTGCCGTGAGTGCGCGCGCAAGGGCATCGGTGTCCACGAGGGCGGCGCCTGCATCCACGAGCATCGCCGCCACGGTGCTCTTGCCGCTGCCGATGCCGCCGGTCAGTCCGATGCGCGAGCAGCGCATGCGCGACACCCCTTCAGCGCCAGCCGAGGAAGGCCAGGGCGGCATCGGTGCCGCTGAACATCAGCACCAGCCCGCCGCCCGCCAGGAAGGGCCCGAAGGGCACGTAGCGCCCTTCGCGCAGCGCGCCGGCGAGCTTCATCGCGATGCCCACCACCGCCCCGATCACCGAGGCCAGCAGCACCACCGGCAGCACGGCCTGCCAGCCCAGCCAGGCGCCCAGCGCAGCCAGCAACTTGAAGTCGCCGTAGCCCATGCCCTCCTTGCCCGTGGCAAGCTTGAAGAGCCAGTACACCGACCACAGCGACAGGTAGCCGGCTGCCGCGCCCCAGACGGCGTCGGCCGGCGCGATGGTCCAGCCAGCCGTGGCCGCGACGATGCCGCCCCACAGCAGCGGCTGCGTCATCGAGTCCGGCAGCACCGTGGTGTCCCAGTCGATGAGCGACAGCGCCAGCAGCGTGGCGGCCACCGCGCACCACATGAGCGTGGCGGGCTGGGCCCCGAAGCGCCAGCCCACGGCCGCGAAGAGCAGCCCCGTGGCCGCTTCCACGAGCGGGTAGCGCGCGGCGATGTGGCTGCCGCAGGCCGAGCAGCGCCCGCGCAGCCGCAGCCAGCCCAGCACCGGGATGTTCTCGTGCCAGCGGATGCCGTGCCCGCAGGCCGGGCAGCGCGAGGCCGGCCGCACCAGATCCAGCGGAGCCAGCGCCTGGACGCGCTGCTCCACGGCGGTGGCCGCGCGCGCCAGTTCGGCTGCGGCCGGCCCACCGAAGATGCGCGCATGCGAATCCGCGTCGCCGAACTGGCGCGCCGAGTCCGCCCACCACCCGCGCTCGAGCATGAGCGGAAGCCGGTGCACGACCACGTTCAGGAAGCTGCCCACCAGCAGCCCGAGCAGGCCGAGCGCCAGCGGCGAGAGCAGGGCCTCGAGCTGCAAGGTCAGACCGCCGCGCCCATCTTGAACAGCGGCATGTACATCGCCACCACGATGCCGGCGATCAGTCCGCCCAGGATGACGATGACGA
Source organism: Rubrivivax sp. (assembly GCA_049318345.1). Lineage (GTDB taxonomy): Bacteria > Pseudomonadota > Gammaproteobacteria > Burkholderiales > Burkholderiaceae_C > Rubrivivax. The sequence goes on along the minus strand of JBMOGN010000024.1, from coordinate 16,973 downwards.
AGGGCTCCATGAGGCTGGACAGCCCCTTCACCGCGTCATCCACCTCCTCCTCGTAGAACTCGGCCGCCTTGCCGAGCATCTGGTCGAGCGAGCCGGATTCCTCGCCAATGGCCGCCATCTGCAGCACCATCACCGGGAACACGTTGGCCGCCGTCATGGCGGTGGTCAGCGCCGAGCCCGAGGACACGCTCTTCTGGATCTCGTCGGTGGCGCGCGCGAACACGGCATTGCCCGCGGCGCCCGCCACCGAGTCCAGCGCCTCCACCAGCGGCACGCCCGCGGCGAACATCGTCGCCAGGGTGCGCGTCCAGCGCGCCACCACCGACTTCTCCACCAGCGGGCCGAACACCGGCACGCGCAGCAGTAGCCGATCCATGACGTGTTGCAGGTGCTCCGAGCGCCGCCAGCTCTGCAGGAAGAAGTAGCCCGCCCCGCCAAAGACCGCCAGCAGCAGCCACCACCACATGGCCAGGAACTCAGATATGGCGATCACGACCAGGGTCGGGCCCGGCAGGCTGGCGCCGAAGTTGGAATAGATGCCCTTGAAGGCCGGCACGACGAAGATCATGATCACCGACACGACGATCACCGCCACCGCAAGCACCGCCACCGGGTACATCAGCGCCGACTTGATCTTCTGCCGGATCGCGACCATCTTCTCCTGGTAGATGGCCAGCCGGTCCAGCAGCGACTCCAGGATGCCCCCGGTCTCGCCCGCCTCCACCAGGTTGCAGTACAGCGCGTCGAACACCAGCGGGTGCTTGCGGAAGGCCGCCGACAGGCTCGTGCCGCTCTCGATGTCCGAGCGCACGTCGTTCACCAGCTTGCCCAGCCGGGGGTTGCTGGTGCTGCGCCCGACGATGTCGAAGGCCTGCAGCAGGGGGACGCCCGCCTTCATCATCGCGGCGAGCTGGCGCGTGAAGATGGCGATCTCCTTTTGGCTCACGCGCGAGCCGCCGCTGAGCCGTCGCTTGCGCAGCCGGGTGATGAAGATGCCCTGGCGCCGCAGCGAGGCGTTCACCACCGCTTCGCCCCCGGCCCGCATCTCGCCGCGCACGACGCGGCCATTGCGGTCCTTTCCCTCCCAGTCGAAGAGGTACTCCTTGACGGCGCGGGCGCTGGGCGGTGGGGCGGTGGCCATGCGTGCTCGGAATCAGGCGGGGCGGTGGACTCTGGCGGTTGTCGTGCGACCGGCCGGCAAACCCGCCCGGTCACTCATTGGTGACGGTGATGACTTCCTCGAGGGTGGTCAGGCCGGCGCGCACCTTCAGCAGGCCGGCTGCGCGCAGGTCTCTCACGCCCTCGCGGCGCGCCTGCTCGGCGATGTCCAGGGCCGATCCCGAGGACAGGATGATGCGCTGGATGTCCTCCGAGATGGGCATCACCTGGTACAGGCCCACGCGCCCCCTGAAGCCATTCGTGCAGGCCTGGCAGCCCACCGCGCGGTAAGGCTGCCAGCTTCCGTCTATATCGGCACGCTGGAACCCGGCCTTGAGCAGGGCCTCGTCGGGATAGGTGGTGGGGACCTTGCAGGATTCGCACAGCCGGCGTGCCAGGCGCTGCGCGGTGATCAGCAGCACGCTGGCGGCCACGTTGAAGGGCGCCACGCCCATGTTGATCAGCCGCGTGAGCGTCGTCGGGGCGTCGTTCGTGTGCAGGGTGGACAGCACGAGGTGGCCGGTCTGCGCGGCCTTCAGCGCGATGTCGGCCGTCTCCAGGTCGCGGATCTCGCCGACCATGATGATGTCCGGGTCCTGGCGCAGGAAGGACTTCAGCGCCGCGGAGAAGCTCAGGCCCGCCTTGTCGTTGACGTTGACCTGGTTGACGCCTGGCAGGTTGATTTCCGCCGGGTCCTCCACGGTGGAGATGTTCACCCCGGGCTGGTTCAGCAGGTTCAGGCAGGTGTACAGCGACACCGTCTTGCCCGAGCCCGTGGGCCCGGTGACGAGGATCATGCCGTAGGGCCGGGAGATGGCGCCGAGCAGCCGCTCCTTCTCGATCTTCTCGTAGCCCAGGGCGTCGATGCCGACCTTCGCAGAAGACGGGTCCAGGATCCGGATGACGATCTTCTCGCCGAAGAGGGTGGGCAGGGTGCTGACGCGAAAGTCGATGGCCCGGCTGCCGAACTTCAGCTTCATCCGCCCGTCCTGGGGCACACGTTTCTCGGAGATGTCCAGGCGGCTGATGACCTTGATGCGCGAGGCGAGCTTGTCCTTGATGGCCAGTGGCGGCTGGGTGATCTCACGCAGTTCGCCGTCCACCCGGAAGCGCACCCGGTAGCTGGACTCGTAGGGCTCGAAGTGCAGGTCCGACGCGCGCATGTTGAAGGCGTCCACCAGCATCTTCTGCAGGAAGCGCACCACCGGCGCGTCCTCGACCTCGGTGGCGACCTCGAAGGATTCGGTCTCCGCACTCTCCTCGGTGACGTCGAAGTCGAAGTCGTCGCCGACCAGCGCCTCCATGGTCTGGCCGACGCTGGCGGTGGCCGACTCCACCACCTTCATCAGCTTGTCGTGCTCGACGACGATCCACTCCGGCGTGAGCTGGGTGGCGAACTTGATGCGCTCGGCCGCCTCCTGGCTCGTGGGGTCGGCCGCGCCGATGAACAGCCGGTTGCCTCGGCGCCCGAGCACCACGATCTGGTACTGCTGCGCGAGCTTGGCGTCGACGATGTTGCGCGGCGCCTTGCTGAGGTCGACCGCGTTCAGGTCCACCAGCGGCAGCGCCAGTGCCGAGGACAACGCGTGCGCGAGGTCGGCGGGGTTGACCTCCCCGGCCTTCAGCACGGCGTTCAGGAAGCTCACGCGCTTGTCGCGGGCGGTGCGCGACAACTCCTCCGCCGCCTTCTGCGTGAGCGTGCCCGCGTGCACCAGCACCCGGGCCACGCCGGTCAGCGAGGACTGCGGGGGCTCGACGACGGTGTCAGCGGGCATCGGCGGGAAGGGTCATCAGCGCCGTACTGTAACGCGCTGCATGCCCCGCACGGCGCAGCGGCGCGCCGATTGCGCAAGCAATGGAAACAGGAAAGATGGTCGGGGTGAGAGGATTCGAACCTCCGGCCTCTACGTCCCGAACGTAGCGCTCTACCAGGCTAAGCTACACCCCGAGGTGCATGCAAGCGGGCCGCATCGGGCCCTGTCGCATCGACGCCGGCTCAGGACGTGCGTCCGAGCGAGCGAGCGCACAATTCTAGCAGGGCCTGCCGGGCCCGGCCGTCGGGCAGCCGCTGCAGGGCCTGGCGGGCTGCCGCCACCTCTTCGCGGGCTGCCTCGCGCGTGGCCTCGATCGCTCCGGTGCGGCGCACGATGTCGATGATCCGGGGCAGTCCATCGACTTCGCCGGTCTCGATGGCCTGGCGCAGCACGGCACGCTCCTCGGCCCCGCAGCGCGCCATGGCGATGAGCATCGGCAGCGTGGCCTTGCCCTCGCGCAGGTCGTCGCCCACGTTCTTGCCGAGCTCGGCGCTGTTGCCCTCGTAGTCCAGGAGGTCGTCAACGAGCTGGAAGGCGGTGCCCAGGCAGCGGCCGTACTCGGCGCAGGCCTCTTCCACTTCCGGGCCGACGCGCCCGAGGATGGCCCCGAGCCGGGCACTGGCCTCGAAGAGCTTGGCGGTCTTGAAGCGGATCACCTGCAGGTAGCTCTCGACGGCCAGGTCGGGGTTGTGCATGTGCATCAGCTGCATCACCTCGCCCTCGGCGATGGTGTTGGTGGCATCGGCCAGCACGTCCAGCACGCGCATGCTGTTGACCGACACCATCATCTGGAAGGCGCGCGAGTACAGGAAGTCGCCCACCAGCACGCTGGCAGCGTTGCCGAAGATCGCGTTGGCCGTGGCCCGCCCGCGGCGCAACGCCGACTCGTCCACGACATCGTCGTGCAGCAGGGTGGCGGTGTGGATGAACTCCACCGTGGCGGCGAGTTCATGCCGCTCGGGGCCCTCGAACCCGAAGGCGTCGGCGAACAGCAGCACCAGGCGCGGGCGGATCCGCTTGCCGCCGGCGTTCACGATGTAGTGCGCGATCTGGTCGATCAGCACCACCTGCGAGGCCAGGCGCGCGCGGATGACCTCGTCCACGCGCAGCATGGCCGCGTCGAGGAAGTCGACCGTCGACGGGGTCTCGGTCGGGGCGATGGGGGTGGAAAGCAAGGAAAAGGCCTGGGGCGCTTGCGACCGCCCCTGAGTTTGATTATAGGAACCCGTGGGCCGGTTTGCCGGCCCGCTCATCGGCACCGTCTGGCGGAAGCCGGCTTCGGGTTATACTAGAAGGCTTCGCTCGGGGTTTTCCGCCCGGGTGCAGGTTGAAGGAAAGGTCTCACATGTACGCGGTCATAAAAACCGGCGGCAAGCAATACAAGGTTGCCCCCGGCGAGAAGATCAAGGTAGAACAGATTGCTGCGGACGTGGGCCAGGAAATCACGATCGACCAGGTTCTCGCCGTCGGCAGCGGCAGCGACCTGCAGGTCGGTGACCCCCTGGTCGCGGGTGCCAGCGTCAAGGCCACGGTCGTGGCCCACGGCCGGCACGACAAGGTGCGCATCTTCAAGATGCGACGCCGCAAGCACTACCAGCGCCACGGCGGGCATCGCCAGAACTACACCGAGCTGCAGATCGGCTCGGTTCAAGCCTGAGTCGCAAGGAGTCTGAACCATGGCACAGAAAAAGGGCGGCGGCTCCACCCGCAACGGCCGTGATTCCAAGCCCAAGATGCTGGGCGTCAAGGCCTTCGGCGGCGAAGCCGTCTCGGCCGGCTCCATCATCGTGCGCCAGCGCGGCACGCGCTTCCACCCCGGCACCAATGTCGGCGTGGGCCGCGACCACACCCTGTTCGCCCTCGTGGACGGCCGGGTGGAGTTCTCGGTCAAGGGCGCGCTGAACCGGCAGGTCGTGTCGGTGCACCAGGTCTGACGGCCTGCTGCGGCCCCGCCACGCGAAGCCCCGGCCGTGCCGGGGCTTTTCGCTTGCGGGCGCCCTGACCGGCCTGCGCCACGTTACACGCCCATGAAGTTCGTCGACGAAGCGCTCATCGACGTGTCCGCCGGCAACGGCGGGGCCGGCTGCATGAGCTTCCGGCGCGAGAAGTTCATCCCCTTCGGCGGCCCCAACGGTGGCGACGGCGGGCGCGGCGGGAGCGTCTGGGCGGTGGCCGATGTCAACCTCAACACCCTGGTTGACTTCCGTTACACGCGGCGCTTCGAGGCCCGCAATGGCGAGCCCGGCCGCGGCTCGGACCAGTTCGGCGCCGCCGGCGAGGACATCGTGCTGAAGCTGCCCGTGGGCACCATCGGCACCGATGCCGACAGCGGCGACAAGCTCTTCGAGCTCATGGTCCCTGGCGAACGCGTGCTCGTGTGCAAGGGCGGCGATGGCGGCTTCGGCAACCTTCACTTCAAGTCCAGCACCAACCGGGCCCCCCGCCAGAAGACGCCCGGCTGGCCAGGCGAGGCCCGGCGGCTGCGCCTGGAGCTGCGCGTGCTGGCCGACGTGGGCTTGCTGGGCATGCCCAATGCCGGCAAGTCCACGCTCATCGCCGCCATCTCCAACGCCCGGCCGAAGATCGCCGACTACCCCTTCACGACCCTGCACCCGAACCTGGGCGTAGTGCGCGTCGGCCCCGAGCAGAGCTTCGTGGTGGCCGACGTGCCCGGCCTGATCGAGGGCGCTTCCGAGGGCGCGGGCCTGGGCCTGCAGTTCCTGCGTCACCTGCAGCGCACCAAGCTGCTGTGGCACGTGGTGGACCTCGCGCCCTTCGAGGAGGACGTGGACCCGGTGGCACAGGCGCGTGCCATCGTGCGCGAGCTCAAGGCCTACGACGCGGGCCTGCACGCGCGCCCGCGCTGGCTCGTGCTCAACAAGATCGACATGATTCCCGCCCAGGAGCGGCAGGCGCGCGTGAGCGAGTTCGTGCGCCGTCTGCGCTGGAAGGGCCCTGTCTTTGCCATCTCCGCTCTCGCGCGCGAGGGGCTGGAGCCGCTGCTGCGCGCGGCCTTCGAGCATGTGAACACCAGCAGCCGGCCGCCCGCGCCGGCGCCCGATGTGCGCTTCGAGGGCGCGGATGCCGCCGGGGAGGCACCGGGAGGCAGCGGCGATGTCTGAGGTGCTGCGGCAGGCGCGACGCATCGTCGTGAAGGTGGGCTCCAGCCTGGTCACGAACGAGGGCCGCGGCGTGGACGCCCAGGCCATCGGCAACTGGTCGCGCCAGCTCGCGGCGCTGGCCCAGGACGGGCGCGAGGTGGTGATGGTCTCCAGCGGGGCCATCGCCGAGGGCATGAAGCGCCTGGGCTGGCAGGTGCGCCCGCGCGAGCTGCCCGAGCTGCAGGCTGCTGCCGCGGTCGGTCAGATGGGCCTCGTGCAGATGTACGAGACCCAGCTGCGCAGCCACGGCATGGCCAGCGCCCAGGTGCTGCTGACGCACGCCGACCTCGCCGATCGCGAGCGCTACCTGAATGCCCGCTCCACGCTGCTCACGCTGCTGGCGCTCAAGGTCATCCCGGTGATCAACGAGAACGACACCGTGGTCAACGAGGAGATCAAGTTCGGCGACAACGACACGCTCGGTGCGCTGGTGGCCAATCTCGTGGAGGCCGACGCGCTCGTGATCCTCACCGACCAGCGCGGGCTGTATGCGGCCGACCCGCGGCGCGACCCCGCGGCGCGCTTCATCGACGAGGCCCAGGCCGGGGACCCGGAGCTCGAGCGCATGGCCGGCGGCGCGGGCTCCAGCATCGGCCGCGGGGGCATGATCACCAAGGTGCTCGCCGCGCGGCGCGCCGCCGGCAGCGGTGCGTCCACCGTCATTGCCTGGGGCCGCGAGCCCGATGTGCTGCTGCGCCTGTGCGAAGGCCAGGCCATCGGCACGCTGCTGCGCGCGGCCATGCCCAAGCTCGCGGCGCGCAAGCAGTGGATGGCCGACCACCTGCAGTTGCGCGGCTCCGTGATGGTAGATGCTGGCGCGGCCGGCAAGCTGCGCGAAGAGGGCAAGAGCCTGTTGCCCATCGGGGTGGTGGAGGTCCGCGGCGAGTTCGCGCGCGGAGACGTGATCGCGGTGCGGGGGCCCGACGGCGCCGAGGTGGCGCGCGGGCTGGCCAACTATTCGGCGGCCGAGGCGCGCCTCATTGCCCGCAAGCCCTCCTCACAGATCGAGTCGCTGCTGGGCTACGCCGGCGAGCCCGAACTCATTCACCGGGACAACCTGATCCTGGGCTGAGTCCCAGACCGGTCACGGGTTCTGCATCCTGAGTGGCCGAGACCGCCGTGGCGGCCAGCGCCTCGGGCGGGGAGGAGGCCCCTGGCGACAACGCATCACGCCGAGGCGGGCGACCGCCGCCGCTGCGCAGGAAGCGGTTGTGAGGATGCATGCGCGGCAGGAAGCGTGCGAGCTCCGTCAGGGCCATCTCGTACACCCCGCGCTTGAACTCGATGACCATGTCCAGCGGCACCCAGTAGTCGTTCCAGCGCCAGGCATCGAACTCGGGGTGGTCCGTGGCGCGCAGGTTCATGTCGCTGTCGCGCCCGAGCAGGCGCAGCAGGAACCAGATCTGCTTCTGGCCGCGGTAATGCCCGCGCGACTCCTTGCGGATGAAGTGGTCCGGCACCTCGTAGCGCAGCCAGTCACGCGTGCGCGCCACGATCTCCACGTGCTCGCGCCGCAGCCCCACCTCCTCGTGCAGCTCACGGAACATCGCCTGTTCGGGCGACTCCCCGTGCTTGATCCCGCCCTGCGGAAACTGCCACGAGTGCGTGCGCAGCCTCTTGCCCCAGAACACCTGGTTGCGTGCGTTGAGCAGGATGATGCCGACGTTGGGCCTGAAGCCCTCTCGGTCGAGCATAATCGGCCCCCGAATTCCTGATTGAAATCAATATAGCACTCGCCTGCTGCGGCAGGCGATGCCTCGGTTTCCCGAATGCAGGGCCGGCCTCGCGCGCCGCGAGGCAGCGCGAGCGGCACACACCGATCCAGCGCACCATGAAAGCCAGCTCCTTCTTCGTCGCCACCCTCAAGGAGGCGCCCGCCGACGCCGAGGTCGTCAGTCACCGGCTGATGGTGCGCGCGGGCATGATCAAGCGCCTGTCCGCAGGCATCTACAGCTACATGCCGATGGGCTTGCGCGTGATTCGCAAGGTCGAGGCCATCATCCGCGAGGAGATGAACCGCGCCGGCGCGGTGGAACTGCTCATGCCGGTGGTGCAGCCCGCCGAGCTGTGGCAGGAGACCGGGCGCTTCGGCAAGATGGGCCCCGAGCTCATGCGCGTGAAGGACCGCCACGAGCGCGACTTCATCATCCAGCCCACGAGCGAGGAGGTCATCACCGACATCGCGCGCCAGGAGCTGCGCAGCTACCGCCAGCTGCCGAGAAATTTCTATCACATCCAGACCAAGTTCCGCGACGAGCGCCGGCCCCGCTTCGGCCTCATGCGCGGGCGCGAGTTCACGATGAAGGACGCCTACTCCTTCGACCGCGACGAAGCCGGCGCGAAGAAGAGCTACGAGTCGATGTCGCAGGCCTACCGGTGCATCTTCGACCGCTTCGGGTTGCAGTACCGCGCGGTGGCGGCCGACACGGGGGCCATCGGGGGTGACCTGTCGCAGGAGTTCCAGGTGATCGCCGACACCGGCGAGGACGCGGTGGTCTACTGCCCGAGCTCGGAGTACGCGGCCAACATCGAACTGGCCGAGGCGGTCTCGCTGCTCGGCACGCGCGCGGCGCCGGCAGCGCCGATGGTGAACACGCCCACGCCGGGCCGCAGCACCTGCGAGCAGGTGGCCGAGCTCCTGGGCGTACCCCTTGCGCGCACCGTGAAGTCGCTGGTGCTGGCCACCGATGCGCTGGACGAGACCGGGCAGGTCACGACCACGACCGTATGGCTGCTGCTCGTGCGCGGCGACCATTCGCTCAACGAGGTCAAGGCCGGCAAGGTCCCGGGCCTGAAGGCGGGCTTTCGCTTCGCCACCGTGCCCGAGATCGACGAGCACTTCGGCTGCAAGCCCGGCTACCTCGGGCCGGTGGGCACACGCCGGCCGGTTAAGGTGGTGGCCGACCGAACGGTGGCCCACATGCACGATTTCATCTGCGGCGCCAACCAGGCCGATTTCCACTACACGGGCGTGAACTGGGGCCGTGACCTGCCCGAGCCGGATCTGGTGGCCGACATCCGCAACGTCGTGGAGGGCGATCCCTCGCCCGATGGCCAGGGCGTGCTCGCCATCCAGCGCGGCATCGAGGTCGGTCATGTGTTCTACCTCGGCACCAAGTACAGCCAGGCCATGAACGCCACCTACCTCGACGAGTCGGGCAAGCCCCGGCTCATGGAGATGGGCTGCTACGGCATCGGCGTGACGCGCCTGCTGGGTGCAGCCATCGAGCAGAACCACGACGAGCGCGGGATCATCTGGCCGGTGTCGATGGCGCCCTTCGAGGTGGTGGTCTGCCCGATCGGCTACGACCGCAGCGCCGAGGTGCGCGCAGCCGCCGACCGGCTGCACGACGAGCTGGCCGCCAGCGGGGTGGACGTGATCCTGGACGACCGCGGCGAGCGCCCGGGCGCGATGTTCGCGGACTGGGAGCTCATCGGCGTGCCGCTGCGCCTCGTGGTCTCGGACCGCGGCCTGAAGGAGGGGCAGCTCGAGTTGCAGGGCCGCCGCGAGGCCCAGGCCACGCGCGTGGCCGCCGGCGAGGCGGTGGCGCTGGCGCGCCAGAGGCTGGCCGATCGCGCGTGAGCGACGGCTTGAGGCGCCGCACCGCGCTGGGTGCCCTGGCGGGGTGGAGCGTGTCTCCCGCGCCGGCTCATGCCGGCGCGCAGGTGGAAGAGCCCCTGGCCGACTCGGTGCGCACGGCGTTGTCGGCGGCCGTCTCGGATGCGGCGCCGCCGCGGCCGAGCTTCGGCAGCGAGGCCGATCGGGCGGCGTACCTGAACTGGCTTGCCGTGACCGGCGACAAGCTCAAGCGCGCGAAGTCCGAGCCGCACACGCGCACCGAGTTCCTCGAGGCGGTCTGGTACGAGAGCCGCCGCGCCGGGCTGGAGGAGGCGCTGGTGCTCGGGCTGATCCAGGTCGAGAGCGGCTTTCGCAAGTACGCCATCAGCTCCGCCGGTGCCCGCGGCTACATGCAGGTGATGCCCTTCTGGGCGCGCACCATCGGTGACGGTGACGCGAGCCGGCTCTTTCACCTGCAGACCAACCTGCGCTTCGGTTGCGTGATCCTGCGCCACTACCTGGGCGTGGAGCGTGGCGACCTCTTCATGGCGCTGGGCCGCTACAACGGCAGCCGCGGGCGCGCCGAGTATCCGAACATGGTGTTCGCCGCCCGCCGCCGCTGGCAGCTGGCGGCCTGAACGCGCAGCTGGATGAGCGCAACAGGAAGCTGAAGGACGTTACGGGTGATGCCGGGCGCTACAAGCCCTGCCAGGCCCGGACCTGCGTCCCGCCCAGGCCGACGAGCGCGAGCACACGCTCCACCGTGTCGGCCACCATCTCCTCGATGGAAGCGGGGCGGTTGTAGAAGGCCGGCAGGGGTGGGAAGACGATGCCGCCCATCTCGGTGACGGCCGTCATGTTGCGCAGATGCGCCAGGTTGAAGGGCGTCTCGCGCACCATCAGCACGAGGCGCCGGCGCTCCTTGAGCGTGACATCGGCCGCGCGCGTGAGCAGGTTGTCCGACAGCCCGTGGGCCACGGCCGCCAGCGTCTTCATCGAGCAGGGCGCCACCACCATCGCCGCGGTGTCGAAGCTGCCGCTGGCCACGCAGGCCCCGACATCGCCGGGCGCATAGGCCGCATCGGCCAGCGCCTCCAGGCCCTTGCGGTCTAGGCCGAGCTCGTGGTGGACATTGAGCACACCCGCCGGCGTGACCACGAGGTGGGTCTGCGCGCCGAGCTCGCGCGCGCGCTGCAGCAGCCGCACGCCGTAGGCCGCGCCGGTGGCGCCAGTGATGCCGACGACCAGCCGCTGCGTCACCTCAGGACTGCCCGGCGCCCAGCACCTGCTGCAACTCGCCGCTCTCGTACATCTCCATCATGATGTCCGAGCCGCCGATGAACTCGCCGTTCACGTACAGCTGCGGGATGGTGGGCCAGTTGGCGTACTCCTTGATGCCCTGGCGGATCCCCTCGTTCTCGAGCACGTTGACGGTGGTCAGGTCCCGGGCGCCGCAGGCCTTGAGGATCTGCACCGCGCGTCCGGAGAAGCCGCACATGGGGAACTGTGCGGTGCCCTTCATGAAGAGCACCACGCGGTGGCCCTTGACGAGTTGGTCGATCTGCTGGTGGATGTCGCTCATCGATGATGCAGCGGTGCGCATGAGCCCGCCGCCCTCCTGGGTGGAATCCGCTTGAGGATAAGGCAAAGACGCCGCAGCCGGTGCGGCTGCCGTGCCATGCCCGTAGCCGCACGGGGGCGCCCGGCCTCAGAAGCTGTAGCGCACGCCCAGTTGCAGCATGGGCGACAGGCGCAGCCCGCGCACGGCGTCCTCGAGGTCCTGCGGCTGGCCCAGCAGCGCGCGGCCCAGGCGCAACGCCTGGCTGGTGTTCTGCGCCAGCAGGCCGAGGTCGGCCGTGAAGCCCCAGCCGCGGTCGCTGGCCAGGCGGGTGTAGCCCAGGCCCAGGTAGGGCATCGATTCGGCGCTGTCGGCGCCCAGCACCAGGCTGCGCGGCAGGCCGGGCTGCCGGCTGGCCGGCTGGATGACGCCGCCGGTGGCGCGCAGGCCGCCCTGAGGCCCCACGGGCACCCAGTGAGCCAGGCCGAAGTAGTAATCGCCCACCCACGAGGCGGCGGCGGCCGGGCGCGCGGCCCCGTGCTCGGAGGCGGCCAGCGCAGCGCGCAACTGCCAGCGCGGCCATGCGCCTTCCGGCACGGCCAGCCCGTCGGCGGCGTGGACGCCGGTGGCAACCAGCGCCACGCAGGCCCCGCGAGCCAGCAACCTCGTACACGACCGGATCTTGGTGACCATGGGACCCCCTTCGAAGTGGGATGGACGCAAAACGATATTCCTACGAACCGGCGCCACCCGGAAGAGCTGAATCAACGGCGCTTTCGCCAGCAGTTCACGTTTTGCCCCGGCTCGCCGGGCACGGGTGGTGCTTCAGCCGGGTGCGCGACCACCCGTGCAGCGGGGCTGCCCGGCGAGGTCGGCACGGGTGGCCACGGCATGGAAGCCGGCGTCGTGCAGCAGTCCCGCGACCGCCTCGGCCTGGTTCCAGCCATGCTCCAGCAGCAGCCACGCGCCGGCGCGCAGGTGCCGGGGGCTGGCAGCGATGATCTCCCGCAGCGCGGACAGGCCGTCCGGCCCCGGGCTGAGGGCCTGCAGCGGCTCGGCGTGCAGGGCCGGCAGGTGAGGGTCGCCGGCATCGATGTAGGGCGGGTTGGAGACGATCAGGTCCATCCCGCGGCCGTCCAGAGCCTCGAGCCAGTGACCCAGGCGGCCCTCGACGGCCAGGCCCAGGCGCCCGGCGTTGTCCAGGGCCACCTCCAGGGCTGCGGCGCTCGCATCGGTGGCCACCACCCGAGCGAGCGGGCGCGCACGCGCCAGGGCCAGGGCGATCGCGCCGCTGCCGGTCCCCAGGTCGGCCACGGCTGCCGGCACCTCCGGGTCGAGCAGCTCCAGCGCCCAGTTCACCAGCGTCTCGGTGTCGGGTCGCGGCACCAGCACGGCAGGCGTCACGCGCAGCGTCATCCCGTGGAACTCGCGTTCGCCCACGAGGTAGGCCAGGGGAACGCCCTGTGCCCGCTGACTCACCAGGGCCTCCAGAGCCGCCGCCCGGTCGTGGCCCACCGGTTCATCCTCGTGCGCGATCAGCCAGCTGCGCGTGCGCCCGAGCACGTGTGCGGCCAACAACTGCGCGTCCAGCCGCGCCAGACCCGCCGCCCGGGCGGCGTGCAGGAGCGCGCCGAGGGTGCGTGCCAAATCAGCCGCCGGCCTCGAGCGCGGCCAGCTGCTCGGCGGCCCGTGCTGCGCGCAGCGCGGCGACCACCTCGTCCAGGTCCCCGTCCAGGAGCTGCCCGAGCTTGTACAGCGTCAGGTTGATGCGGTGGTCGGTGAGGCGGCCCTGCGGGAAGTTGTAGGTGCGGATGCGGTCGGAGCGGTCGCCGCTGCCCACCAGGCTCTTGCGCGTGGCCGCCTCCCTGGCGGCACGCTCGGCGCGCTCCTTCTCGCGCAGGCGCGCGGCCAGAACGGCCATGGCCTTGGCCTTGTTGCGGTGCTGCGAGCGGTCGTCCTGGCACTCGGCAACCAGCCCCGTGGGCAGGTGGGTGATGCGAATCGCACTGTCGGTCTTGTTCACGTGCTGACCACCGGCCCCGCTGGCGCGGAAGGTGTCGATGCGCAGCTCGGCCGGATTGAGGGTGACCTCCGCAGCCTCGTCGGGCTCGGCCATCACCGCCACCGTGCACGCGCTGGTGTGGATGCGGCCCTGGTTCTCGGTGGCCGGCACGCGCTGCACGCGGTGGCCGCCGGACTCGAAGCGCAGCGTGCCGTAGGCGTTCTCGCCCTCGATGCGCAGCACAAGCTCCTTGAAGCCGCCGAGCTCGGCCGGGCTCTCGCTCATCACCTCGGTGCGCCAGCCACGGCGCTCGCAGAAGCGCAGGTACATGCGGGCGAGGTCTCCGGCGAAGAGGGCCGACTCGTCGCCGCCAGTGCCGGCGCGAATCTCGAGGAAGGCCGGGCGTTCGTCGTCGGGGTCGCGTGGCAGCAGCGCCTCCTGCAGGGCGCCGAGCAGCTCCTGCAGTTCCGCCTGCGCCGCATCGATCTCCTCGCGCGCCATCGCAGCCATCTCCGGCTCGTCGAGCAGGCCTCGGGCCACGTCGATGTCTTCCTCGCGCTGGCGGTGGCGGCGAAACAGCGTCACCACGCGCTCGGCCTCTGACTGCTCGCGCGACAGCGAGCGCCAGCGCGCGACATCGCTGGCCACGGCCACGTCGGCCAGGGCCTCGTTGAGCTCGGCCAGCCTCAGCTCGAGACGTTCCAGGCGATGGCGCAGCGAATCCTTCATGGCGGGGTGGGGCGGGGCGGCTGGCGCCCCCTGTGGGCTAGCGCTCGTCGCCACCCGGCTGGGGGCGCGGGGCGTTGCGCAGGAACAGCCGCGAAACGGTCTGGCTCAGGGCCTCGCGCTGCGCGCCTTCGGCCGCGTGCAACTCGGCCAGCGTGCCGTGCAGCATCTTCTGCGTCAGGCCCCGTGACAGCGCGTCGAGCACCGCCTCCACGTTGTCTCCCTTGGCCAGCAGGCGGCGCGCGCGGGCGAGCTCGGCGTCGCGCCAGTCGTCGGCCTGGCGGTTCAGGGCCTGGATGAGCGGCACGTTGGCGCGCTGGTCCAGCCAGTGGGCGAAGCTCTGCACCCCGGCGTCGACGATCGCTTCGGCGCGCTCCACGGCGGCCTGCCGCTTCTCGCCGGCGGTCTGCACGAGGCCGGAGAGGTCGTCCACGGTGTACAGGTAGATATCGTCCAGGCGTGCCACCTCGGGTTCGATGTCGCGCGGAACGGCCAGGTCGACCATGAACATCGGCCGGCGCCGGCGTGCCTTGATCGCCCGCTCCACCGCGCCCAGGCCGATGATGGGCAGTGTGCTGGCGGTGCAGGAGATGACGGCGTCGAACTCGTGCAGCCGCGCCGGCAGGTCGGCCAGGCGCAGGGCCTGCGCACCGTAGCGCGCGGCCAGCGCCTCGCCGCGCTCCAGCGTGCGGTTGGCCACGGCCATGGCGGCGGGCTCGCGCGCGGCAAAGTGCGTGGCCACGAGCTCGATCATCTCGCCCGCCCCCACGAACAGCACGCGCACGCGCTTCATGTCCTCGAAGAGCTGCGAGGCCAGGCGCACGGCGGCCGCAGCCATGCTCACCGAGTGTTCGCCGATCTCGGTGGAGCTGCGCACCTCCTTGGCCACCGAGAACGAGCGCTGGAAGAGCTGGTGCAGCGTCGTGCCCAGGGTGCCCGCGGCATCGGCCTCGCGCACGGCCTGCTTCATCTGACCGAGGATCTGCGGCTCACCCAGCACCATGGAATCGAGCCCCGAGGCCACCCGGAAGGCGTGCCGCGCCGCGGCGCGGTCCTCCATCACGTAGGCGTGGGCCTGCAAGTGCGGCACGCCGATCCCCGCGTGCTCGGCCAGGAAGCCCACCGCCGGCTCGACGAGTTCGCGCGTGGGCGCCGTGGCGCAGGCCACATAGAGCTCGGTGCGGTTGCAGGTGGAGACCAGCGCGGCTTCAGGCGCGGCCCGCTGCAGCCGCTCGCTGAGCAAGCGCAACGCCGGGGCGATCTGCTCCGGTCCGAACGCCAGGCGCCCGCGCAGTTCCAGCGGCGCGGTCGTGTGGTTCAGCCCCAGAGTGAAAACGCCCATTGGCCGATTGTAAGATTCCCCTACACGCCCATGGGATCACTGGACGCCTTCTGGCACCTGCTGAACTTCTTCGTGCCCGCCTTGGGCGTGGGCGCGCTGGGTGCGCTGGGCGCCAAGCTCGTGTGGCGAGCCGAGTTGCGCGGCGCGCGCTGGACGCGGCTGGCGGGCTGGGCCTCCACGGCTGCTGCCGCCGCCCTGCTGGTCGGGCTGCTGCTCTTCGGGCGGGATGGCCGCATGGCCACTTACGCCCTGCTGGTGTGCGCGGCCGCCGCTGCGCTGTGGTGGACCGGGTTCGGTCCGGGACGGCGCTGAAGCGCGGCTGCAGACCTCGAGCGCCTGCCGGGCGCCGTGCTACTCCCGCACCACGACTTCGCCGCGCAGCGAATGCGGCAGCGCACGCGTGATCGTCACGTCCACCATCTGGCCGACGAGCCGGGGCGGGCCGGGGAAGTTCACGATCCGGTTGCACTCGGTGCGGCCCATGAGCTCCGCGGCGTCCTTGCGCGAGGGGCCTTCCACCAGGATGCGCTGCACGGTGCCCACGCGCTGCGCCGAGATGCGCTGCACATGCGCCTCGATGGCGGCCTGCAGCCGCTGCAGCCGCTGCAGCTTGAGTGCCTGCGGCGTATCGTCGGGCAGGTTGGCCGCCGGGGTGCCCGGCCGCGGGCTGAAGACGAAGCTGAAGCTTGCGTCGAAGCCGATCTCCTCGATGAGGTCCATCATCTTCGCGAAGTCCTCGTCGGTTTCCCCGGGGAAGCCGACGATGAAGTCGCTCGACAGGCTGATGTCCGGCCGCACCCGGCGCAGTGCGCGGATGGTGCTCTTGTACTGCAGCGCGGTGTAGCCGCGCTTCATGGCCATGAGGATGCGGTCGCTGCCGTGCTGCACCGGAAGATGCAGGTGGTTCACGAGCTGCGGGATACGGCCGTAGGCCTCCACCAGGCGGGCGCTGAACTCGTTGGGGTGGCTGGTCGTGTAGCGGATGCGCTCGATGCCGGGGATCTCGGCCACGACCTCCAGCAGCAGCGCGAAGTCCGCGATCTCGGCCGTCTGGCCCATGCGGCCGCGCCAGGCGTTCACGTTCTGCCCGAGCAGGGTCACCTCCTTGACGCCCTGATCGGCCAGGCCGGCCACCTCGGCCAGCACGTCGTCCAGCGGGCGGCTGACCTCCTCGCCACGGGTGTAGGGCACCACGCAGTACGAGCAGTACTTGGAGCAGCCCTCCATGATGGAGACGAAGGCACTGGCGCCCTCCACGCGCGCAGGCGGCAGGTGATCGAACTTCTCGATCTCGGGAAAGCTGATGTCCACCTGGGGACGCGCGCGGGTGCGCCGGGCCTCGATCATCTGCGGCAGGCGGTGCAGGGTCTGCGGGCCGAAGACCAGGTCGACGTAGGGCGCACGCTCGATGATCGCCGCGCCTTCCTGGCTCGCCACACAGCCGCCCACGCCGATGAGCACGCCCTTCTTCTTCAGGTGCTTGACGCGCCCGAGGTCGCTGAAGACCTTCTCCTGCGCCTTCTCGCGCACCGAGCAGGTGTTGAAGAGGATGAGGTCGGCGGCCTCCGGGTCCTGCGTGGGCTCGAAGCCGCCGGCCTCGCGCAGCACGTCGACCATCTTGTCGGAGTCGTACTCGTTCATCTGGCAGCCGAA
>JBMOGN010000023.1:0-23808 GCA_049318345.1 Rubrivivax sp. | reverse complement strand
CCGCCCGCGGCCGGATCATGGACGCGGACTTCGCGGTGGAAACGGCCAACCTCTCCCGCGCCCAGATCCTGCAGCAGGCCGGCTCGGCCATGGTCGCCCAGGCCAATTCCCTGCCCCAGCAGGTGCTGCAATTGCTGCGCTGACGGTGAAAAAGTTCCCTTCCCGCGGCCCTGGCGGCCGCGCTACGCTTCAGGAAGCAGGCGGCGGCTGAACAGGCCTGCC
Organism: Rubrivivax sp.; assembly: GCA_049318345.1. Lineage (GTDB taxonomy): Bacteria > Pseudomonadota > Gammaproteobacteria > Burkholderiales > Burkholderiaceae_C > Rubrivivax. The sequence goes on along the minus strand of JBMOGN010000023.1, from coordinate 23,586 downwards.
GCCCTTTCCACCTTCCATGGCCACCATTTCCTCTCCGGGCATCGGCAGCGGGCTGGACATCAACTCGATCGTCACCCAGCTGATGGCGGTGGAACGCCGCCCGCTGACCAAGCTGCAGCAGGCGGCCAGCGGCGTGCAGACGCAGCTCAGCGTCTACGGGGGCGTGCAGTCCAGGCTGGACTCGCTGTCCACCGCCACCTCCAAGCTCTCCACCGCCAGCACCTGGACGCAGACCACCACCGAGGTCTCGGGCAGCGACGCCCTCACCGCCACGAGCAGCGGCTCGGCCAGCCCCACGACGCTGAAGGTGGATGTCACCGCCCTGGCGCGCGCCCAGAGCACCTCCTCGCCCGTGGTCGCCTCTTCCACCGCCGTGGTGGGCACGGGTACGCTGACCATCCAGAAGGCAGCCTGGAGCGGGGGCACGCTGGGGGCCGGAACGGGCACGGCCGTCAACATCACCATCGACAGCAGCTCCAATACCCTGGCCGGCATCCGCGACAAGATCAACGCTGCCGACGCCGGTGTGACGGCCTCCATCCTCACCGACTCGTCAGGCGCCCGGCTCGTGCTGCAGTCCAGTTCCACCGGCGCGGCCAACGGCTTTCGCGTCAGCGTCACTGATAACGATGGCGCGTCGACCGACGCCACCGGGTTGTCCATGCTGGGCTATGACCCGCCCACCAACGCCCAGGGCCAGCTCAACCAGGCAGGATCGGACCTGCAGGCCACGATCAACGGCGCCAGCGTCACCTCCGCCTCGAACACCCTCACCGACGTGATCGAGGGCATCACCCTGAATGTGTCCAACACCACGTCGTCCACGGCCACCATCGTGGTCAAGCGCGACCTGGCGGCCATGAACAAGGCGATCTCGGAGTTCGTCACCGCCTATGGCGACCTGAGCAGTTATCTGGACCAGCAGACCTCCTACGATGCGGCGAACAAGAGGGGCCAGCCCCTGCAGGGCGACCGGGTGGCCCTGTCGCTGCGCAGCCAGGTGCGCGACGCCGTGATCGCCGCCACCTCGGCCACCACCGCCTTCAGCGGCACGACTGGCCAGGGCAGCCGGCTGGCGGACATCGGCATCACCCTTCAGCGCGACGGCAAGCTCGCCGTCGACCAGACCAAGCTGGACAAGTCCCTGGAAAAGCTCTCCGATGTGGCCAGCCTGTTCAGCAAGGCAGATGCCGCGAATTCGGCCAACCGGGGCGTGGCCACGCGGCTGAAGTCCCTGGTCACTGCCCTGACGGGCACGGACGGTGCAGTCACCTCACGCAAGGCCGGCCTGAGCACCCAGATCAGCCGCAACCAGGACGACCAGGAGCGGATGACCGACCGGCTGGCCATGGTGGAAGCCCGGCTTCGCCGGCAGTACCAGGGTCTGGACGCGAAGATGGGCAAGCTCACCGGCATGGGCCAGTACGTCTCGGCCCAGATGACCAAGCTCAACAACAGCTGAGCAACGGGCCTCCATGCCCCGGGATGGGGCGTGGAGGGGGGCCAAGGGCCCGAAAGTACGGGAATAGTTGGGGGATTTCGGTGCTCAAGGGGTGCCGGGGACGCGCCGATAACCACTCATCAGCGCAGGAAATCCCCCTACACCCATGTTCTCCCCCCAGATGTCTCCCGCGGCCCTCGGCGCCGGTGCCCACGCCTATCGCACGCTCCAGGTGGAGACGCAGATCACCGGAGGCGCCTCGCCGCACCGGCTGATCGCGATGCTCTACGACGGCTTCTTCGAGGCCCTCACCATGGGCCGTGCCGCGATGCGCAACCGCGACATCGAGGCCAAGAACAAGCACCTGGCCAAGGCGGTGCGGATCGTCGAGGAGGGCCTGCGCGCCTCGCTGAACAAGGTCGAGGGCGGGCGCCTGGCGCGCGATCTCGACGAGCTGTACGGGTACGTGGCCATCCGCGTGACGCGGGCCAACCTGCGCAACGACGAGGCCGGGCTGGACGAGTGCGCCAAGCTCATGCAGCCGCTGCGGGACGCCTGGGACTCGATCCGGGCCGCCGTGGACGCCTGATGCGCGATCGTCACGACAAAGAAGATGAACCATATCCCAGGAAGGCCGCCATGCAGACCGAACTGATGACCTACTACGAGGCGATCGAGCGCGCAAGCGCCGACATGCTGGCCGCGGCACGCATCGGCGACTGGGACCAGGTGGTCAAGCTCGAAGGGGCCTGCGTGCTGCTGATCAGCCAGCTGAAGAACGCCGCGCGCCAGAGCCCGGTCGATGGCGAGACGGCCAAGGCCAAGTCCCGCATCATGCAGCGCATCCTCATCAACGACGCCGAGATCCGCCACCTGGCCGAGCCCTGGCTCGCCGAGATCGACCAGATGATGGCGGGCAAGCCCAAGACCGTGCACTGAACAGCCGTGGCCAGCCAGCTCTTCCTCGACACCCTGCCCGCGGCCCTGGACCGCGACTCGGTGGCCGACCCCTGGAGTGCCTTCCAGGTGCATTCGGCCGCCGAGGTGCTGGCGCTGCTGCGCCAGCTGCGCGACAGCAGCGTGCCCGTGAACCTGACGGCGCCGGGCGCCAGCGAGGCCTTCTGCACCACGCTGTGGGCGATCGACAGCGCCCAGGGCCGCATCAGCTTCAGCGCCGCCGACGCCAAGGGCGACCTCAAAAGCCTGCTGGCCGCCGGCCGGGCGGTGGCGGTGGCCTACATGGACAGCATCAAGGTCCAGTTCGACGCCCGGGACCTGGAACTCGTCAAGGGCCCGCGCGCCAGCGCGCTGCAGTGCCCCACGCCCGTGCAGGCCTACCGTTTCCAACGGCGCGACAGCTTCCGCGTGCGCACCGACCCGCGCCAGTCTCCGCGCGCGCTGGCCCGCCACCCCGCACGCCCCGACATGAGCGTGTCGCTGCGGGTGCTGGACGTGAGCTCCGGCGGCTGCGGCCTGCTCGTGCCTCCCGAGGCGGTGATGATCCGCAGCGGAAGCGTGCTGCACCATGTGCGCTTCGAACTCGACACCGAGGCGCGCTTCGTGGCCACGGTGGCCGTGCGCCACATCGCCGCCCTGAAAGGCGACGCCGGCATCCGGCTGGGCTGCGAGTGGGAAGACATGGACGCGGCGGGGCGCCGTGTCCTGAACCGCTACATCGAGATGATGCAGAAGCGAAAGCGGCTGCTCTCGCTGTCCTGAGCCCGGACGGGCCTCAGCGCAGCATCAGACCTGCATGTTCATGATGTCGGTGTAGGCCGACACGAGGCGGTTGCGCACCTGCAGCACCGCCTGGAAGCCCAGCGAGGCCTTCTCCATCGCCACCATCGTCTGCTCCAGGCTGACGGTGGGGTTGTCCAGTTGCAGCTCCCGCTGCAGCCGCGAGGCTTCGAGCTGGGCCGAGCTGGCCGACTTCAGGGCCTGGCTCATGGCCGTGGCGAAGTTCGCCCCCCCTTCGGCCTTGGCCGGCGCGCGCAGTGGCATGCCGTCGGTGCGCAGACCGGCACGGGCAACGGCTTGGGAGAAGTCGAAGGGCTTGAGCTTGACGTCCATGGCGGATGCGGCGGTGGAGGACGCGGGACCGCCACTGTAGGTCTGTCAGGCCGGGCGGCAAGGTGTGAACTGATGCCGCTTTTGCCGCCTTCTCGAGCCTTGCGGGGGCCGGCCGGTCGCGAACAATGCCGCAGATTCGCCGGGGCCCCACGCCCAGGAGCCCGGCCACAGACAAGCGCAGCATGGACAACGCCTCCGCCTCGATCGTCCCCACCACGCTGGTTCCCGAGCGTCTGGCCCTCTCCGAACGCCTGGCCCGGCTGCCCCTGCGCCCGCTGCTCACGCTGAGCGTGGGCGTGGCCGCACTGGCCGCGATCGGGGTGGCACTGGTGATGCACGCGAGCAAGCCCGACTTCCGCGTGCTCTTCGCCGGTGTGAGCGACCGCGACAGCGGGGCCATCCTGGCCCAGCTCGCCGGCATGAACGTGCCCTACAAGCTCGGCGACAGCACCGGCGTGATCATGGTGCCGTCCGACCGCGTGCACGAGGTGCGCATGAAGCTCAGCTCGGCGGGCCTGCCCAAGGGGGCGATCGACGGCTACGAGCTGCTGGACAAGCAGAAGTTCGGCCAGACCCAGGCCGGTGAGAACGTGTCGATCAAGCGTGCGCTGGAAGGCGAGCTCATGCGCACCGTAGGCAGCCTGTCGGCGGTGGAGTCGGCCAAGGTGATGCTGGCGCTGCCGCAGCAAAACGGCTTCTTCCGCGAGCAGCAAAAGCCCTCGGCCTCGGTGGTGGTGCACCTGCACGCCGGGCGCACGCTCGACCGCGCGCAGCTCGCGGGCATCGTGCACCTCGTCTCGGCCAGCGTGCCGGACCTGCGCCCCCAGGCGGTGAAGGTCACCGACGGCAGCGGTGCGCTGCTGACCACGCCTGATTCCGACTCCGGCTCCGGCCTGGACGCTCAGCAGCTGCAGTACGTGCACCAGATCGAGAGCGGCCTGCAGCGCCGCGTCATGGAACTGATCGAACCGGTGGTCGGGCGCGAGAACCTGCGCGCCTCCATCACCGCTGATGTCGACTTCACCGAGACCATGTCCGTCACCGAGGAGTACAAGCCCAACCAGGGCGAGGCCCCGGCGACAGTGCGGGTGCAGCAGACCCTGGAGAGCAACCAGGCCGGCACCGCCACCCCGAGCGGCGTGCCCGGCGCACAGAGCAACCAGCCACCGGCCGCTCCCACCGCGCCGGTGAACGGCTCGGCCGCACCGCTGCAGGGCACCCAGGCCGGCGGCACCGGTGCCGGACGCCGCGAGCTCACCACCAACTACGAGGTGGACAAGACGCAGCGCACCACCCGAGCCGCCACGGGCACCGTCAAGCGCCTGTCGGCCGCCGTGGTGGTGAACCACCGCGTGAGCACCGACCCGCGCGGCAAGGTTTCCTCCGCGCCGCTGTCGGAGGAGGAATTGGAGAAGATCACCTCGCTGGTGCAGCAAGGCATCGGCTTCAGCAAGGAACGCGGCGACACCGTGCGCGTCATCAACGCCTCCTTCCGCGCCGAGCAGCCCGCCAAGACCACCGAGGCCCCGATCTGGCAGCAGCCCTGGGTGGTAGACAACCTGCGCAGCCTGGTGGCACCGGTGGCCCTGGCCATCGTGGCCCTGATGATCGTCTTCACGCTCATCAAGCCCTCGATGAAGGCGCTGGCCCCGCCGCCGGCTCCGCTGCTGGCCGGCGGGACGGTCCAGGCGGTGGTCGACGACGACCTCCCGCCAGGCAGCGGCCAGGGCGAGGTGCTGCAGGTGGAAGGGCCGGCCCAGAATTCCAAGGTTGTGGCCGCGCGCACCTTCGCCAAGCAGAACCCGGCCGCCGTGGCGCACATCGTGCGCACCATGATGTCCCAGGGCGCACCCGCCGAATAGGCCGCACGCCGCGCTCCCGCAACCCCCCGATACGACCAGGAAGACAGCGACCATGGCCACCGGCCCCTCCGGCACCAATCCCAACCAGGGCGTCGAGGACGCCGCCATTCTCATGATGGCCATCGGCGAGGAGGAGGCCGCGGAGGTCTTCAAGTTCCTCGTGCCCAAGGAGGTGCAGCGGCTGGGCGAGACCATCGCGCGCATGCAGGCCGTGCCCAAGGAGCGCTTCGAGACGGTGCTCGACAAGGTCTCCGATCTGGCCGGGGAGGCCGGGCTGTTGCTGCCCGACAGCGACGCCTATGTACGCTCGGTGCTCATGCGTGCCCTGGGCGAGGACAAGGCCAATCTGCTCATCGACCGCATCCTGCAGGGCAACGATGTCACGGGCATCGAGAGCCTGAAGTGGATGGACCCGCAGTCGGTGGCCGAACTGCTGCGGGTGGAGCACCCGCAGATCGTCGCGGCCATCCTCGTGCACCTCGAACATGCCCAGGCCGGCGAGATCCTGCGCCAGTTCAGCGAGCGCCAGCGCAACGAGGTGCTCATCCGCATCGCCACCCTGGACAGCATCCAGCCCTCGGCGCTGAAGGATCTGAACGAAGTGCTCAACCGCATGCTGTCGGGCGGAGACCGCGCCAAGAAGAACAAGTTCGGCGGCGTGAAGGCTGCCGCCGAGGTGCTGAACCTGCTGGGCAGCAGCATCGAGACGACGGTGCTGGACTACATCCGCGACAGCGACGGCGAGCTGGCGCAGAAGATCATGGACAACATGTTCGGCTTCGACGACATCATCAAGCTGGACGACAAGAGCGTGCAGGCGCTGCTGCGCGAGATCCAGTCCGAGTCGCTCGTCGTGGCGCTCAAGGGAGCCAACCCCGAGTTGCGCGAACTCGTCTTCAAGAACATGTCCACGCGGGCCGCCGAGACCCTGCGCGACGACCTCGAGTCGCGCGGGCCGGTGCGCGTCAGCGAGGTCGAGGCCGAACAGAAGGAGATCCTGAAGACGGTGCGGCGCCTCGTGGACGAGGGCCAGATCCAGCTTCCGGGTAGCGGCGATGACCAGTTCATCTAACGGCGGCAAGCCCTTCCCGAACGTGCCCCCGCCCGCGGGCGCACGCCAGGGTTCGGCCTACACCCGGTTCATTCCGCGCGAGGAGCTCGGCGACTTCGAGCGCTGGAAGCCCGGCAGCATCGACGGCGCCGAACGGCACTCGGCCCAGCGCGCACGCGACCGCGTTCCCCCGACGGCGGACGAGTGGCAGACGATGGTCGGCGAAGCCCGCCAGGAGGGCTACCAGGAGGGCTACCGCGACGGCCTCGTGGCGCTGGAGAACTTCAAGCAGAGCTTCACGACGCAGACCAGTGCCCAGCTCGGCGCACTCGTGGCTTCGTTCGACCAGCAGTTCGAGGAGATGGAGGCCCGCATGGCGCAGGCCGTGGCGCGCACGGCGGTGCTGCTGGCGCGCCAGGTGCTGCGCATGGAGATCGCCTGCCGCCCGGAGGTGGTGGCCGCACTGGCCCAGGACGCGCTGAACTCGGTGCAGGCCAGCGCGCGGCATGTCGTCGTGCACGTGCACCCGGACGACCACGCCCTCGTGGCCGAAGGGGCTGCCGAGCTGCTGACGGCGCGCGGTGCCCGGCTGGTGGCCGATGGCGCCATCTCGCGCGGCGGATGTGTCATCCGCTCCGACGCCGACCTCGTGGATTCGACGCTGGAGACCCGTTGGAGCCACGCCGCGGCCTCGATGGGCGTGCAGCTGCCGTGGCTGCCTGCGCCGCCTTCCGCGGCCGGCGGCGAGGGCGCCGCATGAGCGCGGTCGCGCAGGAGCGTCACGCCAGGCGGGCGCAGCGCTGGGAGCGCTACCTCGGGGAGCTCGAGGAGTTCGCCGCGACGAAGCAGGACTTCGCCGCCAGCGGCACGCTCGTGCGCGTCACCGGGCTCGTGCTGGAGGCCGCCGGCGTACGCGTGCCGGTGGGGTCGGTGTGCGAGGTCATCGGCGAAGGCCACCCACCGGTGCTGGCCGAGGTGGTGGGGTTCAACGGCAACCGCGCCTTTCTCATGCCCACGGGCGTGCTGCACGGGCTGAGCAGCGGCGCGCGCGTGGTGCCCCGGGCGCTGCCGCAGCAGCCCCCGCGCTTTGGCGCCACCCATCACCCCTGGCGTCGCAACGAGGACCGCGGGCTGCACCTGCCCATGGGAGACGGCCTGCTCGGCCGCGTGGTGGATGCACACGGCGTACCGATGGACGGTGGCGGGCCGCTGGCCAGCGTGCATGACGAGCCGATGAGCCGCCGGCCCATCAACGCCATGGACCGCGACCCCATCCGCACGCCGCTGGACACCGGGGTTCGGGCCATCAACGCCATGCTCACCGTCGGCCGGGGCCAGCGCATCGGCCTGTTCGCCGGCACCGGCGTGGGCAAGTCGGTCCTGCTGGGGATGATGGCGCGCTACACCGCTGCGGATGTCATCGTGGTGGGCCTCATCGGCGAGCGCGGCCGCGAGGTGAAGGAATTCATCGAGGACATCCTCGGCGAGGAAGGCCGGGCCCGCAGCGTGGTCGTGGCCGCCCCGGCCGACGCGCCCCCTCTGGTGCGGCTGCAGGGCGCGAGCTACGCCACAGCCGTGGCCGAGCACTTCCGCGACCGCGGCCAGCACGTGCTGCTGCTCATGGACAGCCTCACCCGCTACGCCATGGCCCAGCGCGAGCTCGCACTGGCCATCGGCGAGCCCCCGGCCACGCGCGGCTACCCGCCAAGCTGCTTTGCCAAGCTGCCGCAGCTCGTCGAGCGCTCGGGCAACGGGCTGCGCGGCGTGGGCTCCATCACGGCCTTCTACACCGTGCTCAGCGAAGGCGACGACCAGCAGGATCCCATCGCCGATGCGGCACGAGGCATCCTGGACGGCCACATCGTGCTGTCGCGCGATCTGGCCGAGAGCGGGCACTACCCGGCCATCGATGTGGAGCGCAGCATCTCGCGCGTGATGACGGCCGTGGCCACGCGTGAGCACCTGTCGGCCGCGCGCCGCGTGCGCCAGCTGCTGGCCCGCTACAACAAGGCGCGCGACCTGATCCAGATCGGCGCCTACGCGCCCGGACACGACCACGAGCTCGACACCGCCGTGCGCGTGCAGCCCGAGATCGAACGCCTGCTGCAGCAGGACATGCACGACCGCTCGGTGCTGAACCACAGCCTGCAGCACCTCGTGTCGCTTGCCCAGAACTGAGGAAGCTGTCACCGTGAGCTCGTCTGCCGACATCGGCCCGCTGCTGACCCTGCTGGAGCGCGAGGAAAGCCGCCGCGACACCGCGGCGCTCGCGCTCAAGCAGGCCCAGGAGCGCCTGGCCTACGCCCAGTCGCAGCTGGACATGCTCCAGGGCTACCGCCAGGAATACGTGGCGCGCTGGATGGGCGAGTTCAGCCGCCCGGCCACGCCGCAGATCATGCAGAGCTACCGCGACTTCAAGGGCCGCCTGGAACACGCCGTCTCGCAGCAGCAGGACAGCCTGCAGCAGCGCACGAGCTGGGTGGAGCGCTGCCGCGAGGCGCTGGTCGAGGCCGAGACCCGGGCTGCGGCCGTGCGCAAGCTCATCGAGCGGCGTCTGGCCGAGCGCGCCCGTGAGGAGCAGCGCCGCGAGCGCCGGCAGGAAGACGAGTTTGCGCGCCAGGCCGCCTGGCGCAGCAGCGCACTGGACACCCTGACTCCCATCGACTGAAGGCTTCGCCGATGCAAGCGACCCCCCTGCCCGCCTGGCCCCTGGCCGCTCCCGTTGCCGCCGATCGGGGCCCGCGTGCCGCTGCCGACCCCGCCGGCCCGGGTGAAGGCCCGGCCTTCGGCGAACAATTGCAGGCGGCCCGCCGCGAGCGGACTCCGGCCGCTGGCACCCCGCCGGGCGCCCCGCGCTCGGCTTCGGCCCCCGCCCGCCCTTCCGCCCCGGGCCGTGCGGGCACGGCTGCCGATGCGGCGAGCTCGGCCCCGGCCGAGTCAGGCGGGGAGGAGACACCGGACGACGCGGTCGAAGCCCTTGCCGGACACCGGGCCACGGCCAGATTGCGCGCGGGTACCCCCTCCGGCGGAACGTCTGACGACGCCCTCGGGCCAGGCAGCGCGCCCCCTGCGGCGGCGGGCACGCCGGCTGCGCTCGCGTTGCGCGGCGCCCGGGCGCTGGGCGCAGCGGGCAGGCAGGAAGCAGGTGCCGCCGCGCTCGAAGGGCAGACAGGCGTCTCCGGTACACCCGGCGCAGCCGGACGGCTCGGGTCGGGCGGCCCGGCCCTTTCCAGCAGCGCCGCCGCCGCAGCCTCGTGGCGAGCAGAGCAGGACGCCGCCCGAGCCGAGGCCCATGAAGCCCATGAGTCCCGCGAGGCGCTGGCCCTGGCGGCAGCCGACCGCACGATCGCGGCCCGCCTGGGCGGTGACGCCTCGCCGGCTGCCGGCACGTCTGCCGCAGGCGGCTCGGGTGCCGCGGGCGGCCCAGGCGCGGCAGCCCCGGCGACCCCGGGCGCGCTGTCGCCACTGGGAACACCCGCCACACCGGGGGCACTGGCCAGCGGTACCGTGCCCGCCAATGGCGCCGAGCCTCCCACCTTCCTGCTGTCCCCGCCGCTGGATTCGCCCACCTTCGCGCCCGCGCTGGGGCTGCAGCTGAGCGTGCTGGCGCGCGACGGCATCGAGCAGGCCCGCATGCAGCTCAACCCGGAGTCGATGGGCCCCATCAGCGTGCAGCTGTCGGTGGCAGGCAACCAGGTGAACATCGACTTCGTCGCGAGTCAGGCGCCCACGCGCGAAGCGCTGCAGCAGTCGATGCCCGAGCTCGCCAGCGCCATGCGTGATGCCGGCTTCACCCTGACCGGCGGCGGTGTCTTCCAGCAGGCCCGCGACGGCGCGCCGGGCGAGCAGGCGCCGGGCTGGCCCGGACTGCCTGGTGCAGGCCCCAACGCGGCCGAAGCCGCGGACGCCGAAGCCGAGGGCGGCAGGCTGGGTGCAACGAGGCGGGTCACTCCGCGCGGCCTGGTGGACGTCTACGCCTGAGCGCAGGCCGCCCATCTTCCGGTCTGGGCGGTTTTCAGGGTCCTTTTCCCGGACAGGATCGAGGGGGTCGATCCTGATAATTCCTTCACACCTGCCGCGGATTCGACGATCTGTGCAGCGGCAGGCAACCGTGAGGAATCCCGATGTCGACCGCCGCCGCTGCCGCAGCTGATGATGCAGACGCGTCCAAGCCCAAGAAGAACCTGAAGAAGATCGTCATGCTCGCCCTGGTGGGGCTGCTGGTGGTCGGTGTGGCGGGTGGCGCGGGCGTCTACTTCATCAAGAAGAAACAGGCGGCTGCGGCCGAGGCGGCAGAGGGTGCGGACGAGCCGACGGCTGCCGGGCCGAAGCGCGACCCGAACGCCGTGCCCATCTTCATTCCGATGGAGCCCTTCACCGTCAACCTCTCGGACAAGAACGCCGACCGCTTCGCGCAGGTCACGGTGTCGCTGGAGGTGCAGACCTCCAAGATCGGCGACCAGGTGCGCGCCTTCATGCCGGCGGTGCGCAGCGCGATGCTGCTGATCCTGGCCTCCAAGAGCGCCGACGAGCTCATCGTGCCGGAAGGCAAGCTGCGCCTGGCGCACGAGCTGCATCTGGCCGCCCTGAAGACCATCGGCGCGCCCACCCGTGGCGTGGAGCCGCCTGCCGGTCTGCCGGTGGCCGCGCCCGCCGCACCGGCGGCCCCCAAGGTAGCAGAGACGCATGCAGCCGGAGCCTCTGGCGTCACGGGCTCCACCGGCGCCTCGGCCCCCGCGAAGGTGGCCGCGCCGGCCGCCGCGCCAGCGCCCAAGGCGCCGCGCGGCGATGTGGATCCGCCCGTGATCGTGGCCGTGCACTTCTCCAACTTCATCATCCAGTGAACCGACGACCCGGGCACACGACATGAGCCAGCAGATCCTTTCCCAGGACGAGGTCGATGCCCTGCTGCAGGGCATCTCGGGCGAGGCCGAGCTCGAGGATGCGGCGCGCATCAACGACGAGCCGGAAGTCCGCTCCTACGACATTGCCAATCAGGAGCGGATCGTCCGTGGGCGGATGCCCACGATGGAGATCATCAACGAGCGCTTCGCGCGCAACCTGCGCATCGGGCTGTTCAACCTGATCCGGCGCAGCCCCGAGATCTCCATCGGCGGCACCAAGGTGCAGAAGTTCAGCGCCTTCCTGCGCGACATCGTCGTGCCCTCGAACTTCAACATCATCTCGGTCAAGCCGCTGCGCGGCAACGGCCTGATCGTGTGCGACCCGAGCATCGTCTTCGCGGTCATCGACTCCCTGTTCGGCGGCAACGGCAAGTTCCAGACCCGCATCGACGGGCGCGACTTCTCCTCCACCGAGCTGCGCGTCATCCTGCGGCTGCTGGAGGTGGTCTGCGCGGAGTTCAAGAAGGCCTGGGCCGGCGTGTACCCGATCGAGTTCGAGTACCAGCGCTCGGAGATGCAGCCGCAGTTCGCCAACATCGCCACGCCCAGCGAGATCGTGGTCTCCACGACCTACACGCTGGAGGTGGGCGAGGTCAGCGGGTCGATCTACTTCTGCATCCCGTACTCGACGCTGGAGCCCATCCGCGACACGCTGTACTCGACGATCCAGGGCGATTCGGGCGAGCCCGACCGGCGCTGGGTCGGCCTGCTGAAGAGCCAGATCCAGTCGGCCGAAGTGCAGATCGTGGCCGAACTCGCGCGCGCGCCGGCCACGGTCGGCCAGCTTCTGGCCTTCAAGCCCGGCGACTTCGTCGAGCTCGACCTGGCGCCCGTCATCGAAGCCAAGGTCGACAACGTGCCCGTCTTCTCCTGCCATTACGGCACGAGCAACGGCCGCTATTCGCTCAAGGTCGATCAGCTCCTGAACCACGATCTGCCAAGCTGGCTGGGAGAGGACGCCAATGCCCACTGACCACACCGCCCCTGCAGAGGAAGATTCCATGTCCGATGGTTGGAACGAAGCCATGCGCAACGATGCGGCCAGCGAGGTCGCGGAGAGCGTCTCGCCGGCCTCCTTCGCGAACTTCGCGCCCACGGGCCTGACCAACAGCAACGCCGGCAACGACTTCAACCTGATCCTGGACATCCCGGTCCAGCTCACGGTGGAGCTGGGCCGCACCAAGATCCCCATCAAGCACATCCTGCAACTGGCCCAGGGCTCGGTGCTCGAGCTCGACGCGATGGCCGGCGAGCCGATGGACGTGCTGGTCAATGGCTACCTCATCGCCCAGGGCGAGGTGGTGGTGGTGAACGAGAAGTTCGGCATCCGCCTGACCGACATCGTCACGCCCAGCGAGCGCATGCGCCGCCTGAGCAAGCAGTAGGCCGACCGAGATGGAAGGCTTCCTCGGGCCGCTGCTGTGGCTCGTCTTCATCGTCGCGTTGATCCCCGTGGCGCTGTGGCTGCTCAAGCGCAGCCCCGTGGGCGGCGGCGGCACCGGCCTGGCTGGACGCAGCGTGGGCGTGCTGCCGCTGTCGGGCACGCGCCGTATCGTCACGGTGGAGGTGGGCACCGGGGAAGACCGTCGCTGGCTCGTGCTCGGCGTCACGCCCTCGGCCATCCAGACCCTGCACGTGCTGCCCGCCCAGGGCGAACCTGCGGCGCCCGGCCCGGCCGCGCCCCCCTTCGGTGAAATGCTGGCCCGCCTGCGCGGACGGGGGGCGGGCGATGCGGCGCGCTGAGCGGGCGGCCCGGCCGCTGCTGGCGGCCGGCGCGCTGCTGCTGGGCGCCGGCGCGGCCTTCGCACAGGCCCAGGGCCAGGGGCCGAACCTGCCACTGGTGATCGGCCAGGGCGCGGGCGGGGCGAGCTACTCGGTGCCGATCCAGACGCTGCTCTTCTTCACGGCACTGGGCTTCCTGCCGGCGGTGCTGCTGATGATGACCGCCTTCACGCGCATCGTGATCGTGCTGTCGCTGCTGCGCCAGGCCATCGGCACGCCCACCGCGCCGCCCAACCAGGTCATCGTCGGGCTGTCGCTGTTCCTCACCTTCTTCGTCATGTCGCCCACGCTCGACAAGGTCTACACCCAGGCCTACGAGCCGTTCTCGAAGAACCAGATCACCTTCGACGAGGCGCTGAACCGCGGCCAGGTGCCGATGCGGGAGTTCATGCTCAAGCAGACGCGCCAGGCCGACATGCAGCTCTTCATGAAGCTGGCCAAGCTGCCGGCCGACACCAAGGCCGAGAGCGTGCCGCTGCGCGTGCTCGTGCCGGCCTTCGTCACGAGCGAGCTGAAGAGCGCCTTCCAGATCGGCTTCATGATCTTCATCCCCTTCATCGTCATCGACATGGTGGTGGCCAGCGCGCTCATGAGCCTGGGCATGATGATGCTCAGCCCGGTGCTGGTGGCCCTGCCCTTCAAGCTCATGCTCTTCGTGCTGGCCGATGGCTGGAACCTGCTGCTCGGGTCTCTGGCCGCCAGCTTCGTCACCTGATTTCCTCCCAGGATCCGCCCCATGGACGCCCAGCAAGTCTTCAGCACCGGCCAGCAGGCGCTCACGCTCATGCTCATGGTCTCCGCCCCGCTGCTGGTGGTGGTGCTGGTGGTCGGCCTGCTCGTGAGCATCTTCCAGGCCGCCACGCAGATCAACGAGGCCACGCTGAGCTTCGTGCCCAAGATCCTGGCTGCGGTGGCGGTGCTCGCCCTGGCCGGCCCGTGGATGATGTCCACTCTGGTGGACTACCTGCGGCGCATGCTGTTGTCCATCCCCGGCGTCGTGGGCTGAAGGCCCGCCGCACACGCGCGCCATGATCGCCTTCACCGAGGCGCAGATCCTCGGCTGGATCACGCCGCTGCTGTGGCCCTTCCTGCGCGCGCTGGCCCTGTTCTCGGCGATGCCGCTGCTGGGCGCGCGCAACGTGCCCGCACGCGTGCGCGTGGGCATGGCCGCCCTCATCGCGCTGGGGGCGCAGGCGGTGCTGCCGCCCATGCCGCAGGTGCCGCTGGACTCGCCCACGGCCTTCCTGATGGTGCTGCAGCAGGTGCTCATCGGGGTGTCGATGGGCTTTGCGGTGCGGGTGGTGCTCACCGCGGTGGAGTTCGCCGGCGAGCTCATCGGGCTGCAGATGGGCCTGAACTTCGCCAGCTTCTTCGACCCCATCACGAACAACCAGGCCACCACCACTTCGCGCCTGTTCAACACGGTGGTGTCGTGGCTGTTCATCGTCGTCAACGGCCACCTGCTGCTGGTGATGGGCCTGGTGGAGAGCTTCCAGGCCTTCCCCGTGGGTCCGGAGCCCTTCGCCTTCCTGCGCCAGGCGCAGCCTCACCGCTGGGGCGCGGAGATCTTCGCCACGGGCCTGTGGATCGCCCTGCCCCTCGTGGCGATGATGCTGTTCATCAACCTCGTGCTGGGCGTCATCTCGCGCGTGGCGCCGCAGATCACGGTCTTCTCCGTGGGCTTTCCCGTGACGATCGGCGTGGGCCTGGTGGGCCTGCTGCTGACGCTGCCGGCGCTGCAGCAGCCCTTCGTCTTCGCGCTGGAGCGGCTGCTGGCGACGATGCGCTGACTGGCGACAGCCCCGCCGTCGTCTGCGTCGGCCCTCAGGCGTGGGTGAGCAGGGCCCGGAAGCAGTGCAGCCCGTATTCCTTGGAGTGCAGGGCGTCCGGCGGCAGGTGGACAGAGAAGTCATCGGCAAAACGCAGCCCGGCACCGATGGCCTGCTGCATGAATTCCTGCAGGCTCACCAGAGGATGGTCCATGGTGATCACGACCAGCCCGCCGCGCCGGGTCACGCGGGCGAACTCCCGCAACGCTCCGGCCCGGTCTGCAGACGGCATGTGCTCCAGCACGGAGATGCAGTAGACGGTGTCGAAGGTACCGTCCGCATAAGGCATCTGCGTGATGGAGCAGCACACCCGGTTGATGGACGCCACCAGCTCCTGCGGCAGGGTTGCAGCCGCCTGCGCACCGAAGTCCGACTGCACGTCGGCGCGGATGGCGTCGAAGTCGAGGATACGGGTGTCCATGTCACAGGCGTGAACCTCGGCGCACCGGGCGGTGAGGGCGAACTTCAGCGGGTGCGAGATGCCGCAGGCCGCGTCGAGCACCACCGCCCCAGGTGCGGCGAACTCCATGGCCCAGGCGTACTCGCGCCCGCGGCTCCACCAGACTGCAGGCAGCGGAAAGACCAGCGATTGCAGACTCGGATCGTCCTGGCGCACGTAGCGCGAGTGCCGTACGTTGCGCTGAAACTGCGCAGCCGTGCGGCGCGCAGGCGGGCCGGCCATGCGCACCAGGTCCACACCGGCAGGCGCGAGATGGTGCTGCCACCAGCGCTGATCGAGATCCAGCGGTTCGGGGCGCAGGACGGAGAAGTCGCCCTGCTGCATGGCCACGAGCCAACGGTCCACGAAGTCCTGGCCGGCGAGGAGCCGAACCTGGTCGACCGCAAGCGAGGACTCCTGCGGGCGGCCAGCCTGCGCCAGCCAGATGGCACGCACGGCGTGTGCGTGGGGCGAGTCGGGCATGCGGGCGCACGCCGCCTGCGCATCGGCCAGGCGATGCTCCGGGGGGCTTCCCGGCTGGCGCAAGCCGCAGATGGCGGAGTCCAGGTGAGCCAGGCCGGCGTGGAGGTCGTTCGCGTAGCGGAAACCCTGCGGATCGTCGTGGACCTCGACGTCAAAGCCCTCTTCCCAGTAGAACTGCATGTTCACGACATTGGCGAACTCCCAGTGGATCGCGACCTGACCTTCCGGCGAGGATGGCAGGGGCCCCAGTCCGGGGTGGCCGAAGGGGTGGCACACGAAGGGCCGACGCTCGAAGACAAGTGCGCCGTCGACGGCAGACACGAACCACTGGTGCGAGGGGTTGGGGCCGAAGAGCACGTCGTAGCCCTTGCGCGGCGTCTCGAGAAAACCTCGGCGGCCCACCCGCATGATCTCTCGACAGGCCGCGAGGGGATCGTCCACGTGCTCCAGCACCTGGCGGCAGTGCACGAAGTCGAAGCTCTTGTCTTCGAAGGGCAACGACTCGGCCCGGGCCTGCATCGTGCGGGCATCCACCTGCGCCGCGCGGCCTCCTCGATGCACCCCGTCGTCCAGATGAGGCTCCACCACCACATCGGCGCGAGGCAGAGGCTGCGAACCCCCACCCAGATCCAGGACGCGCTCGTGGGGCTGGATGTTGAAGAGTTCGGGAATCTTCTGCCCGCCCGGCGGCACCAGGATGCCGAACGAATTGGTCAGCGGTATCGGACGGGTCCAGTTGCCCATCGACAGGTTGATCAGGCTGTTCCAGGACATGGGAGGCTCCGTATGAGTGTGGGAACGGGCAGTCGGGACGTGAGAGGAAAGCGCAGGCACTACTGCCCCACCAGCCCGTTGCGGATGGCGTAGACGGTGAGCTCGGAGTTGTTCGACAGCCCGAGCTTCTCCAGCACGCGGGCGCGGTAGACGGAGACGGTCTTGGGCGAGAGCATGAGGTCGTTGGCAATGTCGGCCAGGCGCTTGCCCGAGGCGATCATCACCAGCGTCTGCAGCTCTCGGTCGGAGAGCTTCTCGTGCGGGTTCTCCACCGTCGGCGTGGTGAGGCTCTCCACCAGCATCTGCGCGATCTCGGGCGTGACGTACTTGCGGCCCTGGGCCACGGTGCGCACCGCCTGCACGATGAGCTGCGGGTCCCCGCCCTTGTTGACGTAGCCGGCCGCGCCACCCCGCAGGGCGCGGATGGCGTACTGGTCCTCGGGGTACATGCTGACGATGAGCACCTTCACGGCGGCACCCTCGTCCTGCAGCGCGTGCAGTGCGTCCAGCCCGCTGCGCCCGGGCAGGTTGATGTCCAGCAGCAGGACGTCGCAGCGCTGGTTGCGCATGAGCGCGCGCAGCTCGCCGTAGTCGCCGGCCTCGCCCACCACGCGGATGTCGGTGGCGTCGGACAGCGTGTCGCGGATGCCGCGGCGGATCAGCGCGTGGTCGTCGCAGAGGATCACCTCGATCACAGCTCACCCCATGTGGAAGGATCGTGTCGGGCGTCGCCCGCCGCGTCAGCGTCGCCCGGCAGCTCGCCCACGGCGGTGTGGCCACGTCCGATGGGCACCGACAGCAGCATCGTGGTGCCATGGCCGGGGTTGGACGACAGCTCGATCCAGCCGCCCACGGTGTCGGCACGCTCGTGCAGGCCGCGGATGCCGAAGCTGCGCGCCTTGGCGAGGTCCTCCGGGCGCAGGCCGCGGCCGTTGTCGGTGATCTCCAGCGACAGGATGCCGCGGCTGGCCGACAGGTCCACGCTCACGCGCGAGGCCTGCGCATGCTTGCTGATGTTCGTCAGCGCCTCCTGCACGGTGCGGTAGGCCACCAGCGGCACGCCCACCGGCAGGTCCAGCGACTCGTGGCTCGTGCGAAAGACGGTGCTCACGCCCGTGCGCCGCTCGAAGCGCTGGGTCATCCACTGCAGCGCCGCCACCAGCCCCTGCTCGAGGATGGCCGGGCGCAGGTTGTGCATGATGCGCTGGCTGGCCTCGATGGCCGCGCTCACGGTCTCCAGCGCGCTGTGCACGCGCTGCAGGATCTCAGGGTCCTGGGCGCGGCGCTCGATCCAGGCGAGGTCGAACTTCAGGGCCGTGAGCGAGCCGCCTACATCGTCGTGGATCTCGCGCGCGATGGCCGCGCGCTCGGCCTCGACGCTGGTCTGCAGGTGCTGCGTCAGCGCCGACATGCGCTGGCGCACGGACGCCGGGTCCTGGCTCGCCTCGAGGTCGCCGAGCGTGGTCGCGAAGGAGGCCTTGGCCGATTCGGGGAGGTCCATCAAGGTCCCGATTGTGCGGCCACTTGCGCCGGACCTCAATCGGCCGCTGCCCGGCGCAGCGTCTCCACCACGGGCCGGCGCAACACGTCGCGCAAGCCCCACCAGCCCGCGGCCAGCGCCAGCAGCGCGCCGCAGGCCGCGCCGGCCAGCGGCACCCAGGGCGAGGGGTTCCAGTCGAACTGGAAGGCGTAGCGCGCCAGCGCCCAGCCCACGGCCACCGCACCGGCGGAGGCCAGCAGGCCGGCCAGCGCGCCCACCCCGAGGAGTTCGGCGCGCTGCACCGCGCGCAGCAGCGAGGCCTGCGCGCCCATCGCGCGCATGAGCGCGTACTCGCGGGCGCGCGCCTCGCGCGTGGCCGAGACGGCCGCGAACAGCACCACGAGCCCGGACGCCAGCGTGAAGGTGAAGAGGAACTCCACCGCGCGGATGACCTGGTCGAGCACGCCCTGCACCTGGGCGATGGAGGCGGAGACATCCACGTTCGTGATGTTGGGGAAGTCGCGGCTGAGGGCGGCGTCGAAGCCGGGAGTGGATGGCGCGCGGAAGGCGCAGATGGTGCTCGACGGCACGCCGGGCATCTGCGACAGGGGGAACATGACGAAGAAGTTCACCCGCCTCGAGCCCCAGTCGACCTTGCGCAGGCTGGTCACCTGTGCCTGCACCACCTGCCCGCCGATGTCGAAGGCCAGCCGGTCGCCGAGCTCCAGGCCAAGGGTGCGGGCCAGGCCCTCCTCCACGCTCAGGCCGTCGCGCTCCTCGGGCGTCCACTTGCCCGCCACCACGAGGTTGTGCGCCGGGGCCTGGGCCGCGTGGCTGAGGTTGAACTCGCGCTCCACGAGCCGCTGCGCGCGGTCCTCGGTGTAGCTCGACGGCCCCACGGCGCGCCCGTTCACGCTCACCAGGCGCCCGCGGATCATCGGGTACCAGTCGTAGCGCTGCACCCCGGCGCGGGCCAGGGCCTCGCGGAAGGCGTCGCCCTGCTCAGGCTGCAGGTTGATGACGAAGCGGTTGGGGGCGTCCGGGGGCGTGGCGCGGCGCCAGCTGTCCACGAGGTCGGTGCGCAGCAGCACCAGCAGCACCAGGGCCAGCAGCCCCACGGCCAGTGCCGAGACCTGCAGTACCGCGAAGGCCGGCCGCGCGGCCACCTGCCGCGTGGCCAGGAGCAGCCAGCGCGGCGCGCGGGTCTGCGGCACCACGCGCGCGAGCAGCCTCACCGCCAGCCAGGCCACCAGCGCGAACAGGCCCACCGCCACAGCGAAGCCGCCCACCGCGATGGCGCCCAGCCGGGGGTCGGACGACACCGCCAGCAGCAGCATCGCAAAACCGATGGACCCCGCGGCCAGCACCGCCAGCGAAGCCGGCTTGAGCTCGCCCAGGTCGCGGCGGATCACGCGCAGCGGGGGCACGCGGGCGAGTTGCAGCACCGGCGGCAGCCCGAAGCCCAGCAGCAGCGTCATACCCACGCCTACCCCGAACAGCGCCGGCCACAGGCCCGGCGCGGGCAGCTCCACCCGCACGAGCCCGCCCAGCAGGGCCACGAACACATGGTGCATGGCGTAGCCCAGCGCCACGCCGGCCAGGCTGCCCAGCAGCCCGACCACCCCGAACTCCAGGCCCCAGGACCAGGCGATGCGCCGCTGCGACAGACCCAGCACGCGCAGCATCGCCGAGGCGTCGAGGTGGCGCTGCGCGAAGTCACGCGCGGCGATGCCCACGGCCACGGCCGCCAGCAGCGCGGCCAGCAGCGCCACCAGGTTCAGGAACTTCTCCGCGCGCTCCAGCGTCTGGCGCATCTCCGGCCGGCCCGAGTCCAGCGACTCCAGACGCACCCCGCGCAGCCGCGACGTCTCGATTTCCCCTTCCGCGGTCTTGACGAAGCGCGGCACCGCAGCCTCGCGCCCGGGCGGGGCGGCCACCGCCAGGCGCCAGGTGACGCGGCTGGCCGGCTGCACCAGCCCGGTGGCGGGCAGGTCCGCGAGGTTGAGCATCACGCGCGGCGCAAAGCCGACGAAACCCGCGCCGCGGTCGGGCTCGACCTCGATCACGCGCGCAATCTTCAGCGTGCTGTCGCCCAGCATCAACTCGTCGCCCAGCGCCAGCCCGAGGGCCTCCAGCAGCGGCGGGTCCACCCACACGGTGCCCGCAGCGGGCGCCTCGGCCACCGCACGCACCGCGCCACCCGGCGCGTCGCGCACCTGAAGCCGCCCGCGCAGCGGGTAGGTGGCCTCCACCGCCTTCACCGCCACCAGTCGCGTCGCCCCGCCGCGGGCCTCGGGCGCACGGCCCATGCTCGGGAAGCTCACGGTCTGCGCCGTCTTCAGGCCCAGCTGCTGGGCCAGGGTGCGGAGCTGCGCGGGCGTTTCCCGGTCGCTGGACACCACCGCATCGCCGCCGAGCAACTGGCGGGCATCACGCGCCAGGCCGGCGTTCAGACGATCGGCGAAGAAACCCACCGCGCTGAGCGCCGAGACCGCCAGCATCACCGCCACCAGAAGCAGGCGCAGCTCGCCAGCGCGGAAATCGCGGGCCGCGGCCACGCGGGCCAGGGCGAAGACCGAGGGCACGCGCGGGGCACCCGTCGCGCCCGGGGCGCCCGGAGTGTCATTCAGCGGGGAGGATTCGGAGGAGGACTCAGCTTGCATGGTGCGCAGGATCGCGGCCGGGCCGCGCGCGCAAGCCCATCCTGCGCAGCGAAGGAGCATAAACACTCCCGCCCCGCGCCGCCGGGGGCCACCGGCAAGCCCCGAGAATCCTGCGTTCATCGGCTTTCAATGCCTGCGGCCAGGGGCGGTGGTGCAATGTCGGCATGGATACCCGCCCCGCCCTACCCCCGCTGTTCATCTCCCACGGCTCGCCCATGACGGCGCTGGAGCCGCGAGAGGCCGGTGCCTTCATGCAACGCCTGGGCCCGGCGCTGGAGCGGGCCTGCGGGCGGCCGCGCGCCATCCTGGCCGTGTCGGCGCACACCCTGCGCCGCGAGCCGGTGCTGCTCGGCGCCGCGCGCCACGCGGCGGTGTATGACTTCGGCGGCTTCGACCCGCGGCTGAACACGCTGCGCTACGACGCCCCGGGTGCGCCCGCGCTGGCGCAGGCGGTGGCCACCCGCCTGCGCGAGGCCGGGCTGCCGGTGCACCTCTTCGACGAGTCGGGCCTGGACCACGGCATCTGGACGCCGCTGCGCTACATGTTCCCCGAGGCCGACATCCCGGTGCTGCCGCTGGGCTGGCCGCCGCATTGGTCGCCCGCGCAACTCCTGGCGCTGGGCGGAGCCCTGGCGCCCCTGGCTGGCGAAGGCGTGCTGGTGATGGGCAGCGGCAGCCTCACGCACAACCTGCAGCGCGTCTTCGCCGGCGGGCGGATGACGGTGGACCGGCCAGCCACGCCCGAGAGCACGGCCTTCCGGGCCTGGTTCGAGGCACGCGCGGCTGCCCGCGACTGGGACGCCCTGGCCAACTACCGCAGCCGGGCCCCCCACGCCGTGCTCATGCACCCCACCGACGAGCACCTGCTGCCGTGGTTCGTGGCGGCAGGCGCAGGAGGCGAGCAGGACGCCGCACGGCGCATCCACGCCAGCCTGACCTTCGGCGATCTGGCCATGGACGCCTACGCCTTCGGGCCGGGCGCGGCTGCGCTGGCTCAGGCCCTGTCGCCGGCCCTCGCGGCCTGAGCCCCGGCCGCCTGCCGGAAGGCCGCATCCAGGGCCAGACGCCAGCGCGCCCGGTCGGCCGCGGGCGCAAAGCTCGCCTCGATGCTGTTGGCGGCGAGCTGCCAGGCCTGGCGCGCACCGAGCTGCGGCAGCGCGGCGAAGGTCTGCAAGAAGTTCTCGGCGATGTAGCCGCCGAAGTAGGCCGGGTCGTCGCTGTTCACCGTGGCGCACAGGCCCGCCTCCAGCAGCGCGGGCAGGTTGTGTGCGGCCAGCGAGGGGAACACGCACAGCTTCACGTTGGACAGCGGGCACACCGTGAGCGGCACGCGCTCGCGCGCCAGGCGCTGCACCAGCGCGGCGCTCTCGGTGCAGCGCACGCCGTGGTCGATGCGCTGCACCTTCAGCAGGTCCAGCGCCAGCTCGATGTAGGCCGGCGGCCCCTCCTCGCCGGCATGGGCCACGAGGTGCAGGCCGAGCTCGCGGCAGCGCGCGAACACCCGCGCGAACTTCTCCGGCGGGTGGCCACGCTCGCTGCTGTCCAGCCCCACGCCGATGAAGTGCTCGCGGTACGGCAGCGCCTCCTCCAGCGTCGCGAAGGCCTCCTCCTCGCTGAGGTGGCGCAGGAAGCACAGGATGAGCGAGGCGCTGATGCCGAACTCCGCGTGCGCGCGGCGGCAGGCGTGGGCCAGGCCCACGACGACCTCGCGCATGGGCACGCCGCGCGCGGTGTGGGTCTGGGGGTCGAAGAAGAGCTCGGCGTGCACGACGCCGTCGGCGGCGGCGCGCTCGAAGTAGGCCCAGGCCATGTCGAAGAAGTCCTGGTCGTGCCGCAGGACGCTGGCGCCGGCGTAATAGATGTCCAGGAAGCTCTGCAAATCGGTGAAGGCGTAGGCCGCACGCAGCGCCTCCACGCTCGGATAGGCGAGCGGCACATGGTTGCGCTGCGCGAGCCGGAAGATGAGCTCGGGCTCGAGAGAGCCCTCGATGTGCAGGTGCAGCTCGGCCTTGGGCATCGCGCGCAGCAAGGCGGGCAGCCGCTCGCGCGGGATGGCGTCGAAGTCGATCGCCCCGTTCAACTCCTGCATCACCGTCTCCCCCCGGAAATGAAAAGCGCCGCCGGCGAGTCTCGCGGGCGGCGCTGGCAAGCGTCAAGTGTGCCGCGTCAATCGCGCGGCATGCCGTTCAGCCTCACTTGTTGGTCGGGACCTTGCCCTCGACGCCCTTGACGTAGAACATGATGCCGCCCATGAACTTGTCGTCGGCGATTTCGTCCTTCTTCAGCACTTCCTTGCCGTCCTGGCCGACGATCGGGCCCTTCCAGATCGCGAAGCTGCCGTCCTTCAGGCCGGCCTTGATCTTCTCGACGCGCTCCTTCGTCTCGGCCGGCACCTTGTCGGAGATGGACACGATGTCGATCGCGCCTTCCTTCACGCCCCACCAGATGCCGCTGTTGCCCGTCCACTTGCCTTCCAGCGCGTCACGCGTGGCCTTGATGTAGTACGGGGCCCAGTTGATGATGGCCGAGGCCAGGTGCGCCTCGGGCGAGTAGGCGGTCATGTCGCTGTCCCAGCCGAAGGCGAGCTTCTTGTTCTTGCCCGCGGTCTGCAGCACAGCCGAGGAATCGGTGTTCTGGAACAGCACGTCCGCACCCCGGTTGATCAGGCTCTGGGCGGCCTCGGTCTCCTTGGGCGGGTTGAACCACTCGTTGACCCACACCACCTTGGTCTTGACCTTGGGGTTGGAGCTCTGCGCGCCGAGCGTGAAGCTGTTGATGTTGCGCACCACTTCCGGGATGGGAATGGAG
>JBMOGN010000022.1:0-24685 GCA_049318345.1 Rubrivivax sp. | reverse complement strand
GCGATCTACAGCACCTTCCTGCAGCGCGGCTACGACCAGCTCATCCACGACGTGGCCATCCAGAACCTCCCGGTGGTGTTCGCGCTGGACCGCGGGGGCATCGTGGGAGCCGACGGCGCCACGCATTGCGGGGCCTACGACATGGCCTTCGTGCGCTGCGTGCCGAACATGAGCCTCCTCGCACCTTCCGACGAGGACCAGTGCCGCAGGGCGCTGACCACCGCCTTCCGCCAGAACCATCCCGTGGCCGTGCGCTACCCGCGTGGTGCGGGCATCGGCGCGCCGCTGTCGGCGGGCCTGGAGGAGCTGCCCTGGGGCAAGGGCGAGGTGCGCCGCGAGGGCCGCCGCGTGGCCATCCTGGCCTTCGGCACCCTGCTGCACCCGGCCCTGGAGGCCGCCGCGCGCCTGGACGCCTCGGTCGTCGACATGAAGTTCGTCAAGCCGCTGGACACCGCGCTCGTGCTCGAGCTTGCTCGCACGCACGAGGCGCTGGTCACGGTCGAGGAGGGCTGCACCATGGGCGGCGCGGGCAGCGCCGTGTCCGAGGCGCTGGCCGCCGCCGGCGTCACGGTGCCGGTGCTGCACCTGGGCCTGCCCGACCGCTTCGTCGAGCACGGCGACCCGGGCAAGCTGCTCGCCCTGTGCGGCCTGGACGCAGCCGGCATCGAGCGCGCGGTGCTCGAGCGCTTCGGCAGCCCGCTGCAGGTGGTGCGCCCCGCGGCCAACGGCTGACCGATGAACAAGCCCACCGACGCCCTGCACATCCCCGACACGCAGAGCGCGCCCGATGCGCGCCGCGTGGCGATCCAGCGCGTGGGCGTGAAGGACGTACGCTACCCGTTGCGCCTGCGCGTGGGCGGGGCGGTGCAGTCCAGCGCCGCCACCTGGAGCCTGGACGTGGCGCTGCCGGCAGACAAGAAGGGCACGCACATGTCGCGCTTCGTCGCCTGGCTGGATGCCATCGCGGCGATGGAAGCCCCGCTGGATGCCGCGCAGTTGGCGGTGCAGCACGAGCGCATGCTGGAGCTGCTCGATGCCCGCGAAGGCCGCATCGAGGCCGCCTTCACCTTCTTCGTGCGCAAGCGCGCGCCGGTCTCGGGCCTGTCCAGCCTGCTCGACTACCAGGGCCGCTGGATCTGCCAGACGCTGGCTGGCGTCACCACGCTGTGGATGGAGGTCGGGGTGCCGGTGAAGAGCCTGTGCCCGTGCTCCAAGGAGATCTCCGACTACGGCGCGCACAACCAGCGCTCGCTCGTCACGGTGCGCGTGCAGCCGCTGCAGGAGGTCGGCTGGCACGAGCTCGTGCGTTTCGCCGAGGACAGCGCCTCCAGCGAGATCTGGCCGATGCTCAAGCGCACCGACGAGAAGTGGATCACCGAGCGCGCCTACGAGAACCCCAAGTTCGTCGAGGACCTCGTGCGCGATGTGGCCCTGCGGCTGAACGCCGATGCGCGCATCGGCCGCTACGCGGTGGACGTCGAGAACTTCGAGTCCATCCACAACCACTCGGCCTTCGCCCGCATCGAGCGGGGCTGAGCGGCCGCTCCCGCACCCAGGCGACTGCCGGCGCAGGCATGGCGGCGGCTCCCCCCTCGCTGAACGACCCCGTGGCAGCGCGCTTGGCCGATGCCGCCTGGTTGTCGGTCGCCCTCATGGATGCGCGCAACCGCATCCTGCGCTGGCTCGAGTGCTTCGAGGTCGCGGGCCGGGTCCAGGGCGGGCCGCAGTGGGCGCAGCCGCCCTGGCGCATGGTCGGCTGGGCGGGCTGGCAGCAGGAGCATGCGGTGGCCCGGCATGTGCAGCGCCTGCGCGGAGAGGACGCCGACCCCGGCTCGATGCGGCTGCCGTCGGTGGAGCCGCGCGCCGACGCCTGGTTCGGGCCGCTGGCCGGCGCACCCGGCGCCGAGTCCGCGCCCCCGGACGGCCAGGAGCTGCGCCACTACCTGGCCACCACCCTGGAGACGACGCTGGAGCTGCTGGCCACGGCCTCGCCCACCGACGGGGCGCTGCATGCCTTCCGGCTGGCCCTGCAGCGCGAGGATCGCCTGGCGGAGAAGCTCGCCTCGGCGGCGCAGTGGCTGGGCGTGAGCCCAGCGGCCGACGGCTCGCTTGGCCGCGGCGCGCCGGCGCGCACGCCACGCGAGCCGATGTGGGTGCCGGACGGCCGCATCCTACCCGGCTCGGCGGGTCCGGGCTTCGTGCCCCTGAACGAGCGCGGCGGGCAGTGGGAGCCGGTGCCCGGCTTCGAGATCGACGCCCAGGCGGTGAGCTGGGCGCGCTACGCGGAGTTCGTCGAGGACGGCGGCTACGACGAGCCGGGCTGGTGGAGCGCGGCGGGCTGGCGCTGGGCGCAGGCCGCCGCGCGCCGCGCCCCGCGGGGTGTGGAGCAGATGCGGCAGGGCATCGCCCTGGAGCGCTTCGGGCGCGTCGTGCGCGTGGCCGGCACCGAGGCCTGCGCGCATGTGTCCTGGTACGAGGCCGAGGCCTGGTGCCGCTGGGCCGGGCGCCGGCTGCCCACCGAGCTGGAATGGGAGCGCGCCGTCAGCAGCGCGTCCGCCCGGGGCTTCGTCTGGGGCGATGTGCGGGAGTGGGCGGCCGGACGGGCGCGGCTCTGGCCGCTGGCCGCGGGGGTGGCGGTGTCGGGTTTCCTCCCGCCCGACCCCGCCCGGGGCGAACGCGTGCTGCGCGGGGCCAGCAGCTGGACGGCCCCGCGAGACGTCCAGCCGCGTGGCCGCTGCTTCATCGACCCCGAGCGCGACGAGGGCTTCTTCGGTTTCCGGTCCTGCGCGGCTTGAGGCCGCTGGTGAGCGAACGCAAGGTCATCAGGGTAAGCCCGTGCCCGAATCGGGCCCCGCGCCGCTGAAGATTGCAGGATGCCGGCCCGCAGGTGGCCGGGCCTCAGAGCCACGAAGGAGACCGAAGTGAGCGTACCCCTGTCCCTCACCGTGAACGGCCGGGCCGTCTCGGTGAACGTTGACCCGCGCATGCTGCTGGTGCAGCTCATCCGGGAGCAGCTTCAACTCACCGGCACGCATGTGGGCTGCGACACCGCCCAGTGCGGCGCGTGCACCGTGCACATGAGCGGCCGCGCCGTGAAGGCCTGCTCCATGCTGGCCGTGCAGGCGCAGGGCGCCGACATCACCACCATCGAGGGCCTGGCGCCCGAGGGTACGCTGCACCCGATGCAGGCTGCCTTCCGCGAGTGCCATGGCCTGCAGTGTGGCTTCTGCACGCCCGGCATGGTGATGTCGGCGGTGCAACTGCTGGCCGACAAGCCCGACGCCAGCGAGCAGGACATCCGCGAGGGCCTGGAGGGCAACATCTGCCGCTGCACCGGTTACCACAACATCGTGCGGGCCATCCAGCATTGCCAGTCCGGCAAGGCTGCCGCCTGACCCGCGCACAGGAGAGCAACAATGACCGACATGTCCAATTCGCCCATCGGCAAGCCGATGCAGCGGCGCGAGGACGCGCGCTTCCTCACCGGCAGCGGGCAGTACACCGACGACGTGGTGCTCCCCGGCCAGACCTACGCTTACTTCCTTCGCAGCCCGCACGCCCACGCCCGCATCCGCTCCATCGGGCTCGCGGCGGCCAAGGCATCGCCCGGCGTGCACGCCATCTTCACGGGCGAGGACCTGGCCGCGGCCAAGGTCGGCGGCCTGCCCTGCGGCTGGCTCATCCACAGCAAGGACGGCAGCCCCATGAAGGAGCCGCCGCACCCGGTGCTGGCCCAGGGCAAGGTGCGCTACGTGGGCGACCCGGTGGCACTCGTCGTCGCCGACTCGGCCGTGCAGGCCAAGGACGCGGCCGAGCTCATCGAGGTGGACTACGACGTGCTCCCCGCCGTCATCGACCTGGCCCGTGTGGAGCAGGCCGGCTCGGCGGTGCACGACGACGTGCCCGGCAACGTCTGCTACGACTGGGGCCACGGCGACAAGGCGGCTGTGGATGCCGCATTCGCCAAGGCGCACAAGGTGAGCTCGCTGACCTTCGCCAACAACCGGCTCATCCCCAACGCGATGGAGCCGCGCGCGGCCAACGCCCAGTACACGAAGCACGACGACAGCTACACCCTGTACGTGGCCAACCAGAACCCGCACGTGGAGCGGCTGCTGATGTGCGCCTTCGTGCTCGGCCTGCCTGAGAGCAAGGTGCGCGTCATTGCCCCGGACGTGGGCGGCGGCTTCGGCTCGAAGATCTTCCTCTACGCTGAGGAGACGGCGCTCGTGTGGGCGACCAAGCGCGTGGGCCGGCCCATCAAGTGGACGGCCGAGCGCAGCGAGTCGTTCCTCAACGACGCGCACGGCCGTGACCACCTCAGCACCGCCGAACTCGCGATGGACGCCCAGGGCAACTTCCTCGCGCTGCGCGTGAAGACGGTGGCCAACATGGGCGCCTACCTGTCCACCTTCGCGTCCTGCGTCCCCACGATCCTGTACGCGACTCTCCTGGCCGGGCAGTACAAGACGCCGGCCATCTACGCCGAGGTCAAGGCGGTGTTCACCAACACTGCGCCGGTGGATGCCTACCGCGGAGCCGGCCGGCCCGAGGCCACTTACCTGGTGGAGCGCATCGTCGAGACGGCCGCACGCGACATGGGCATGGACCCGGCCGATATCCGCCGACGCAACTTCATCACCGAGTTCCCGTACGCCACGCCCGTGGGCCTGACCTACGACACCGGCAACTACACCGCGCACCTCGACCGCGCGATGGAGCTGGCCGACATGAAGGGCTACCCCGCACGCAAGGCGGCCTCCGAGGCGCGCGGAAAGAAGCGCGGCATCGGCTACAGCTGCTACATCGAGGCCTGCGGCATCGCCCCGAGCAACGTCGCGGGCGCGCTGGGCGCGCGTGCGGGCCTGTTCGAGGCCGGCGAGGTGCGCGTGCACCCCACGGGCACCGTGACGGTCTTCACCGGCTCGCACAGCCATGGCCAGGGCCACGAGACGACCTTTGCGCAGGTGGTGGCGGGCAAGCTCGGCATCCCGGTGGAGAACGTGGAGATCGTGCATGGCGACACCGGGCGCGTGCCCTTCGGCATGGGCACCTACGGCAGCCGCTCGCTGGCCGTGGGCGGCTCGGCCATCGTCAAGGCGGTGGACAAGATCATCGCCAAGGGCAAGAAGATCGCCGCGCACCTGCTGGAGGCCGCCGACACCGACATCGAGTTCGAGAACGGCGAGTTCAAGGTGGCCGGCACCGACAAGAAGGTACCCTTCGGCGCGGTGTCGCTCACCGCCTACGTGCCGCACAACTACCCGCTGGACAAGCTCGAGCCGGGCTTGAACGAGAACGCCTTCTACGACCCCACCAACTTCACCTACCCCTCGGGCAGCTACATCTGCGAGGTCGAGGTGGACGTGGACACGGGCGTGACGACGGTGGAGAAGTTCACGGCCGTGGACGACTTCGGCAACATCATCAACCCGATGATCGTCGAGGGCCAGGTGCACGGCGGCATCGCCCAGGGCCTCGGGCAGGCGATGCTCGAAGGCTGCGTGTACGACCCCGAGTCGGGCCAGCTGCTCACCGGCTCGTACATGGACTACGCCATGCCGCGCGCCGACGACCTGCCGAGCTTCCAGGTCGACCACACCTGCACGCCCTGCACGCACAATCCGCTGGGCGTGAAGGGCTGCGGCGAGGCCGGTGCCATCGGCTCGCCGCCGGCCTTCATCAACGCGCTGACCGACGCCCTGGGCGTGCGCGACATCGCCATGCCCGCCACGCGCGAGCGCATCTGGCGCGCCGCCCACGGCCAGGCCTGAACCGACGAGGAGAACACCACCATGTACGCATTCGACTACAAGCGCCCCGATTCGGTGGACGCGGCCACCGCCGCCTTCCAGGGCGACGCGCGCTACCTCGCCGGGGGCCAGAGCCTCGTGCAGGCGATGAAGCTGCGGCTGTCGTCCTCGCAGACGCTCATCGACCTGGCCGGCGTCGGCGTGCTCTCGGGCATCGCCCTGGACGCGGGCCGCATCGTCATCGGCGCCACCACCAAGCACGCCGCGGTGGCGGCCTCGGCCGACGTGCTCAAGGCGCTGCCGGCGCTGGCCGAGCTGGCCGGGGGCATCGGCGACCAGATGGTGCGCAACATGGGTACCCTCGGCGGCTCGCTCGCCAACGCCGACCCCGCCGCCTGCTACCCGTCGGCCGTGCTGGGCCTGGGGGCCACCATCCACACCAGCAGCCGCGCCATCGCCGCCGATGCCTTCTTCACCGGCCTGTACGAGACCGCGCTGAAGCCCGGCGAGCTGATCAAGGCGGTGGAGTTCCCCGTGCCCACGCGCGCGGCTTACGTGAAGTTCAAGCAGCCCGCTTCGCGCTTCGCCCTGGTGGGCGTCTTCGTGTCGCAGTCTGCCGGCGGCGTGCGCGTGGCCGTCACGGGTGCGAAGAGCACCGTCTTTCGCGCCACCGAGATCGAGGCGGCGCTCAACGCCAGCTTCACCCCGGCGGCAGCCCGCGCGGTCAAGCTCTCGGCCGCCGGCATCAATGGCGACCTTCACGCTTCGGCCGAGTACCGCGCCGCGATGGTGTCCGTGATGGCGGCGCGCGCGGTGGAAGCGGCGCTGTCAAGGTAAGCTTCAGGCCAGCCGCACCAGCCGGTGCGGACTCGACGGCGGCACCGGCCAGCGGTCGGTCCGCCGTCTTTCTTTTTCCGGGCCCACCCAGATGAGTACTCCTCCTGCCTTGCCCGCCTCGGTCGACGAGGTGATCGAGCGCCTGGCGCAGCAGCAGTACGTCTGCGACCGCCGGCTGGCCACCGTGCTCTATCTGGGGCTCAAGCTCGGCCGGCCGCTGTTCCTGGAGGGCGAGCCTGGGGTCGGCAAGACCGAGCTGGCCAAGGCCCTGGCCGCGCTGCTGGGCACGCGGCTGCTGCGCGTGCAGTGCTACGAAGGGCTGGACGTGGCGCAGACCGCCTACGAGTGGAACGTGGCGCGGCAGATGGTGGAGATCCGCCTGGCCGAGGCGGCGCACGAGATCGACCACGACCGGCTCGTGCGCGACCTCTACGCACGCGACATGCTCATCGAGCGCCCGCTGCTGGCGGCGCTGAGCCAGCCGCAGTCGCCGGTGCTGCTCATCGACGAGCTCGACCGCGCCGACGAGCCGTTCGACGCCTTCCTGCTGGAGGTGCTGGCGGAGAACCAGATCACCATCCCCGAGCTGGGAACCGTACGTGCCAGCGCGCCGCCCATCACGCTCATCACGAGCAACCGCACGCGCGAGATCCACGATGCGCTCAAGCGGCGCTGCCTGTACCACTGGGTGGAGTTTCCCGACGTGGAGCGCGAGCTGCACATCGTGCGGCTGAAGGCGCCGGGCGCCTCCGAGCGGCTGTACCGGCAGGTGGTGGAGTTCGTGCAGCGCATGCGCACGCTGGACCTCTTCAAGTCCCCGGGGGTGGCCGAGACCATCGACTGGACGAACGCGCTGGTGGCCCTGAACGCCCTCAGCCTGGACCCGGCCAACGTGCACGACACCCTGGGCGTGCTGCTGAAGTACCAGGACGACATCGTGCGCATGCAGGGCGGCGACACGCAGAAGATCCTGGACGAGCTGCGCGCGCGCGCCTTGCTGGAGACCCCCGCGCCGGCCCCATGATTGCCGACAACATCGTGCACTTCTCCCGCGTGCTGCGGCGCGCGGGGCTGCAGGTCGGGCCCGACCGCGTCCTCTCCGCCATCGCCGCAGTCCAGGCCGTGGGCCTGGAGCGGCGCGACGACGTCCACGCCGCGCTGTGCGCCGTGATGATCGACCGGCGCGAGCAGCAGCCCGTCTTCGACGCCGCCTTCGACGCTTTCTTCCGCGACCCCAAGCTGCTGGAGAGGCTCATGTACCTCATGCTGCCGAAGGTGGCGGGCCGCGGCGAGAAGGAGCGCGCGCCCCAGGCCGCGCGCATCAGCGAGGCGCTGAGCGCCCCGCGCGAGAAGAAGCTCCCGCAGGCCGCCCCCGAGCCGCCGCGCGAGGAGGTTCAGTTCGAGACCGCGTTCTCCTTCTCCGAACGCGAGCGGCTGCAGGGTGCCGACTTCGAGTCGATGACCACCGCCGAGTACCAGGCCGCGCAGGCGCTGGCACAGCGCCTGCCCCCGCCCGTGCAGCCCGTGCGGCGGCGCCGCCACGAGCCCGCGGCCGAGGGCCGCATCGACCTGCGCCGCACCCTGCAGCGCATGGCGCGCTCGCCCAACACGCTCGCGCCGGCCTTCACGCGGGCGCGCCGCGAGCGCCCGCCCATCGTCGTGCTGCTGGACATCTCGGGCTCGATGGACCGCTACGCGCGGCTCTTCCTGCACTATGTGCACGGCCTCATGCGGCGCCATGTGCGCGTGCAGGCCTTCACCTTCGGCACCCGGCTGACGAACATCACGCGCGCGCTGCGCGAGCGCGACCCCGACGCGGCGCTGCGCGCTGCCGAGCAGCAGGTGGCGGACTGGAAGGGCGGCACGCGCATTGGCGGCTGCCTGGCGGAGTTCAACCGCCGCTGGGCCCGCCGCGTGCTCGGCGCCAACGCAGCCGTGCTGCTCGTCACCGACGGCCTGGACCGCGACGACCGCGGCGCCCTGGCCGACGCGGCGGCGCGGCTGCACCGCCTCGCCCACGAGGTGGTGTGGCTCAACCCGCTGCTGCGATTCGATGGTTTCGAGCCGCGCGCCGCGGGCGTGCGCGCGCTGCTGCCGCATGTCGACCGCTTCCTGCCGGTACACAATCTCCACAGCCTGGCCGACCTCGGCCGCGCCCTGCGCGCGCCGGCCCAGCGCCCGGCTGCGCTGCTGCACTGACCTTCCCGACACCTCCCACCACCGTCTGCACCCATGGAACTCACCGGCGACCGCCTCATCCCCGCTTCCCGCGAGCGCACCTGGGCTGCGCTCAACGACCCCGAGGTGCTCAAGGCCTGCATCGCCGGCTGCGAGTCCATCGAGCGCAGCGGCGAGGACGCCTACACCGTCGTTGTGGCGGTGAAGATCGGCCCCGTCAGCGCGCGCTTCAAGGGCAACCTGAAGCTCGCCGATGTGCAGGCACCGGTGAGCTACACCATTCACTTCGACGGCCAGGGCGGAGCGGCCGGCTTCGGCAAGGGCTCGGCCGAGGTCGCGCTGGAGGAGGAGGGAGGCCAGACCCGGCTGCGCTACAAGGCTCGAGCGCAGGTGGGCGGCAAGATCGCGCAGATCGGTTCGCGTCTGGTCGATGCCGCGGCGGCCAAGATCAGCGAGGACTTCTTCCAGGCCTTCGAGACCCGGCTGCGGGAGGAGGTGGGTGTGCCCGCCGAGGCGCCCGCCGCGCCCGAGGGCGCTGCTCCCGGGGCCGCGCCGGACCGTCGGCTGCTGTGGCTGGCTGCCGGTGCCTTGATCCTCGTCGTCGTGTACTTCCTGGCCAGGAAGTAGGCTCGCCCCGTTTTCCTGGGCTGCGAAGGAGCAAACCGGCATGGACAGCCTTGATCTGCAGGTGCTGCAGCAGGCGCGCGACTGGCGCCGGCAGGCGCACGATGTCTGGCTCGTCACCGTCATCGAGACCTGGGGCTCCGCCCCGCGGCCTCCCGGCGCGCTGCTGGCGCTGCGCGACGACGGACTGGTGGTGGGCTCGGTCTCGGGCGGCTGCGTGGAAGACGACCTCATCGACCGCGTGCGCCACGGCGAGCGGGTGGGCAAGCCGAGCCTGGTCACCTACGGCGTGACGAAGGAGGAGGCGGCTCGCTTCGGGCTGCCCTGCGGCGGCAACCTGCGCCTGGTGCAGGAGCCGCTGGCCGACACCGCCTGGATCGACGAGGTGCTGGTCCGCACGGCCCGGCACGAGCTCGTCGCGCGGAGGCTCGATCTGGATTCCGGCGCCGTGCAGGTCGAACCCGCATCCCGCGGCCAGGTCTTCGAGTTCGACGGCCGCACGCTTCGGGCGCTCTTCGGCCCGCGCTGGCGGCTGCTGATCGTGGGCGCGGGTCAGCTCTCGCGTGCGGTGGCGCAGATGGCGCTCATGCTCGACTTCGAGGTGGTGGTGTGCGACCCGCGCGAGGAGTACCACCTCACCTGGGACATCCCCGGCACGACCTTCAGCCGGGCCATGCCCGACGACCTCGTGCTCGAGTTGCAGCTCGACCCGCACTGCGCGGTGGTGGCCGTCACGCACGACCCCAAGCTCGACGACATGGTGCTGCTGGAGGCGCTGAAGTCGCCCGCCTTCTATGTGGGCGCACTCGGCTCGCGCGGCAACACCGCCAAGCGCAAGCAGCGCCTGCTCGACTTCGACCTGAGCGCGGCCGAGATCGACCGCCTGCACGGCCCCATCGGCCTGGACCTCGGCAGCAAGACGCCCGCGGAGATCGCGGTGTCGATCGTGGCCGAGATCGTGGCGGTGCGCAACGGCGTACCGCTGGCGCAGAAGAAGGAGGGTTCGGCAGTACCGGTGGCCGGTGCCGGAGCGTGCGTCAGCGCCGCATCTGCTGCGGCAGGAAAGTGACGATCTCCGGGAAGGCGTAGACGAGTCCCACGGCGGCGATCATCAGGAAGAAGAAGGGCAGCGTGACGCGGGCGATCCAGCCGATCTCGCGCCGTGTCATGCCCTGCAGCACGAAGAGGTTGAAGCCCACCGGCGGCGTGATCTGCGCCATCTCCACCACCAGCACGATGAAGATGCCGAACCACAGCAGGTCGATGCCAGCCTTCTGCACGGTGGGCAGGATCACGCCCATCGTGAGCACCACCATCGAGATGCCGTCCAGGAAGCAGCCCAGGATGATGTAGAAGACCATGAGCGCGAAGAGCAGCCCGAAGGGGCTCAGCCCCAGCGTGGCGATCCACTCCGCGAGGTGGCGCGGCAGCCCGATGTAGCCCATCGACAGCGTGAGGAAGGCCGCGCCGGCGAGGATGAGAGCGATCATGCAGTACAGCCGCGTGCCGCCCATGAGCGAGTCGCGGAAGGTGGCCCAGGTGAGCGAGCCCTGGGCGGCGGAGATCACGAGCGAGCCCACCACGCCGACCGCAGCGGCCTCGGTGGCAGTGGCGATGCCGCTGTAGATGCTGCCCAGCACGGCGGCGATGAGCAGCACCACCGGGATGAGGTGGCGCGACTCGCGCAGCTTCTGCCCGAAGGTCATCGGGGCGTCGGCCGGCGGCACGAGCTCGGGGTGGCGCAGGGCCCAGAAGATCAGGTAGCCGGAGAAGAGCAGCGCGAGCAGCAGGCCCGGCAGGACACCGGCGATGAAGAGCTGCGCGATGGAGACCTCCGCACTCACGCCGTAGACGATCATGATGATCGACGGCGGGATGAGCAGCCCGAGCGTGCCGGCGCCGGCCAGCGAGCCGATGGAGATGCCGTCCGGGTAGCCGCGCTTCTTGAGTTCGGGCAGGCTCATCTTGCCGATGGTGGCGCAGGTGGCGGCGCTGGAGCCGGAGACGGCGGCGAAGATGGTGCAGCCGGCCACGTTGACATGCAGCAGCCGCCCGGGCAGCGACTGCATCCACGGCGCCAGGCCCCGGAACATGTCCTGCGACAGCCGGGTGCGGAAAAGGATCTCGCCCATCCACACGAAAAGCGGCAGCGCGGTGAGTGTCCAGCTCGAGGCCGAGCCCCAGATCGTCACCGCCATGGCGTCGCCGGCCGGGCGCGCGCTGAAGAGCTGCATCGCGATCCAGGCCACGCCCGTGAGGGTCAGGCCGATCCACACCCCGCTGGCGAGGATCAGGAAGAGCGCGGCGACGAGGACGAGGGTGATGCCGAGGTCGGACATGGCGTGCGGGGCCTCGGCGCTATTCGTTGTGCAGCGCTTCGTCGCTCGAGGGCCGCGCACGCTGGCCGCGCAGCTCCAGCACGAACTCGTCGATGAAGGCGATCAGCAGGATGACGTTGCCCGCGGCCATGGACAGCTGCGGAATCCACAGCGGGGTGGCATCGTTGGAGGTGGAGATGTCGTGGAACAGGTGCGACTGCCAGCTCAGCCGGCAGCTGTACCAGGCGGACAGCAGGGCCAGCAGCACGGCCGCGCCCAGCGCCCACAGCTCCAGCGCCCGGTTGGCGCGCCCGGTGAGCGCCGACAGCAGCAGCGTCACGCGGATGTGTTCGTTGCGCTTGAGCGTGTGGGCCAGGGCCAGGAAGCCCGAGCCGGCCATGAGGTAGCCGGCGTAGGCGTCGGTGCCGGGCACATGGAAGTGCAGCAGCCGGCTGACGATGCCCAGCAGCACCATCGTCAGCAGCCCCACCATGAACAGGGCCGCCAGCCACGCAGCCGAGTCGTACAGCGTGTCCAGGAACCTGCGCATGGGGGCGTGAGGAGGGTGGTTGTCCGGGCGATCAGGCGGCTGCTCGGCTCACCTCACTTCAGGAAGGCATCCACCAGCTGCTTGCCTTCGGGGCCGGCCTTCTCGAGCCACTCCTTGAGAAGGACATCGCCCACCTTCTTCATGTCGGCCTTGAGCTGGGGCGACGGCGGCAGGATCTGCATGCCGCCGGCTCGCAGCACGTTCAGCGAGTCGCCGTTGGCCTTCTTGCTCGCGGCCAGACCGCGCACCTCGGCATCGGCCGCGGCCTTCATGACCGCGTCCTGCGTGGCCTTGTCCAGCGCATTGAAGGCGGCGCGGTTCACGAGCACGGCGTTCTTCGGCAGCCAGGCCTGGGTGTCGTACCAGAACTTCACGTGCTCGTGCAGCTTGGCATCGGCGCCGGTGGAGCCCGAGCTCATCATGCTTTCGGTCACGCCGGTGGCGAAGGCCTGGCTCACCTCGGCGGCCTGCACGGTCACGGGCTGCGCGCCCACGAGTTCGGCGATGCGCGACGTGGCCGGGCTGTAGGCGCGCCACTTCATGCCCTTGAGGTCGGCGGCGCTGTTCAGCGGCTTCTTCGAATACACGCCCTGGGGCGGCCAGGGCACGGCGTACAGCACCATCATGCCCTGCTCGGCGAGCTTCTTCTCCAGCAGCGGCTTCTGCACCTTCCACAGCTTCACGGCCTCGTCGTAGCTGTCGGCCAGGAAGGGGATGCCGTCGGCGCCGAAGATCTGCCACTCGTTCTGGAAGTTCACGAGCAGCACCTCGCCGATCTGCGCCTGCCCGCCCTGCACGGCGCGCTTGATCTCGGGCGCCTTGAACAGCGAGGCATTGGCGTGGACCGTGATCTTGAGCTTGCCGGCGCTCGCCTTGTCGATGTCATCGGCGAATTGCTGCAGGTTGACGGTGTGGAAGTTCGTGGCCGGGTAGGCGGCCGGCAGGTCCCACTTGGTCTGGGCCTGGGCGGCAGAGAGGGCCAGCAGCGCGGCGGCGGCCAGCAGTCGGGGCAGCATCTTCATCGGGGCTCCTGAAGGGGGTGAGTGGCAAAGACCGAAGCATGAGGCGTGCCGGCGAACTCGCAGATCGGGACTTGCCTCAGGGTGGCTTGAAGTCTAGAAAGCCATGAGATAAATTGTCAACAAATCATTGACGTTTTGAGTGTAAGTACCGATGCCGCGCAAGCCGATCCACCCCGCTGCCGTGCCCGCGGGCGAGCCGGCCCCGGCAGCCGCGACAGCTCCGGTGGCCCCGGCGCCACCCGCAGGCGCCACCCCGCGCGGCCCGGGCATCGTGTCCTCCTCGCATCTGGTGTCGCCCCGCAGCGTCGAGCTCTCCGAGTTCGAGTTCGGGCTGATCGTGGCCTGGAACGCCTTTGCGCGCTGGGCCGTGCGCTGCATGGCCGCGGCCGGTTGCCCGG
Organism: Rubrivivax sp.; assembly: GCA_049318345.1. Taxonomy (GTDB): domain Bacteria; phylum Pseudomonadota; class Gammaproteobacteria; order Burkholderiales; family Burkholderiaceae_C; genus Rubrivivax. The sequence goes on along the minus strand of JBMOGN010000022.1, from coordinate 11,005 downwards.
ACCTCACCATCACCGACGTGTTGCTGCTGCACCACCTGTGCCACCGCGCCCGCAACAAGAAGCTGGCCGACATCTGCTTCGTGCTGAACTACGAGGACACCCACGTGGTGGCCTATTCGCTGAAGAAGCTCGTTGCTGCCGGCTTCTCCCGGGCGCACAAGCAGGGCAAGGAGGTCTTCTACAGCCCCACGCCCGCCGGCGAGGCGCTGGTGCAGCGCTACCGCACCGTGCGCGAGCAGTGCCTCGTGGGGAGCCTGGATACCGACCGCAACGCCGACATCGGCGAGCTCGCGCGGCTGCTGCGCACGATGTCCGGCCACTACGACCAGGCTGCCCGTGCCGCGACTTCCCTCTGACCGCGCCAGTGCGCGCATGGCCCCGGTGGACGAGCCCTTTCTGGGCGTGCTGATGCTGGACACGCGCTTCCCGCGCCTGCCCGGGGATGTGGGCCACGCCGGCAGTTTCGCCATGCCGGTGCGTCACCGCGTGGTGCCCGGCGCATCGGCCCGGCGCGTCGTGCGCGAAGGCGACGCCTCGCTGCTGGCGCCCTTCATCGAGGCCGGCCGCGCGCTCGTGGCCGAAGGCGCGTGCGCCCTCACCACCAGTTGCGGCTTCCTCGTGCTGATGCAGCAGCCGCTGCAGGACGCCTTGCCGGTGCCGGTGTGGACATCCTCGCTGCTCGAGCTGCCGGTGCTCGACCGTCCCGGTGTGCTCACGGTGGATGCTGCCTCGCTCGGGCCTGCGCACCTGCTCGCCGCGGGGGCGGGCCCCGCCACCCCTGTGGCAGGGCTGCCGCCGGGCGGCCACCTTCAGCGCGTGCTGCTCGAGGACCTTCCGGCGCTGGACCCCGAACTCGCTCAGGCCGAGGTGCTGCAGGCTGCACGGCGGCTGCTCGATCGGCACCCGCAGGTGCGCACCCTGCTGCTGGAGTGCACCAACCTGGCCCCTTATGCCGACGCGTTGTCCGAGGCCACAGGACGGCCCGTGCACCACCTGATGCGCCTCGTCCATGAGCGCTGGAACCTGTTGGAGCGAGCCCCATGAGCACCTCGACCTCACCCCTGCACGCAGGCCTCCGCTGGCAGTTCTGGATCGACCGTGGCGGTACCTTCACGGACGTCGTCGGCCGCGCACCCGATGGGGCCCTGCACACGCTCAAGCTGCTCAGCGAGAACCCCGAGCACTATGCCGATGCCGCCGTGGAGGGCATCCGGCGGCTGCTCGGCCTGGCGTCCGGGCAGGCGGTGACGCCCGAGCGCTTGGCCTGCGTGAAGATGGGCACGACGGTGGCCACCAACGCGCTGCTGGAGAGAAAGGGCGAGCGCACGCTGCTGGTCACCACGCAGGGATTCCGCGACGCGCTGCGCATCGCCTACCAGGCGCGGCCGCGCCTGTTCGAGCGCCAGATCGTGCTGCCCGAACTGCTCTACGAGCGCGTGGTGGAGGCTCAGGAGCGGGTGAGTGCGGGCGGCGAGGTGATCGCGCCGCTGGACGAGCCGGCCCTCGCTGCCCAGCTGCGGCAAGCGGCCGCCGACGGCATACGCGCGGTGGCCATCGTGTTCATGCACGGCTGGCGCCACACCGCGCACGAGCAGGCGGCCGCGCGTCTGGCGCGCGGGGCGGGCTTCGCGCAGGTGAGCACCTCGCACGAGACCAGCCCGATGATGAAGTTCGTTTCACGCGGGGACACCACCGTCGTGGACGCCTACCTGAGCCCGATCCTGCGCCGCTACGTGGACCAGGTGGCCGAGCAGATGCCGGGCGTGCCGCTGTTCTTCATGCAGAGCTCCGGTGGCCTGACCGAGGCGCACCGCTTCCAGGGCAAGGACGCGATTCTCTCGGGCCCGGCAGGTGGCATCGTGGGCATGGTGCGCACCGCGGTAGCGGCCGGGCACGAGCGGGTGATCGGCTTCGACATGGGTGGCACCTCCACCGACGTGAGCCACTACGCGGGCGAGTTCGAGCGTGCCTTCGAGACCCAGGTGGCCGGCGTGCGCATGCGCGCACCGATGATGAGCATCCACACGGTGGCCGCTGGCGGCGGCTCGATCCTGCGCTTCGACGGCGCGCGGCTGCGCGTGGGGCCGGAGAGCGCCGGTGCCAACCCGGGCCCGGCGAGCTACCGGCGTGGCGGGCCGCTGGCCGTGACGGATGCGAACGTGATGCTCGGGCGCGTGCAGCCCGCCTGGTTCCCGAAGGTCTTCGGCGCGCGCGGTGACGAGGCGCTGGACCGCGCCGTGGTAGTCGAACGCTTCGAGGCGATGGCCGACGAGGTGCGACGCGCCACCGGCCGCGAGGCGAGCCCGGAGGCGCTCGCCGCGGGCTTCCTGCGTATTGCCGTGCAGAACATGGCCAACGCGATCAAGCGCATCTCGGTGGCGCGGGGCTACGACGTCACGCGCTACACGCTGCAGTGCTTCGGCGGCGCGGGCGGGCAGCACGCGTGTGCGGTGGCCGATGCTCTGGCCATGACGCGCGTGTTCGTGCACCCGCTGGCCGGCGTGCTCTCGGCCTACGGCATGGGCCTGGCCGACCAGATCGCCATGCGCGAGGCCTCGGTGGAGCGCACGCTCGACGCCGAAGGCCTGGAAGTGGCGGCGCAACAGGCGCACGTGCTCGCCGAGTCGGCCGCGACCGAGCTCGCCGCGCAGGGCTTCCCGGCGGCGGCCATCGAGCGGCGGCTGCGCATCCACGTGCGCTACGCTGGCACCGACACCGCACTCGTGGTGGCGCTGGGCAGCCAGGCCGCGGTGCGCGAGGCCTTCGAAGCGGCCTACCGCCAGCGCTTCGCCTTCCTGATGCCCGGCCGCGCGCTGGTGATCGAGGCGGTGTCGGCCGAGGCCGTGGGCCCCGGCGAGCGCCACGACGAGGCCCGTGCTGCGGATGACACGGCCGCCCACGCACCCGCCCCCGAAGACCGTGTGCGCATGTTCGTGGAGCCCGACGCCGGCGAGGCCGGCTGGGTGCAGGCCGGCCTGTGGGTGCGCGAGCGTCTGCAGCCCGGCGCGCGCATCGACGGCCCGGCCGTCATTGCCGAGAAGAACGCCACCACCGTCGTCGAGCCGGGCTGGCAGGCCCAGGTGCGTGCAGGCGGCGCACTCGAGCTCGCGCGGGTGCTGCCGCGTGCGACGCGCCACGCGCTCGGCACCGAGGCCGACCCGGTGATGCTGGAGGTTTTCAACAACCTCTTCATGAACATCGCCGAGCAGATGGGGCTGCGGCTGCAGAACACGGCCTACTCCGTGAACATCAAGGAGCGGCTGGACTTTTCCTGCGCGCTCTTCGACGCCGAGGGCCAGCTCATCGCCAATGCGCCGCACATGCCGGTGCACCTGGGCTCGATGAGCGAGAGCATCCGCACGGTGATCGCGCGCAACCCGGTGATGCAGGTGGGAGATGTCTACGTGCTCAACGACCCCTACCACGGCGGCACGCACCTGCCGGACGTGACGGTGGTGACGCCGGTGTTCCTGGAGGCCGGCTCCGGCGCGTCCGGCGGCGTGGCGGCACGCCCGGACTTCTACGTGGCCAGCCGCGGCCACCACGCCGACATCGGTGGCAGCACGCCGGGCTCGATGCCGCCGTTTTCCTCGACCATCGACGAGGAAGGGGTGCTCTTCGACAACTTCCTGCTGGTGCGCGACGGCCAGCTGCGCGAGGCCGAGCTGCGTGCGCAGCTCGCCAGTAGCCGCTGGCCGGCGCGCAACCCCGAGCAGACGATCGCCGACCTGCGCGCGCAGATCGCCGCCAACGAGAAGGGCGTGCAGGAGCTGCGCGCGATGGTGGCGCAGTTCGGGCGCGCCACAGTGGCCGCCTACATGCGCCATGTGCAGGACAACGCCGAGGCCTCGGTGCGCCGCGTGATCACGGCGCTCAAGGACGGGCAGTTCGAGCTGCCGCTGGATAACGGCGCGCGCATCCGCGTGCGCGTGCAGGTGGATGCGGCCTCGCGCTCGGCGCGCATCGACTTCACCGGCACGAGCGCACAGCTGCCCAACAACTTCAACGCGCCCAAGGCCGTGACGATGGCCGCGGTGCTCTATGTGTTCCGGACCCTGGTGGACGACGACATCCCGCTGAACGCCGGCTGCCTCAAGCCCCTGGAGGTGATCGTGCCGGAGGGCTGCATGCTCAACCCGCGGTCGCCTGCGGCGGTGGTGGCCGGCAACGTCGAGACCTCGATGTGCGTGACCAATGCGCTCTACGGTGCGCTCGGGCTGATGGCCGCCTCGCAGTGCACGATGAACAACTTCACCTTCGGCAACGCGCAGCACCAGTACTACGAGACGATCTCGGGCGGCAGTGGTGCGGGCGCGCGGCTGGACGCACAAGGCCAGGTCGTCGGTGGCTTCGACGGCACGAGCGTCGTGCAGACCCACATGACCAACTCGCGCCTCACGGACCCCGAGGTGCTCGAGTTCCGCTTCCCGGTGCGGCTGGACAGCTACGCGATCCGCTCGGGCTCGGGCGGGGCCGGACGCTGGCGCGGTGGGGACGGTGGCGTGCGCCGCGTGCGCTTCCTCGAGCCGATGACGGCCTCGATCCTGTCCAACGGGCGTGAGGTGCCGGCCTTCGGCATGGCCGGCGGGCTGCCGGGAGTGTGCGGCCAGAACCGCGTGGAGCGTGCCGACGGCCGCATCGAGCGGCTGCGCCACATCGGCAGCGTGGAGATGGACCCGGACGATGTGTTCGTGATCGAGACGCCGGGCGGCGGGGGCTTCGGCAAGCCCGCGGGCTGAAGGCTGCGGCTCAAACCCGCGCGAAGCGCGCGTGCAGGTTGCCGAACTTGCCGTCGAAGACCTCGTGTCCCTCGTCGATCTGCAGGGTCAGCCCCACGGCGCGGCTGGCCAGCACGGGGGCGAGGTGGGTGCGTGCCGTGTCCACCAGCATCTCGCCCGTGCGGCGGTGCACATCGGCCGAGCGGCCGCGGGCCATGCGCAGGTGGAACCAGCAGAAGGCATGGTCGCCCGAGCCGTCGGCCACCGCGTGGTGCGCCGCCGGGTAGGCCAGCACGCGGGTGCCGCCCACCGGGAAGACGGCGCGGCCCTCGTCGTCGCGCACCGACAGCATCGTGTCGGCGAGCTTGCGGCACAGCGCGCCCATGTCGGTCTCGGCGTCGAGCTGCGGGGTGTAGAGGATGACGAGGTGGGGCATCGAGGTCTTGTGCAGGTTCGGGGGTGATCAGAGCCGGCTCGCGGTCGCACCGGGTACGGCCGTGCGCCGCGTGGCCTGGGCGAGATCCAGATCCGCCGGCATCGGCGTCACCGGCAGGATGGCATTCACCTGCCCGGTGCCCGAGCTCGGGAAGAAGGGGGTCACCACCTCGGCGCTGCCGTCGTAGGCGTCCCAGCCCAGCGCGCCCAGCAGCATCGCGGTGTCGTGCATGAAGCCTTCGCCGTGCCCCTTGGCCGCGTACTCGGGCAGCATCCCCGCGAAGGCCGCCCACTCGCCGCGTTCCCACATGCCCACGACATGCCGGTCCAGCTGCTCGAGGAAGGGGCTCCACATGCGGTTGGCGTACTCGGGCGCCAGCCCGTTCTGCGCGAAGCGGTGTGACAGCGAGCCGCTGGCCAGGAAGGCCACCGTGCCCTCGTAGCGATCCTCCACCGCGCGCCGGAAGGCCCAGCCCAGGCGGGCGCTGTCGGCCAGGTGGTGCACCATGCACAGCGCCGACACCGACACGACACGAAAGTGCTGGTCGGTGTTCATGTAGCGCAGCGGCACCAGCGTGCCGTACTCCAGCGGCAGCGTGGTGGCGTCGTGCGCGAGCGTGGCCACGCCGTGCCCGTTGGCCACCTCGGCCAGCAGCCGGCCCAGCGCCGGGTTGCCCGGGCACGCGTAGGCCATGTTGCTGATGAAGTGCGGGAGCTCGTTGCTCGTGTAGACGCCCTCGAAGTGCGGCGCGCAGTTCAGGTGGTAGCCGGCGTTCACGAGCCAGTGCGTGTCGAACACCACCAGCGTGTCCACGCCGAGTTCGCGGCAGCGCCGGCCGATCTCGCGGTGGCCGTCGATGGCGGCCTGGCGGCTGCCCTTCAGAGGGCCCTCGCCCTCGCTGAGCACCATCGAGGGTACGTGCGTGATCTTCGCGGCCAGCGCCAGGCGTCCCATCCTCAGGTGCCCCAGTGCGGGATGTGGTGGGCGCCCAGCGACACCGCCACGTTCTTCGGCTCGAGGAACACCTCGTAGCTCCAGGTGCCGCCCTCGCGGCCGGTGCCACTGGCCTTGGTGCCCCCGAAGGGCTGGCGCAGGTCGCGCACGTTCTGGCTGTTGACGAAGCACATGCCCGCTTCGATGGCCGCGGCCACCCGGTGCGCGCGGCCGATGTTCTCCGTCCACACGTAGCTCGACAGGCCGTATGCCGTGTCGTTGGCGATGCGGATGGCGTCGGCCTCGTCATCGAAGGGGATGAGGCAGGCCACGGGGCCGAAGATCTCGTCCTGCGCGATGGTCATGCGGTTGTCCACGTCGGCGAAGACAGTGGCCTGCACGAAGTTGCCGCGCTGCAGGTGCGCGGGCAGAGCGGGTGCCTCCAGCCCGCCGCACACCAGCGTGGCCCCTTCGCGCACGCCGAGCTCGATGTAGCGGCGCACCTTGGCCAGGTGCTGCGGCGTGATCATGGGGCCGATGATGGTGCGCTCGTCCAGCGGGTCCCCCACCGGGATGCGCCGCGCGCGCTCGGCAAACCGGTCCACGAAGGCGGCATAGGCGCTGCGCTGCACGAGGATGCGCGAGCCCGCGGTGCAGCGTTCGCCGTTGTTGGAGAAGATCATGAACACCGCGGCGTCCAGCGCGCGGTCCAGGTCGGCGTCGGCGAAGACGACGAAGGGGCTCTTGCCGCCAAGCTCCATGCTGAACTTCTTCAGCCCCGCCGCACGCACGATGCGCCCGCCCGTGGCGGTGGAGCCGGTGAAGGAGATCGCCCGCACGTGCGGGTGCGTGCACAGCGGCTCGCCGGCTTCCGCCCCGGTGCCGTGCACGAGATTGAGCACGCCAGGCGGGATGCCCGCCTCCAGCGCGAGCTCGCCCAGGCGCGCGGCCGTCAGCGGTGAGAGTTCGCTCATCTTCAGCACCGCCGTGTTGCCGAAGGCCAGGCAGGGCGCCACCTTCCAGGTGGCCGTCATGAAGGGCACGTTCCAGGGCGAGATGAGCGCGCACACCCCCACCGGGTGGAAGAGCGTGTAGTTCAGGTGCGTGGGCGTGGGGTAGGTGTGGCCATCCACCCGCGTGCACATCTCGGCGAAGTAGTGGAAGTTGTCGGCCGCGCGCGGCACGAGCTGCTTGCCCGTCTGCGCGATCACCTGCCCGGTGTCCTGCGTCTCGGTGCGGGCGATGTGCGCGGACTGCGCCGAGATCAGGTCGCCCAGACGGTGCAGCAGGGCCGCACGCTCGCTGGCCGGGCGTGCGGCCCATTTCGGGAATGCCTCCCGCGCGGCCGTGACGGCCGCATCGACCTCCTCGGCTCCCCCGGAGGCGACCTCGGCGAGTTCTTCCTGGGTGGCGGGATTCAGCGTGTGCAGGTGGCGCGGGCTGTCCACCGCGCGGCCGTTGATCAGGTGGGTGACGCGCATCGGGGCTCTGCTTGCGGGTGTCGGTCAGGCCGGCTCGGGCCTCAGTGCCGCACCCAGGTCTCGATCTTCTCGCGCAACTGCTGCGCCGTGAAGGGCTTGGAGAGGTAGTCGTCGGCGCCGGCGGCCAGGCAGGCCTCGCGATCGCCCAGGATGGCGTTGGCGGTCACGGCGATGACGGGGGTGCGCACCCCGCCGCGGTCGCGCTCAAGCTCCCGGATGAGGCGCGTGGCCTCCAGCCCGCTCATCACCGGCATCTGCACGTCCATGAGGACAGCATCGAAGTGCGACTCGGAGAAGGCCTGCAGGCCCTGCGCGCCGTCGGCCGCAAGCGTGACCTGAAAGCCCTGGCGCTCCAGCACCCAGCGCATGAGCTTCTGGTTGGCCAGGTTGTCCTCCACCAGCAGCACGGGCGGACTGCCCGAGGCCGGTAGCGTGGGAGCCGCAGACTCGGCTACCGGCGCCTCCTCGACGATCTGCGGCTCGGCCCAGCGGGGCTCCACGAGCGGCAGCGTCACGTGGAAGGTGCTGCCCATGTCCTTCACGCTCTCCAGCCAGATGCGTCCCCCCATGAGCTCCACCAGCCGCCTGGCGATGCTCAGTCCGAGTCCGGAGCCGCCGTAGCGGCGGGTGGTGGAGGCGTCCTCCTGCACGAAGGCCTCGAAGATGCGTTCCTGCATGTGCGGCGCCACACCGATCCCGGTGTCGCGCACGGCCACGTGCAGCAGCGGCTTGGGCGTGCCCAGTCCATCGCAGCCGATGACCAGGTCGATGCGGCCGTGCTCGGTGAACTTCACGGCGTTGCCCAGCAGGTTCAGCAGCACCTGACGCACACGCGTGGGATCGCCCTTCATCGACACTGGCACATCGCCCTGCGCCCGGTAGGCCAGCGCCAGCTTCTTGGACTGCGCCAGCGGACGCACCACACTGCAGGCTTCCTGCGCCACCTCCACGGGGTCGTAGGTCAGGCTCTCCATCTGCAGCTTGCCGGTCTCGCTGCGGGAGAAGTCCAGGATGTCGTTGATGACTGCCATGAGCGCGCTGGCGGAGTTGCGCGCGATGGTCAGGAACTCGCGCTGCTCGTCGGTCAGCGGGGTCTCCAGGGCCAGATCGGTCATGCCCACGATGCCGTTGATGGGCGTGCGCAGCTCGTGGCTCATGTTGGCGAGGAACTCGCTCTTGGTGCGGTTGGCTTCTTCTGCGGCGTCCAGCGCCCGCTCCAGCGCCTGGCGGCTGGTCTCGCGCTCGGCCACCAGGCGTCCGACCGTGGTGGACAGCTGCGCCACATCGTCGCCCTCGTCCGCACCCGGGCTCGCCGCCTCGCCGCCGGGGCTGTTGCCCGGCGATGTGCGCAGCCCGGCGAGCACCTCGCGCAGGGCGACCAGGGCGCGTTCGCGCTGCTCGAGCTCGCTGCGCAGGCTGGCCGCGGTGCGGTTCAGCGCCTGCACCATCGGGCGGAACTCCAGAGGCATGCCCCCCATGAGCGACTCGACCTGAGGCGACTGGTCGGGCTGGGCGCTGCGCCCGACCTGCAACGCCCGGTCCAGGGTGCCGAGCCACTTCTTGAGCGGGTACAGGATGAACAGCATCCCCCCTACCAGGGCCACGGCCGCCAGCAGCACCACCGACTGCACCAGGCGCCAGAACTCCCCGGCCACGCTGTCCACGTCGAAGCTCATCCGCAGCACGCCGTAGTCCCGCCCGCCGGCAGCCACGACGCGGTTGACGTCGCTCAGGTGCTGGGCCGTGTGATCGCGCAGCCACTGCGGCGCAACGGCCGAGCTCTTGGCGGGCGAGCGCGCGACGAGTGCGCCCCCGGCCAGGTCGATGTAGGTGATGCGCGAGAAGGGCGAGCGCGAGACCGCACGGTCCATCGTGCGCTGGATGGTGTCGAAGTCACCGATGACCGCGCTCTCGGTGACGATCTGCGCGGCCAGCTCGTTGAGCATCTGGGCAGCCTGCTGCGTCTCCTCCAGGGCCTGCTCGAAGTTGAAGCGGTAGAACAGTGCCAGCCCGGCGCTCACGAACAGCACGAGCGTGACTGCGTAGAGCGTGAACACCCGCGCGACCAGCGACTGCGGGACCAGCAGGGCCAGGCGAAGTTGCTGCATCGCTGGCCGGCTGCTTCAGCGCAGCGCCGCAGGCGCGCGCTGGTAGAAGCGCTTGTAGGAGGCGTAGTCGGCCTCGGAGGACGGCACGAAGTAGGCATCCTCGGCCAGCCCCACCGACTGTGAGGCCCGGCGCAGGATGTCTCGCCCGGCCGGATCCTTGTGCATGTCGAAGAATGCCTGTGACACGGCTCGCACATCCTTCTCGGGCACCTTGCCCGAGGCCATCAGGGCCAGGTCGTGGTAGCCCTCGGAGGTCCACAGCACGCGGAACTTGCGGTTTTCCCGAGCCGCATAGCCCTCGACGAGCATCGAGTTGCTGCCCGTGGCCTGTGCGCGCCCGGCGAACATCTGCGCGAAGGCCGCGTTCTGGTTGCCGCCGAACTCCACCTTCACGTTGATGCCGCGGGCCAGCATCTGTCCGTAGGTGACCTTGTAGCCGATGAAGGCCTCGGGCCCGGCGAAGACCATGGTCTTGCCATCGAGGTCCTCGAGCTTCTGCACCGAGGAGTCCGCCGGCACGGCGATCTGGCCATAGATCTGCGGCGTGTTGCGCCGACCGAAGACCTTCCAGCCGAGCGACTCCCGCTCGGGCGAGAACAGGTGGTTGGAGAAGACGAATTCCACCTCGCGGGCCAGCACGTAGCTCGTGGTGTCGGCCGAGGTGCGGCCGATCTTCAGCTCCAGCTTCACCCCGCTCTTGTTCTCCACGTACTGCACGATGGGGTTCCAGTAGGCCGCCGTCTTCGGGATGTCCCACTGGTTGACCGGGGAGAAGCGGTAGACGGGCTGGGCGCAGGCCGCCGCCCCAGCCAGCAGGGCAGCGAGTCCGGCAGCCAGCGCGCGTGCACTGGCTGCGATGGGCCTGTTCATGGTCGTTCTCCTCGGGGACGGGGTCCGGTGCGGGTGCGGGGGGCCATCATGCCGCTCCCAGCAGCGCCGAGACGCCCTGGCGCTGGGCGGCCTGCAGCCAGCGCTCGAATTCGGCGGCCGGCTGCGGGCGCAGATACAGGTAGCCCTGGCCCTCGTCGCATCCCATCTCGCGCAGCAGCGTGGCCACCTCCACGCTCTCGATGCCCTCGCCGATGGTCACCAGGTTCAGGCTGCGTGCAATCTGGATCATCGCCCGCACGATGGCGCTGTCCTGCTCGTCGTCCTGCAGGTCGATCAGGAAGGAGCGATCGATCTTGAGCTTGTGCACGTTCAGCCGCTTCAGGTAGGCCAGGCTGGAGTAGCCGGTGCCGAAGTCGTCGATGGTCAGGCGGATGCCGTGGTTCTTCCAGCGCTGCATCAGGTTCATCAGCGCCTCGTCGTTCTGCAGCAGGATCGACG
>JBMOGN010000021.1:0-25206 GCA_049318345.1 Rubrivivax sp. | reverse complement strand
TGCGCGGAAGACATGGGAAAGCTCCTTGATGAAAATCCGGGGCTTTCGCGTGCATCACCACCGTGGCGGGCCCGACTCCTTGCAATTCGACGGGTCGGCGGGGCACAGGCATGGGCGGGAGGGCGTCGGCGCTATATTCCCCATGATTGTAGGGACTTCACACGGCTGTCGTGTGCGCCTTCGCAAGCGAGACCCGCATGACAGACCGGACCGTGTTCTTCGTCTCCGACGGCACCGGGATCACCGCCGAAACCTTCGGCAACTCGATCCTCGCGCAGTTTCCCGTCAAGCCCCGCCACGTGCGCCGGCCCTTCGTCGACACGGTCGAGAAAGCCATGGGGGTGCTCGAGGAGATCGAGCACGCCGCCCGCCAGGAAGGCAGGCGGCCCATTGTCTTCATCACCCTGGCCAACGACACGGTACGCGACGTCATTGCCTCGCCGCGCTGCACAGGGCTCGTGCTGGACATGATCCGCACCTTCGTCGAGCCGCTTGAGGAGGAACTGGGGATCAAGTCCAACCACCGGGTCGGGCGCTTCTCCGATGCCGCCCGCAGCCAGGAGTACCACGAGCGCATCGAGGCGATCAACTTCTCCCTGGCGCACGATGATGGCCAGTCGGCACGCAATCTCGAGTCGGCCGATGTCATCCTCGTGGGCGTGAGCCGTTCGGGCAAGACTCCCACCAGCCTGTACCTGGCCATGCAGCACGGCGTGAAGGCGGCGAACTACCCGCTCATTCCGGAGGACTTCGAGCGTGGACGCATGCCCACCCCACTGGCTCCCTACAAGGGAAAGTGCTTCGGCCTGACGATCGACCCGGACCGGCTGGCGCAGATCCGCAACGAACGCCGTCCAGGCAGCCGATACGCCTCGCTGGCCAACTGCCGCGCCGAGGTCTCGCAGGCCGAGGCCATGATGCGCCGGGAAGGCATCGGGTGGCTGTCGTCCACCCACAAGTCGATCGAAGAGATCGCCACCACCATCCTGCGCGACATCCGCCCTGATCGGCTCGTCTACTAGCGGTCTTTAGCGGTCTTGGCCGCCTGGCGCCGCCGGCGCGACGACTCGTGCAGGCAGATCGCGGCGGCAGCGGCCACGTTCAGCGATTCCTCGCCACCGGGCTGCGGGATGGTGACCTGCACGGCGCAGCGTCCGAGCAGCCCGGGCGAGATCCCCTGCCCTTCGCTGCCGAACACCCACGCGCACGGGTCCGGAAGGTCGGCCCGGTCCACGGGCAGCGCGGCGTGCGAACTCGTGGCCAGCAGGGGCAGGTCCAGGTCGACGAGGTCGCCCTCCTCCAGGCCTTCGTGCAGGGTCAGCCCGAACTGCGCACCCATGCCCGCGCGCAGCACCTTGGCCGACCACAGCGCAGCCGTACCCTTCAGCGCCAGCACCTGGCTGAAGCCCAGGGCGCTGGCGCTGCGCAGGATGCTGCCCACATTGCCGGCGTCCTGGACGCGGTCGAGCACGACCGTGCGGCCTGCATCCGGCCGACCGGTTGGCGCCGACCAGGGCAGCAAAAAACCCACACCCGAAGGTGAGGGCAGCCCGCAGACCCGGGCAAACAGGGCGTCGGGCACCACCACGACACGCGCCGCCCAGGCTGCCAGGCTGGAGAGATCGGGCCGGGCCCAGGCCGTCTCGCTGAGCACGGCTACCGAAGCCGGGCGACCACGGGCACGCGCGGCCGCGCACAGGTGCTCGCCTTCCACCCATACCTCGCCCTGAACGCGGTAGGCGGCGCTGTCCTGGGCGAGCTTCCTCACGCGCTGCAGCAGCGCGTTGTGGGCAGAGGTGATGCGCAAGGGCGTCACGGGTGGGGCCCTCGCGCCTGGAGCGCCTGAATCGCAGCGCGAACCGGTGCGAAGCTGCGCCGGTGCTCGGCGCAGGCGCCATGGCGCTGCAGGGCCTGCAGGTGCAGCGCCGTCCCGTAGCCCTTGTGACGGGCAAACCCGAACTGGGGGTGCGCGCGGTCGAGCGCCTCGCACAGCCGGTCACGGTGGACCTTGGCCAGGATGGACGCCGCGGAAATCGCCGCGACGCGGGCGTCGCCGCCGACGATCGCCCGGGCAGGAAGGTGCAGCTGGGGCAGCCGGTTACCGTCCACGAGCACGCAGGACGGCACCTCCTGCAGGCCTTCCACGGCCCGCTTCATTGCCAGCAGCGTGGCCTGCAGGATGTTGAGCCCGTCGATCTCGGCGACGCTGGCCTCGGCGATGTGGAAGCTCAAGGCGTGGCGGCAGATATTCTCGAAAGCCCGCTCGCGCTGGGCTGGCGTCAGGCGCTTGGAGTCGTCCAGCCCGTCCAGCGGCCGTTGCGGATCGAGGATCACCGCCGCCGCCACCACGGGCCCGGCCAGCGGGCCGCGCCCGGCCTCGTCCACGCCCGCAACCAGGCCCTGCCCGAGCCACTCGAGCTCGAGCTGCTCAGGTCTGGAGCTCACGGGCGATAGCCTCGGTCGCACAGCGGGCGGTGTCGCGCCGCAGGCTGTCGTGCAATTCCCCGAAGCGCCGCTGCACAGCCTGACGGCGGCGGGCATCGTCGAGCCAGGCGGCTGCCTCTCGCGCCAGCGCCTGGGGGGTGAAGGCGTCCTGGATGAGTTCCGGCACGACGAAGTCGCGGCACAGGATGTTGGGCAGGCCGACCCACGGCTGGTAGGCCATGCGCTTCATGATCTGCCAGCTCAGCGGGTGCATGCGGTAGACGATCACCATGGGCTTGCGAAACAGGGCCGTCTCGAGCGTGGCCGTCCCGCTGGCCACCAGCGCGAGGTCGCAGGCGGCGAGCACGGCATGCGAGCGTTCCTGCACCAGCCGCAAGCCCGGCGGCCCGTGTGCTGCCGCCAATGGCTGCAGCAACGGCTCGAGACCGGGCGCGCAGGGCAGCACGAAGGTCAGGTCCGGCTGACGAGATGCCAGCAGCGAGGCCGCCTGCAGCATGGGCGCCGCAATGGCTTCGATCTCGGATCGCCGGCTGCCCGGCAGCAGGGCGACGACCTGTCGCGCCGGGTCCAGCCCCAGCCCGACCCGGGCGTCGGCCATGGGTACCTCCACCGGGATGGCGTCGGCCAACGGATGCCCGACATAGGTGGCTCGCACGCCATGGGGTGTCAGCAGCTCGGGCTCGAAGGGAAACAGGCACAGCACATGGTCCGCACTGCGGGCCAGCTTGCGAGCCCGACCACCACGCCAGGCCCAGATGGAGGGGCAGACAAAATGGATCGTGCGCGTACCTGCCCGCTTCAGCCTGCGCTCCAGGCCGAGGTTGAAGTCGGGGGCGTCGATGCCGATGAAGGCGTCCGGTGGGTCGCGCTCGATTCTCGTGGCGAGCTCGTCGCGTATGGAGGAGATTCCCCGGTAGTGGCGCAGCACCTCCACGTATCCCCGCACCGCCAGACGCTCGCTTGGCCACCAGGACTCGAAGCCCTCCTCCTGCATGCGCGGGCCCCCAATCCCGAATGCACGCAACTCGGGCCATCGCTGCCGCAATCCGCGCAGCAGCAGCGAGGCCAGCAGATCGCCCGACGCCTCGCCGGCCACCATCGCCAGGCGCATGGCGGTCAGCGCACGATGCCGCGCGTGGAGGCGGCCAGGAAGTCGAGCATCCTGCGCACGTCGTCGAGGCCCTCGGAGGGGGCAACCTCCGGCTGCGCCGCGTCGGCAGCCAGGCCCTGGATGCCCGCCACAGCCGCGGCAAGCGTGAGGCCATCCCGATAGAGCAGCCGGTGCATCTGCCGCACCCGGGCGAGCCGCGCAGCGTCGAAGCCCCGCCGCCGCAGTCCTTCGGCGTTGACGCCGTGCACGGCCAGCGGGTGGCCGGAGACGGTCATGAAGGGAGGCACGTCCTGTGAAACGTGGCTCTGGAAGCCGATCATCGCGTGCGCGCCGATGTGGCAGAACTGGTGCACGCCCGACAGGCCGCCGACGATGACCCAGTCGTCCACGTGCACGTGCCCCGCCAGGGTGGCGTTGTTGGCCAGCACCGTGCGATTGCCCAGCCTCACGTCGTGGGCGATGTGGACATAGGCCATCACCCAGTTGTCGTCGCCCACGCGGGTCTGCCCCGCGTCCTGCGTGGTGCCGCGGTTGAAGGTGCAGAACTCGCGGATCGTGTTGCGGTCGCCGATCACCAGCGAAGTCGGCTCTCCGCGGTACTTCATGTCCTGGGGTGCCCCCCCGAGGCTGCTGTGCGGGTGGATGCGGTTGTCCCGTCCGATGGTCATCGGCCCCTCGAGCACGCAGTGCGCGCCGATGTGCGTACCGGCCGCGATGGTCACCTGCGGGCCGACCACGGCGTAGGGGCCGACCACCACATCCGCCGCCAGTTCCGCGGCTGGATCGACAAGTGCCGTGGGATGGACAAGCGCCACGAAAGCCTCCTAGGCCACCGAGCGCGCCGTGCAGGTCAGCTCTGCCTCCACCGCCAGCTCGCCATCGACCGTCGCCCGGGCAGCGTACTTGTACACCCGCGCCTTGGAGCGCAGCAGCGTCACCTCCAGGATGAGCTGGTCACCCGGCTCCACGGGGCGCTTGAAGCGCGCACCGTCGATCCCGGCGAAGTAGTAGATCGTGTTCTCGTCAGGAGTCTGGCCCTCGGTCTCGAAGGACAGCAACGCGGCAGCCTGGGCCAGGGCCTCGAGCATCAGCACGCCGGGCATCACCGGACGATGCGGGAAGTGCCCGGTGAAGAAGGGCTCGTTGATGGTGATGTTCTTGAGGGCGCGGATGCGCACCCCCTTTTCCACCTGCAGCACCCGGTCCACGAGCAGGAACGGATACCGATGGGGGAGCTTCTTCAGCACCTGATGGATGTCCAGGCTCATGCACGGGTCCTCGATTCGAGCGCACGCAGCCGGTCTCGCAGGGCGTGCAGTTGGCGCAGGGTCGCAGCATTGCGCTCCCACGAGGCATTGTCGTCGAAGGGAAAGACACCGCTGTACAGGCCGGGCCGGGTGATCGAGCGCGTGATCACGGTGGCGGCCGAAACCTGCACGTGATCGGCAATCTCGAGGTGGCCCAGGATGATCGCCCCGCCGCCGACCATGCAGTGCGCGCCCACCCGAGCGCTGCCGGCCACGCCCACGCAACCGGCCATCGCGGTATGGGCACCGATGTGTACGTTGTGTCCGATCTGCACGAGGTTGTCGAGCTTCACCCCGTTCTCGAGCACGGTGTCGTGCAGCGCACCGCGGTCGATGCAGGTGTTGGCGCCGATCTCGCAGTCGTCGCCGATGCGCACGGCACCCAGCTGCTCGATCTTCTCCCAGCGCCCGTCCGACGGCGCGAAACCGAAGCCATCGGCGCCGATCACCGCCCCACCGTGCACGATGCCCCGGCTGCCGATCGAGCAATCCCGCCCCAGGACCACATGGGCGCCCAGGCGGGTGTAGTCGCCCACCCGCGCCCCGGTCTGCACCACCGCGTGCGGGCCGAGGCAGGCGCCGGCGCCCACCTGGGCGCCTTCTTCCACCACTGCGAAGGGGCCGATGCTGGCCGATGCGTCCACCTGGGCACCGGGAGCGATCCAAGCGCTCGGGTGCACGCCCGGCGCGGCGGCCGGACGCGTCCTCGCCGCCCACCACTGGCTCAGGCGGGCGTATGCCAGGTAAGGATCGGCACAGATGACCGCGCTCGGACGCGCTGCCACTGCCTCCCGGTCAGCGGCGCCCACGAGCACGCAGCCTGCCAGGGTGTCGGCCAGGCGGGCGCGGTAACGGGAGCTGGACAGGAAGCTGACGGTATCGGCGCCAGCCTGCTCGAGGGTGCCGATGCGGCTGATGACATGCTCGCCGTCTCCGACGAGTTCGCCCTCGACCAGCGCGGCGATCTCCCGGGAGCGCACCGTCACCATCAAGGGCGCGGGCTCACTTGGTCGGAGCCGGCCCGTTCAGCGCACGGATGACCTTGTCGGTGATGTCCACGCGGGGCCCGGCGAAGACAACTTCCTGCAGGATGACGTCGTACTTCTCGGTGTCGAAGATCTGCTTGATCACCCGGTTGGCACGCTCCACCACAGCAGCGAGTTCCTCGTTCTTGCGCTGGTTCAGGTCTTCCTGGAACTCGCGGCGCTTGCGCTGCAGGTCTCGGTCCTGCTCGACGAGCTCGCGCTGACGCCGGTTCTTCTCGCTCTCGGACAGCGTGGCGTTTTCTTTTTCGAGCCGGTCTGCGGCCGCCTTCACGCGGGTGGCCAGATCGTTGAGCTCGCGCTCGCGCCGGCCGAACTCCGCCTCGAGCTTCGTCTGCGCCGCCTTGGCGGGCTGCGAGTCTCGCAGCACGCGCTCGCTGTTGACGTAGCCGATCTTCAGTTCCTGCGAATGCGCCACGCCGTTCAGGGCGAACAGGCAGGCACCCAGGGTGGCGACATGCTTCAGGGAGATCTTCATCAAAACGCGGTCCCGATCTGGAATTGGAACTTCTGGATTCTATCCGTCGGCTGGTAGCGCAGGGGGCGCCCCCAGCTGAGTTTCAGGGGCCCCACCGGGGACAACCAGCTCACGCCCAGGCCCGCCGAAGCGCGCACCAGGGAAATGTCGAAGGACTCGCCCTCGCGCCAGACGTTGCCGGCATCGGTGAAGGCGAACACCCGCAGGGACTTGTCGTTGCCGGTGCCCGGTACCGGGAAGTAGAGCTCACCGTTGACATTGAAGCGCCGCGCGCCGCCCACGAAGGCACCGGTGGGGTCGATCACGCCGAGCGAGCCTTGTTCGAAGACGCGCACGGAACCCAGGCCGCCACCGTAGAAGTTCTTGAAGATCGGGAACGGCTTGCCCCCCACCCCCTGCCCGTAGCCGAGTTCGCCGTTGACGCCCAGCGACAGCTTGTAGGGCAGCGGGAAGTACTGCTGGTACTGCAGGTTCGCGCGCACATAGCGCACATCTCCGCCCACGCTCCACTCGAGGTTGGCGCGCTGGAACCGGCCCGCGGTGGGGGTCAGCACGCTGTCGCGCTCGTCGCGCTGCCAGCCAATCGTCAGCGGGACAGCGTGGCTGATGGCACCGAACTGCTCGCGGAAGAGGTAATAGCTGTTCGGAATGGCGGTCGACGCACGGATCTCGGTGCGCTCCACGCCGATGCCGAAGAATACCGTGTCCGACTCCGAGAAGGGCACACCGAAGCGGATGGCACCACCGGGCGTGGCCAGCTGGTACTGGTCGCCCAGGCTGTTGTAGGGCCGGCTCGTACGGTAGTAGAGGTCGATTCCGCGCGAGATGCCATCGGCGGTGAAGTAAGGATCGACCGTGCTGAAGGCGAATGTGCGGTTGTACTGGCTCGAGTTCAGGTCGACACCCAGGTAATGCCCGGAGCCGAAGATGTTGTCCTGCTTGATCGAGCCGGAGATGGTCAGCTTGTCGGTCTGGGAGTAGCCCAGGCCGACAGAGAGGTTCCCGGTGGGTCGCTCCTCCACCGTGACGACCAGGTCCACCTGGTCGGGCAGGCCCGGCACCTCGTTGGTTTCGACGTTCACTTCCTTGAAGTAGCCCAGGCGCTCCACGCGGTCACGAGACAGCTTGATGCGCTGCCCGTCGTACCAGGAGGACTCGAGCTGGCGGAATTCACGCCGGATGACCTCGTCGCGGGTGCGGGAGTTACCGGTGATGTCGATGCGGCGCACGTACACGCGCCGCTGCGGGTCTGAATTGAAGACCACGACGACCTGCCCGGTGGCCCGGTCGATCTCGGGGCGCGGCTCCACCCTCGCGAAGGCGTAGCCGAAGCGGCCGAAGAGGTCGCTGAAGGCCCGCTGCGTGGCCGACACATCCTCCCCGCGATAGGGCTGCCCAGGTCGCACCGACACGCGCTGGCGGAACTCCTCGTCACGCCCGAGGTACTGCCCCTCCATCCGCACGCCAGTGACCGTGTAGGCCTGGCCCTCCACGATCGAGATGGCGATGGAGATGTCCTGCTTGTCCGGCGAGATCGTCACCTGCGAGGACTCGATGGAGAACTCCAGGTAGCCGCGGTTGACATAGTGGGCGCGAATCTTTTCCAGATCGGCGTTCAGCTTGCTGCGCGCGTAGCGGTCGGACTTCGTGTACCAGGTGAGCCAGCCGCCGGGTGTCAGGTCCATCAGGTCCAGAAGCGTGGACTCGCTGAACACCTTCGCACCGATGATCCGGATGTCCTTGATGCGCGCCGCATCGCCTTCGTTCATGGTGAAGGTGACATTGACGCGGTTGCGCTCCACCGGGGTGATGGTGGTGACGACCTCGGCGCCGTACAGGCTGCGGGTCAGGTACTGACGCTTGATCTCCTGCTCGGCCCGGTCGACCACCGCGCGGTCGAAGGGCAGGCCCTCGCCGATCCCGGAGTCCTTGAGCGACTTGACGAGCTGGTCCTTGTCGAATTCCTTCAGGCCGACGAAGGTGACGTTGGCAATGATCGGGCGTTCATCGACGATCACCACCGCCACCCGCCCCTCGATCTCGATGCGCACGTCCTTGAACAGGCCGGTGGCAAAAAGGGCTCGCAGGGCGACCGAGCCCTTCTCGTCGGTGTAGGTGTCGCCGATGCGAAACGGCAGCGCCGCGAAGACCGTGCCCGGGTCAGTGCGCTGCAGGCCTTCGACCCGGATGTCCTGGATCAGGAAGGGCTCCACGGCTCGGGCCGCGGGGGCTGCGCACAGCGCAGAGGCCGCCGCCACGATCATGACAGCCGGACGCAGCGCAGGGATGGGAAACAGGAAGGACATCGACTGGATTCAGAGCGACCCGATCAACCGGGCCACGTCGTTGTAGAGGGCCACCGACATCATCAGCAGCAGGATCGCGATCCCTCCGCGCTGCAGCCGTTCCAGCCACAACTGCGGCACCGGCTTGCCTGTCAGACCCTCGAAGGCATGATACATCAGGTGTCCTCCGTCGAGCATCGGCAGGGGCAGGAGGTTCAGCACCCCAAGCCCCACGCTCACGAGGGCAAGGAAGGACAGGTAGTGCACGAGCCCACGCTCGGCCGTCTGCCCGGCCACGTCGGCGATCGTCAGCGGGCCGCTGAGGTTGCTCAGCGAGGCCTGCCCGATGAGCATGCGGCCCAGTGTGCGCAGCTGCAGCACGCTGATCTCCCAGGTTCGGCCGACGCCTTCGACCAGACCCTCAACCAGACCGCGTCGCACGAGCACCGTTTCCGGCGCACCTCCCACATAGGCCTCGATGCGTCCGACACGCCGCATCTGCTCACCCTCGCGGACGCTGACGAGCCTCGGCTGGACGTCGATCTCGAGCTGTCGACCGGCGCGCTCCACCGTCCAGCGCAAGCGTCGGGGCTCGCCCTCGCGTGCGGAGTCGCGGATGCGCTCGCGCAGAGACTGGGCGTCGGCCACCGGCGCCGCCTCGATCATCAGCACCCGGTCCCCCTTTTGCAGACCGGCCTGCTCGGCCGCGCCGCCAGGCTTGATGTCACCCAGGACCGGGGCCGAAAAGGGCATGCCGATGCCGATGCGGGAAGCAAGCCGGGCATCCACCTCCCCCGGCGCGATCCGATCCAGTTCCAGGCGTACCTGCCGCGTGCCCCGTCCTGCCGTGTCGGCCACCAGCAGGTCCAGGGGCTCGCCTTGCAGAGCCGCCTGCGTAAGCCGCCACCGCAGATCGGACATCGAGCGCACATCCGACCACTCCTGGCCCGGCGATGCCGTCGCGCGCACCAGATCCGACGCCCGCAGTCCGGCACGCTCGGCCAGGCTGCCGGTCGCCGGGGAACTCAGCAGCGCGCGCGGCTCGTTCATCCCGATCCAGTTCACGCTGGCGTAAAGCAGCACAGCCAGCACGAGGTTGGCAGCCGGGCCGGCGGCCACGATCGCGCTGCGCTGCCACAGCGGCCTCTGGTTGAAGGCGCGGTGTCGCTGCGCCGGCGGGACATCCCCGTCCTGCTCGTCGAGCATGCGCACATACCCGCCCAGCGGGATGGCCGACAGCGCGAACTCGCAGCCGTCGCGCCCGATGCGCCGGCTGTAGATGACCCGCCCGAAGCCGATGGAAAACCGCAGGACCTTCACGTCGCAGGCCACGGCCACGCGGTAGTGGCCGTACTCGTGCACGGCGATGAGAATCGCCAGCGTCGCCAGGAAGGCCAGCGCAGTGATCATGACCGGGCGAGGCTGGAGACGTGGCCGGCGGCGATCGCGCGGGCTCGCCCATCCAGGTCCAGAAGGGCCTCGACGCTGCCCAGGCCGCCTGCGGCGTGCATCGCACGGGCCAGCGTGCGCAAGATGACCTCATGGATGGCATCAAAGCCCAGGCGCCCGTCGAGGAACGCCGCCACCGCCACCTCGTTGGCCGCGTTCAGCACCACGCTGCCGCCCTCGGGGCCGCGCAAAACCTCCCAGGCCAGCTTCAGACTCGGAAAGCGCCGCTCGTCGGGCGGCTCGAAGGTGAGCGCTCCGAGCCGGGTGAAGTCGATACCGGTGGCCCCGCTCTCCACGCGTTCGGGAAAGGACAGGCCGTAGGCGATGGGCACGCGCATGTCGGGCGTGCCGAGCTGGGCCAGCACCGACGCATCGCGGCACACCACCATCGAGTGCACGATGCTCTGGGGGTGGATGACCACCTTCACCTGGTCGGGCCGCAGGTCGAAGAGCCACCGCGCCTCGATGACCTCGAGCGCCTTGTTCATCATGGTGGCCGAATCCACCGAGATCTTGCGCCCCATCACCCAGTTGGGATGCGCGCACGCTTCGTCGGGCGTGACGGCACCCAGCGTCGCGGGGTCCCTCGTGCGGAAAGGTCCGCCCGAGGCCGTGAGCACGATGTGGTCCACGCGCCTGCTCCACTGCGCGCGGTCCTCGGGCAGGCACTGGAAAATGGCGGAGTGCTCGCTGTCGATGGGAATCAGGGTGGCGCCGCCCTCGCGCACGGCGTTCATGAAGACCGCGCCGCCGACGACGATGGCCTCCTTGTTGGCCAGCAGCAGACGCTTGCCGGCCCGAGCCGCCGCGATGCAGGGTCGCAGGCCAGCCGCACCGACGATCGCGGCCATGACGCTGTGCACGTCTGGCGCCTCGGCCAGGTGCTCCAGGGCCTCGTCGCCGACCTGCACCTCCGTGGAGACGCCCGCCTGCCCGAGCATGTCGCGCAGCGCCGCGGCGCGATCGGGGGTCGGGACGATGGCCACCCGCGGGCGGAACTGCACGCACTGCCTGGCGAGTTCCTCCACCCGGCGGAAGGCCGAGAGCCCCACCACTTCGAAGCGGTCCGGATGCCGCGCCACCACGTCGAGCGTGCTCACGCCGATCGAACCCGTGGAGCCGAGAACGGCCACACGCTGCCTCATCCTGCACCTCCGGAACTTGCCACCAGCACCAGTGCGGCCGGGAAGACGGGCAGCAGGGCGTCGACGCGGTCGAGCACCCCGCCGTGTCCCGGCAGCAGGCCGCTGGAATCCTTCACCCCCGCCGCACGCTTGACGAGCGACTCGAAGAGGTCACCCACGACGCTCAGCGCGGTGAGCCCGGCGCACAGCACCGCAGCCAGGGCCACCCCGCCTCCCAGCCCGGCCAGCCGCGTGTACAGGCTCGGTCCGTCCACGGGTAGATGCCGGTCGATGACCAGGGACCACACCAGGGCGAGCGCGCAGACGCCGATCAGTCCGCTGACCGCCCCCTCCCAAGTCTTGCCCGGGCTGATGCGCGGGGCCAGCTTGCGACGACCAAAGAGATGACCCCCGAAGTACGCCGCAATGTCGGCCATCCAGACCAGGCACAGCACCGACAGAAGGAAATTCAGGCCGATGAACCTCGCGTTGACGATGCCCAGCCAGGCGACCCACAGGCACAGCACTCCGGCCAACAGGCGAATTGCACGGGCGTGATGGTTCCAGCCCTGCACGCCGGCACGCAGCGACCACGCGCCGCCGGCCAGCCAGGCCAGCGATGCGGCGATCCACACGCCGGATGGCACACCGCCGGTCCAGCCTGCGCCCCAGGACAGCGCACCCAGCAGGAACAGCAGCCCAGCAAGGGCCCAGGCCAGCCAGCCGGTCCAACCGTTGAGACGGGCCCATTCCCAGCCGGCGGCCACGATGAATACCAACGTGAGCCCCGCAAAGGGCTCGCTGCGGCTGGACACCATCGCCGGCAGCAGCACTGCCAGCAGCACCACCGCCGTCAGGATGCGCTGGACGAGCACGGCCGCGTCAGTCGCCCGCAGGCGCTGCCTCGAGCCGGGGGACACCCCCGAAGCGCCGTTCGCGCCCGGCGTAGGCGGCCAGGGCAGCATCGACCTCGCGCTGGCCGAAGTCCGGCCACAGGCAATCCGTGAAGAAGAGTTCGCTGTAGGCGGCCTGCCACAGCAGGAAATTGCTGATGCGCATCTCGCCGCCGGTGCGCACGAGGAGGTCCGGGTCGGGGGCAAAGGCCAGCGCGGTGTACTGGCTCAGGACCTGCTCGGTGAGATCCTGGGGCTGCACGCCTGCTTCCATGGCACGGCGGCACGCCTGAACCATGTCCCAGCGCCCGCCGTAGTTGAAGGCAACAGACAGGGTGATACGGGTATTGGCCGCCGTGAGGGTCTCGGCCTCGTCCCAAGCCTCGCGCAGTCGATCGGAGATCGTTTCGCGATCCCCGACGATACGGATACGCACCCCGTCCGCCGCAAGCCTGCGCAGGTACTTCGAGACACCCACCAGCACCAGGCCCATCAGGCCGGACACCTCGTCGGAGGGCCGCTTCCAGTTCTCGGAGGAGAAGGCAAAAACCGTCAGGTACTCGACCCCGCGCTGGGCGAAGAGGTCAATCGCCCGCATCACGGCATCCACACCGGCCTTGTGGCCGAAGAACCGGGGCATGTAGCGCTGCTTGGCCCAGCGCCCGTTGCCATCCATCACGACGGCAACATGGCGGGGCACGGAGGCCGCCGGGCCCGGAATCGGCGCGTCAGACTGCAAGGACTTCCGCTTCCTTGGCCTGCACGAGGCGGTCCACCTCGGCCACCACGCGGTCGGTCAGGCGCTGCACCTCCTCCTGGGCACGGCGCTCCTCGTCCTCGGAGGCGAGCTTGTCCTTGAGCAGGCGCTTGAGGTGGTCGTTGGCCTCGCGCCGCAGGTTGCGCACGGCGACCTTGCAATCCTCGCCGGCGCCGCGCACCACCTTGGTCAGGTCACGGCGTCGCTCCTCAGTGAGGGCGGGCATGGGCACGCGCAGCAGGTCACCCTGGGCCGACGGATTCAATCCGAGATCAGACTCCCGGATGGCCTTCTCGATCTTGGCGCCCATGCCCTTTTCCCAGGGCTGGACACTGATGGTGCGCGCATCCAGCAAGGACACGTTGGCCACCTGGCTGATGGGGACCATCGAGCCGTAGTACTCGACCTGCACCTGGTCCAGGATGCCGGGATGGGCCCGGCCGGTGCGAATCTTCTGGAGCTCGCCCTTGAGGGCCTCGATGGACTTGGCCATCTTGGCCTCGGCGGTCTTCCTGATGTCGGCAATCGTCGCGCTCATGGGACCATCCACTCAGACATGCACCAGCGTGCCCTCGTCCTCGCCCCTCACGACCCGATCGAGCGCGCCGGGCTTGAAGATCGAGAACACCTTGATCGGCAGCTTCTGGTCGCGGCACAGCGCAAAGGCCGTGCCGTCCATCACCTGGAGGTTGCGGGCGATGGCCTCGTCGAAGCTGATCGTCGAATACCGGGTGGCCGATGGATCGCGCTTGGGGTCCGCCGAGTAGACGCCATCGACCTTGGTCGCCTTCAGCACGACCTGCGCTCCGATTTCCGCACCCCGCAGGGCCGCAGCGGTGTCGGTGGTGAAGAACGGGTTGCCGGTACCGGCGGCAAAGACGACGACCTTGCCCTCCTCCAGGTACTGCAGCGCCTTCGGCCTGACGTAGGGTTCCACCACCTGCTCGATGGAGATCGCGGACATCACGCGGGCGGTCATGCCTTCCTGCCGCATGGTGTCGGCCAGCGCCAGGGAGTTCATGACGGTGGCCAGCATGCCCATGTAGTCGGCGGTGGCGCGGTCCATGCCCACCGAGCCGCCGGCCACGCCGCGAAAGATGTTGCCCCCGCCGATCACCACCGCCACTTCGCAGCCGGCCTCGGTGACACCCCGAATCTCCTGAACCATGCGGACGATGGTGGCACGGTTGATGCCATACGCATCGTCGCCCATCAAGGCTTCCCCTGACAACTTGAGCAGGATGCGCTTGTACGCCGGCATGAACAGGCTCCAGGGATCTCGGTTCTTGGGCAGGAGTGTAAGGCGCGAGCGCCGTGGCCCGCGCCGGGTGCGGCCTGCCCTACTGGCCCTTGGCCGCGGCCACCTGGGCCGCCACCTCGGCCGCGAAGTCGTCGGCCTTCTTCTCGATGCCCTCGCCGACGACGTACAGGGTGAAACCCCGCAGCGTGGTACCGGCGGCCTTGAGCATCTGCTCCACGGTCTGCTTGTCGTTCTTGACGAAGGTCTGGTTCAGCAGGGAGACCTCCTTGAGGAACTTCTGCACCGAGCCCTCGACCATCTTCTGCACGATTTCCGGCGGCTTGCCGGACTCGGCCGCCTTCTCCGCAGCGACCCGGCGCTCGCGCTCGACGAGCTCGGCGGGGACCTCGGTGGCAGCCAGCGACACCGGCTTCATCGCCGCGATGTGCATGGCGGCGTCCTTGGCTGCCGTGGCATCGCCCTCGTACTCGACCATCACGCCGATGCGGGTGCCGTGGAGGTAGTGGGCAAGCTGGCCACTGCCACCGTAGCGGCGGAAGCGGCGGATGGTCATGTTTTCGCCAATCTTGCCGATCAGGCCCTTGCGCACGTCCTCCACGGTCGGGCCGAAGCCATCCTGGGAATAGGACAGAGCCGACAGTGCGGCCACGTCGGCCGGCCCATGCTGGGCGACCAGTTCGGCGCAAGCCCGGGTGAACGCCAGGAACGACTCGTTCTTCGAGACGAAGTCGGTCTCGCAATTGACCTCCAGCAGCGCACCCGTGGTGCCGCTCACGCTCGCCGAGACGACGCCTTCGGCGGTGATCCGGGCGGCGGCCTTGCCGGCCTTGTTGCCCAGCTTGACGCGCAGGATCTCCTCGGCGCGACCCATGTCGCCATCGGCCTCGGTCAGGGCCTTCTTGCACTCCATCATCGGCGCATCGGTCTTCGCGCGCAGCTCGGCCACCATGCTTGCGGTGATTGCAGCCATCTTGGAAATCTCCGTTCAGAAAAGGAAAACGGGCGGCGCAGCGACTCCAGCGAGCGCCGGCACCGCCCGCCCGGTGGATCAGCCTTCCTCGCTGACCTCGACGAACTCGTCGCCTTCGCCGGCGGCCGCCACGACCTCCGACACGGCATTGGCCTTGCCCTCGAGGACGGCGTCGGCCACTGCGCGTGCATACAACGCCACGGCCTTGGCGGAGTCGTCATTGCCAGGAATGACGTATTGCACGCCGTCCGGGGTGTGGTTGGTGTCCACGACGCCGATCACGGGGATGCCCAGCTTGTTGGCTTCGGCCACCGCGATCTTGTGGTAACCCACGTCGATGACGAACAGCGCGTCGGGCAGCGCGTTCATGTCCTGGATGCCGCCGATGTCCTTCTCGAGCTTGGAGAGCTCGCGGTCGAACAGCAGCGCCTCCTTCTTGATCATCGTCTCGGTGCCGGCCTCCTTGGTGGCCTGCATGTCCTTGAGCTTCTTCAGCGAACCCTTGACCGTCTTGAAGTTGGTGAGCATGCCGCCGAGCCAGCGCTGGTCGACGAAGGGCATGCCGCAGCGACGGGCTTCCTGCGCCACCACCTCGCGCGCCTGGCGCTTGGTGCCGATGATGAGGATGGTGCCTCGGCGCGCCGACAGTTGGCGCACGAACTTCATGGCCTCGTTGAAGAGCGGAAGCGTCTTCTCGAGGTTGACGATGTGGATCTTGTTGCGATGGCCGTAGATATACGGGGCCATCTTGGGGTTCCAGAAGCGGGTCTGGTGTCCGAAATGGACACCGGCTTCCAGCATTTCGCGCATGGACACGGACAAGTCGATCTCCGAAGGTTGGATCTAGAATCCCGGCCTGAATCGCGCGCCGGGCGCTGGCTCTGCAGCTTCCCCGCACGCGACACCGTTCGGCGACCGGGTTCGCGAATGTCTGGGCTGACCGGTCGCGCTGCACCCGAAGTGCGTCGCAGCCGAAATGGCACAAACCTTCGAATTCTAGCACGGGCCCGACCCCGGTTCCACCGTTCCCCAGCCCACTTCCCCATGCGCATCGCGATCGTCGGCGCCGGCATCGTCGGCGTGACCACAGCCCTGGAACTGGCCGAGGACGGTCACGAGGTGAGCGTGTTCGACAGCCAGGCCAGCCTGGCGTGCGGCACGAGCTTCGCCAATGCGGGCGTGATCGCTCCAGGCTACGTGACCCCCTGGGCCGCGCCTGGCATGCCGTGGAAGGTGCTAGCCGGCCTGCTCTCACCCCACTCGGCCGTGCGATTCGGCCAGCGCTGGCCCCTGGCCCTGCCCTGGTTGTGGCGCTTCCTGCGCGCTTGCCGCGCCGATACCTACGCGAGCCACCGCAGCAGCCTGTACGCGCTGGCGGCCTACAGCCGTCAGCGGCTCGACCGGCTCGAAGCCGACCTGGGCCTGGACTACGAGAGAAGTAACGGCTACCTGGTGCTGCTGCGCGCCCGCCGCGAACTCGACGCCGTGCGGCCCGGCCTGGGCGTGCTCGAGCGCCTGGGTGTGCCGCACCGCATCGTCGATGCCGAGGAATGCCGCCGCATCGAGCCCGGTCTGTCCGGCAGCGCCCGGCTGCACGGCGGCGTGCACCTGCCGCAGGACCGCGTGGGCAACTGCCGGCTGTTCGCGCAGGCGCTTCGTCCGCGCCTGGCAACACTGGGCGTGCAACTGCGGTTCGGCGAGGAGGTGACCCACCTGGAGCCCGGGTCGTGGGTGCGCGTTCGCGTGCGCGCGAGCGCGGACGCTGCCCGCACCCTGGAGCACGTGTTCGATGCGGCCGTGGTCTGCGCAGGCGTGCAGGCCCGTGCCCTCCTCGCCCCCCTCGGACTGCGGATACCGGTGCTGCCGATCTACGGCTACTCGTTGACGGCCGAGTTGCGCACGATTGCCCTCGAGACGCCGCAAGAGCCCCGGTCGGGTCTCATGGACGAGCGCTACAAGGTGGCCCTCACCCGCCTGGGCTCGCGGGTGCGGGTGGCCGGCAGCGCCGAGCTCGGCGGGCATCCGCAGGCGATGTCGGCGCGCGCCCTGGCCACGCTCCACAAGGTGCTGGAAGACTGGTTCCCGGGCTGCGCCGATGTCGCCACGGTGCGCTACTGGAAGGGGGCCCGCCCGATGCTGCCGGACGGCCCTCCCCTGATCGGCCGCTCCACCGCCCCCGGGATCTGGCTCAACCTGGGCCACGGCTCCAGCGGCTGGGCCCTGTCCTGCGGATCGGCCCGGGCACTGGCCGATACCCTGGGTGGCCGTGCACCCGGCCTGGATATGGCCCCATTCGACCCGCAGCGCCTTCGCTGACAACTCAAGGCAGGCCCCCGAGGCCGGGCCGACAATCCTTTCCATGACTGCCGACCTCCGCCCGATGCCCGTGCCTGTGGACGGCTTCGGTCCGCCCCGGCCGCTGCACGATGTCCAGGCCACGCGCACCCTCGAAGCCCGTGCCCGAACCGGACTGGAAGAGTCCGCCCTGATGCGTCGCGCCGCCCGCAGCGTGGCTCGGCTCGCGCGTGCGCTCGCACCGCACGCGCGCCGCGTCTTCGTGGCCTGCGGCCCCGGCGGCAACGGGGGCGACGGCCTGCATGCGGCGGCCGACCTGCAGGCCCTGGGGCTGGAGGTGACGATCTGCCTGGCGGCCGATCCCCAGCGCCTGGCCGAGGCGCCGCGCCAGGGCCTCGAGCGAGCCCGCGCCGCCGGATGCCGCTTCGTCGACGGCCCGGCCGAGGCGGCGCGCGTCACCGCGGGCACGCCAGGCGGCTTCGACCTCGGCATCGACGCCCTGCTCGGCGTGGGATCGCGCCGTCCGCCCGAGGGCCGGGTCGCGGAACTCGTGCACGGACTGAATGCCCTGGCAGCACCCTGCCTGAGCGTGGACCTGCCCACGGGGCTGGATCCCGACACGGGGCGAGCCTGTGAGGGCGTCACCGTACGGGCGCAGGCCACGCTCAGTCTGCTCTCCTGCAAGCCCGGGCTGTTCACGGGCGAAGGACGCGACTGCGCAGGCGCAGTGTGGTTCGACGACCTGGGGTACGCCAGCGTCAACGCCGCACCGCCCTGCGCCCGGCTGTCAGGCCCCGACGATCTGCGAGCCGCGCAACCGACGCGGCGCCATGCCCAGCACAAGGGCAGCTTCGGCGACGTGGTGGTGGTGGGAGGCGCCCGCGGGATGACCGGCGCGGCACGGCTGGCCGCTCACGCCGCGCTAGCAGCAGGCCCGGGGCGCACCCACCTGAGCCTGCTCGATCACTCGGCTGCTCCCCTGGGTCTCGACCGGCCGGAGTGGCTGTGGAGCGAGCAGGCCTGGCAGCCCGGGCGGCTCGACCTGGAGCGTGCCACGGTGGTCTGCGGCTGCGGGGGCGGCCTCGCCGTGCGCGCAGCGATGCCCGCCTTGCTGACTCGCGCCGCGCGTCTCGTGCTGGACGCCGACGCGCTGAACGCCGTGGCGCAGGACCCGGCGCTGCAGGCCCTCTTGCGCGCCCGCGGCCGAGGCGGTCGGCCCGCTGTTCTCACCCCTCACCCCCTGGAAGCGGCGCGTCTGCTGGGTTGCACCACCGCCGAGGTCCAGGCCGATCGCCTGAACGCTGCGAAGGCCCTGGCCCATGATCTCCAGGCCATCGTCGTGCTCAAGGGCTCGGGTACGGTGATCGCCAGTCCCGACGGTCGCCCGCCCGTGATCAACAGTACCGGCAGTGCGGCACTGGCTACCGGCGGGACGGGCGACGTGCTGGCAGGCTGGATCGGGGGCACCTGGGCCCAGGCCGAAGCGCCGACAGCTCCCCCAGGCGGCGACGGCATGGGGTGGACGGCGGCGGTGGCCAGCGTGTGGCTCCACGGCGCCGCCGCCCAGTCCGCTGGCGGGGGCGTAGTGCGGGCACTCGACTTGGTGGAGGAGATGCGCCGCTTCGGCGCGCCGGCAGCCTAGCCGCCGTGCCCAGGGCCCGCGCTCAGCGCCGGGCTCGCTTGCGGGCGGTGGCCACAGGCTCGGCCGCGCGGGACTTGCGGCCGCCGGCCGGCCGCGGCGACGTACGGCGGCCAGCCGAGGCGGCCGCTTTCGCCTTGCGGTCGGCCTGTTTCACCTGCGCCAGTTCCTCGCGGGCCGACTTCGCGGCCGCCGCTGGCCGGGACGCCCGGCCCTTGGCCAGGAGTCGCTGCTCTTCCTCCTCGACCACGAGCCTGAAGTCGATCTTGCGCGCGTCCAGGTCGACCCGGCTGACCTGCACCCGTACGCGCGAGCCCGCTGCGTAGCGCATCCCGCTGCGCTCGCCCCGCAGTTCCTGGCGCACCTCGTCGAAACGCCAGTACTCGCCGCCGAGCTCGGTGATGTGCACGAGGCCCTCCACATGCAGGGCATCCAGCACCACGAAGAGCCCGAAGCCCGCGACAGACGCTACCGTGCCGGCGTACTCTTCTCCGAGGCGCTCGCGCATGAAGCGGCACTTCAGCCACGCCTCCACGTCTCGGGAGGCTTCGTCGGCGCGCCGCTCGCAGGCACTGGTGTGCGCGCCCGCGATCTCCCAGGTGGCCAGGTCCTCGGAGGCGGACGCTCCCAGCGATGGCCGAGGCCGGGCCGGCCCCTTGCGCCCGGGCGCAGGCACCGCGCTTGCCCCGGGGGGAACGAGCCCATAGGTGCGACCGCTGAGCAGCGCCTTGATCACGCGGTGCACGAGCAGGTCCGGGTAGCGCCGGATCGGGCTCGTGAAGTGGGCATAGGCCGGATAGGCCAGACCGAAGTGGCCCATGTTCATCGGCGTGTACAGGGCCTGCTGCATCGAGCGCAGCAGCATCTGGTGGATCTGTGCCGCATCCGCACGGTCGCGCGTGGCCCGGGCGATGGCCTGGAAGTCGCTCGGTGTCGGCTCCTCGGACAGCGTCAGCCCCAGGCCCAGCGCTCGCAGGTAATTCTGCAGCGCCAGCCGCTTCTCCGGCGTTGGGCCCTCGTGCACGCGGAACAGCGCCGGGTGTCTGGCGCCGCTGATGAAGTCCGCCGCGCAGACATTGGCAGCGAGCATCGCCTCCTCGATCAGGCGGTGCGCCTCGGTGCGAACGCGCGGCACGATGCGCTCGATGCGCCCGAGATCGTCGCAGACGATCTGGGTCTCGGTGGTCTCGAAGTCCACGGCGCCGCGCTGTTCCCGGCGCCGCAGCAGCGCGCGGTAGACCTCGTGCAGGTGCACCAGGTGCCCGACCAACTCGCCGCGCTTGTGGGCCTCGGGCCCGCGCGTGTTGGCCAGGATGGCGGCCACCTCGGTGTAGGTCAGCCGCGCGTGAGAGAGGATCGTGGCGTTGAAGAACTGGTAGGCCTCGACCTCACCGTCCTCGAGCACGATCATGTCGCAAACGAGGGCCAGGCGCTCCTGCTGGGGATTCAGCGAGCACAGGCCGTTGGAGAGCTTCTCCGGCAGCATCGGAATGACGCGACGGGGGAAATACACCGAGGTGGCGCGCTCGTAGCCCTCCACGTCCAGCGGCTCGCCCGGCTTCACGTAGTGGCTGACATCGGCAATGGCCACCACGAGCCGCCAGCCCTTTCTGGCCTGCTTGCCGCGGCCGCTGGAAAACGGCTCGCAGTACACCGCATCGTCGAAGTCGCGCGCGTCCTCGCCGTCGATGGTCACCAGGGGCACGTCGGTCAGATCGACGCGGCGGCGCTTGTCCACGGCCCGCACCTTGTCAGGCAGACCGGAGGCCTGCTCCTGCACCGCGGGCGGAAACACATGGGGCACGCCGTACTTGCGCACCGCGATCTCGATCTCCATGCCCGGGTCGTCGAGCTCGCCGAGCACCTCGGTCACCCGGCCCACGGGCTGCGAGAACATGGAGGGCGGCTCGGTGAGCTCCACCACCACCACCTGTCCTGCCTCGGCGGTGCCGGTGCCCGCGCGCGGAATCAGGATGTCCTGGCCGTAGCGCCGGTCCTCGGGCGCCACCACCCACGCCCCCCCCTCGAGCAGCAGGCGGCCGATGAGCGGCCGCCTGGGCCGCTCCAGGATGTCGAGGACCCGGCCCTCGGGCCGCCCCTTGCGATCGTGCCGCACCACACGCACGCGCACCTGGTCTCCGTGCAGCACGCTGCGCATCTCGGCCGGCGCCAGGTAGATGACCGCGTCGTCGGCCTCGCGACGCACGAAGCCGTGGCCGTCGCGATGACCTTCGACGCGGCCGACGAATTCGCTCATGAGCGTGGGAGGAGTGGCGGGGCTGGACACGGTGTGTTTGCTCGGTGTTTCGATGATGCTAGAATCTCGGGCTCCTGAAAGCCCAGGTGGCGGAATTGGTAGACGCACTAGTTTCAGGTACTAGCGGGTAACTCCGTGGAGGTTCGAGTCCTCTCCTGGGCACCAGAAACCAGCCTGCATCGAGGCACTCGCCTCGCAGGCCAACCCGACAAGGGCCGGTCATCCGGCCCTTTCGTCTTTCCAGGGGTCTGCAGGTTTCCGGGGGCGCCGATGGCTGAGGCCTCAGACGGCGAACTTGCGCGCCAGGCCGTCGGGGCGCAGATTGTCGTACTCCTCGAAGGGCTGATGGATCCACGGGCTCGTGGGCAGCATCTCGACGAAGTATTCGGGCGTGTAGGTCGATACGGCCTTGACCCAGATCACCGCGGAGCGCAGTTCCTGGATTGCGGGCATGCCGCGCAGACGATCCACCACCGCCTTCAGCGTCACGCCGGAGTCAGCGAGATCGTCCACCAGCAGCACGCGCCCGGCCAATTCGCCGCGGGGCATGGTGATGTACTTCGCCAGGTCCAGGCGACCCTGGATCGTGCCGGCGTCGGCCCGGTACGAACTGGTGGACATGATGGCCAGTGGCTTGTCGAAGACGCGCGACAGCACGTCGCCAGGGCGCATGCCGCCGCGTGCCAGGCACAGGATTTGGTCGAACTGCCAGCCCGATGCCGCGACCTTCAGGGCCAGGCGTTCGATGAGCAGGTGGTAGTCGTCCCAGGAGACATACAGGTGCTTGCCGTCGTCGGTCAGCATGGCGGGCCTCTCAGTTCTTGAAGGGGTGACGAAGGACGATGGTGTGCTCGCGGTCGGGCCCCGTGGACACCATGTCGATGGGAACGCCGATGACCGCCTGCACGCATTCCAGGTAGCGCCGTGCCGCGGCGGGCAGCTGGCCCCAGTCCGTCAGGCCCGCCGTGCTGGCGGACCAGCCCTCGAATCGCTCGTAGACCGGCCGGCAGGCCGCGATCTCGTCGGCATCCAGCGGCAGGATGTCCACACGGCGCCCCTCGAGTTCGTAGCCGGTGCACACGAGGATCTCCGGCAGGCCGTCCAGGACGTCGAGCTTGGTGATGCACAGCCCGGAGATGCCATTGATGATCATCGAACGCTTCAGGGCGGCCGCATCGAGCCAGCCGCAGCGCCGGGCTCGCCCGGTCACCACGCCGCGCTCCTGCCCGACCGTGGACAGGTGGTGTCCCACCGTGCCCGGCTCGTCGATCGGCAACTCGGTCGGGAAAGGCCCGCCGCCCACGCGCGTGGTGTAAGCCTTGGTGATGCCCAGCACGTGGTGCAGCATCTGCGGCCCCACGCCTGAACCTGCGGCTGCGTTGCCGGCCACGCAATTGCTGGAGGTCACGTAGGGGTAGGTGCCGTGGTCGATGTCCAGCAGCGTGCCCTGCGCGCCCTCGAACAGGAGGTTGTCCGCGCGAAGATGGCTCTGATGCAGACGATAGCCCACGTCGGCGAGCATCGGCCGGATGTGCTCGGCCGCCCGCATCGCGGCATCGAAGATGGGTGCGAAGTCGAGCGCCGGCGCGTGCAGGTACCCCACGAGCGAGGCATTGTGCAGCTCGAGCAGCTCGCGCAGCTTGGCCGCGAAGCGGTCCGGGTGCTTGAGGTCCTGCGCACGCAGCGCACGCCGGGCGACCTTGTCTTCGTAGGCCGGCCCGATGCCCTTGCCGGTCGTGCCGATGCGCCCGCTGCCGCTGCTCTCGCGCAGCATCTCGCGCGCCTTGTCCAGCTCCACGTGGAACGGCAGGATCAGCGGGCACGACTCGCTGATGTACAGCCGCCCGCGGACCTCCACGCCGATACCCTCGAGCCTGTCGATCTCGGCCAGAAGGTGGGTCGGGTCGACGACCACGCCGTTGCCGATGTAGCAGGCCACCCCTTCGCGCATGATTCCGGAGGGAATGAGCTGCAGGGCCGTCTTGCGCCCCTTGATGACGAGGGTATGCCCGGCGTTGTGGCCGCCCTGGAAGCGCACCACGCCCTGGGCGTGGTCGGTCAGCCAGTCCACGACCTTGCCCTTGCCCTCGTCACCCCACTGGGTGCCGACGACCACGACGTTTCGACCGCTGCGCAAGGGATGCTCTGGGCTCATGTCAACTCGGTGTGTGATCGACCGCCGTGCAGGCGTCGAGGGCACGGACGACCCACCGGCCGCCAGTGCAGATCAGTTCGCGGTCGCAAGCCGGTGCACCCGACTCGGTGTCCTGGCCCGGCAACAGATAGATGACCGACTCGCCGGCTTCTCGCAGCCTGCGGACGGCCTCGCGCAACTGTGGCTCTTCGCTCCAGGTGGCGCGGATGGCCGCAGCCGCACCGACTTCGCGCATGTGCGCGGCCAGTGCGCGCACATCCAGGCTGAAGCCTGCAGCAGGCCGATTGCGGCCGAAGACCGACCCGACTTCATCGTAGCGTCCGCCCCGCGCGAGTGCGGCGCGGCATCCGGCCGCGTAGATCGCGAATCGGGTGCCGCTGTAGTAGGCGTAGCCCCCCATGTCGGCGAGGTCGAAGCCCACCCGCAGGGTCGGGAACGCGGCGTGGAGATGCGCCGCGAGCCACGTCAGGTCGTCCAGGGCCTGCACGATCAGCGGGGCATGAGGCAGCACGCTGCGCGCGCGCTCAATCACTTCCGGCCCGCCGTACAGGCGCGCCAGTTCGACCAGCGCAAGACGCGCCGCATCGGGCAGACCCGACGTCAGCGACTCGAGCCTCGGGGCGTCCTTGGCGGAGAGAGCCGCGACGAGCTCGCCCAGCAAGGAGGCGTCCAGCTGCAGCCCGCCCAGCACGCCGCGGAGAATCCGCGCATCGGCCAGGTCGATGAGAAGCGGGCCGGCAACGGCCTGCGCCACGCCGTCCAGCGCCAGCTCCTGCACCTCGAGGTCGGCCTGCAGCCCGGGGTGACCGAAGATCTCGGCGCCGAACTGCAGGAGCTCGCGGCTGGCAGTCGCCCCCTCGGGCCGTGCATGCAGCACCGGGCCGCAGTAGCACAGGCGGGTCACGCCCGGGCGATTCAGGAGATGGGCGTCGATGCGGGCCGCCTGCGGCGTGGTATCGGCCCGCAAACCGAGCGTGCGTCCGCTGAGCTGGTCCACGAGCTTGAAGGTGTGCAGATCAAGCTCGCCGGCGGTGCCGGACAGCAGCGAGTCCAAGTGTTCCAGGAGCGGCGGCACCACATGCTCGAAACCGTGGCGGGCGGCCAGATCGAGGAGGCTGCGCCTGAGCGTTTCCATGCGCCGCGCCTCGGCAGGCAGGGCATCGGCAAGGTGCTCCGGCAGCAGCCAGGCTCTGGACATGGAAAACAGCACCGCGTTGAAAGGGGCATTGTACCGGCCCGATGCCGCCGCGCCGCGGCCGCGCGGCTCACATTCGCGACCAGACGAGCAATCCGGCGCCAGTCAGCAGGCTGGCCAGCCCGATGAAGCGGATCTGCCCATCGGTGAGGGCCGCCATCCTGCTGACCCACTCGCGCCAGGCACCCGGCGCGAGAAAGGGCAGCAGGCCCTCGAAGACGAGCGCCAGGGCCACGGCCCCGAGCAGCCAGTCGGGCACCCTGCCCCCGCCTACTTGCGCGGCGCCGTGGCGGCTGGCGCAGCCGGAGCAGGCGCCCCACCTCCCGAGCCCGGGCCGCGCATGGCGCGGAAGAAGTCCGTGCTCGGATCGACCACCATCATGTCGGTGCGATTGCGGAAGCTCGCGCGGTAGGCCTCGAGGCTGCGGTAGAACTGCGCGAACTGCGGATCCCGGCCGAAGGCGTCGGCGTACAGGGCCGACGCCTTCGCGTCGCCTTCGCCCTTGATCTTCTGCGCGTCGCGGTAGGCCTCGGCGATGATCA
>JBMOGN010000020.1:0-26019 GCA_049318345.1 Rubrivivax sp. | reverse complement strand
GGCGCAGCCGGCCTGGGCCGACACCCCGCCCATCCGCCGCGCCCGCGTCATCAACGCCTTCCTGGCGCTGCTCAACCAGCACCGCGACACCCTGGCGGCCATGATCACCGCCGAGCACGGCAAGGTCTTCACCGACGCGCAGGGCGAGGTCATGCGCGGCATCGACATCGTGGAGTTCGCCTGCGGCATCCCGCAGCTGCTCAAGGGCGACTTCACCGACCAGGTCTCCACCGGCATCGACAACTGGACCCTGCGCCAGCCCCTGGGCGTGGTGGCCGGCATCACGCCCTTCAATTTCCCCTGCATGGTGCCGTGCTGGATGTTCCCGGTGGCGCTGGCCTGCGGCAACGCCTTCGTGCTCAAGCCCAGCGAGCGCGACCCGAGCGCGGCGATCTTCATGGCGCAGCTGCTCAAGCAGGCCGGCCTGCCCGATGGCGTCTTCAACGTGGTGCAGGGCGACAAGGTGGCGGTGGATGCGCTGCTGGCGCACCCGGATGTGAAGGCCGTGTCCTTCGTCGGCTCCACCCCGATTGCACAGTACATCTACGAGACCGGCGCGCACCATGGCAAGCGCGTGCAGGCCCTGGGCGGCGCGAAGAACCACATGGTGGTGATGCCCGACGCGGACCTGGACCAGGCCGTGGACGCGCTCATCGGCAGCGCCTACGGCTCGGCCGGCGAGCGCTGCATGGCGATCTCGGTGGCGGTGCTGGTGGGCGACGTGGCCGAGCGCATCGTGCCGCTGCTGGCCGAGCGCGCGCGCACGCTGAAGGTCAAGGACGGGATGGAGCTCGACGCGGAGATGGGCCCCATCGTCACCCGCGAGGCACGCGACCGCATCGAGGGCTACATCGGCGTGGGCGTGGCCGAGGGCGCCACGCTCGTGGTGGACGGCCGCGGCCACACCGTGCCCGGCCGGGAGGGCGGCTTCTTCACCGGCGGCACGCTCTTCGACCACGTGCGGCCCGACATGCGCATCTACCGCGAGGAGATCTTCGGCCCCGTGCTCGCCTGCGTGCGGGTGAAGGACTTCGCCGAGGCGGTGGCGCTGGTCAACGCGCACGAGTACGGCAACGGCGTGGCCTGCTTCACGGGCGACGGCGGCGTGGCGCGCGAGTTCGCGCGCCGCATCCAGGTGGGCATGGTGGGCATCAACGTGCCCATCCCCGTGCCCATGGCCTGGCACGGCTTTGGCGGCTGGAAGAGGAGCCTCTTCGGCGACATGCACGCCTACGGCGAGGAGGGCGTGCGCTTCTACACGAAGCAAAAGAGCGTGATGCAGCGCTGGCCCGACTCGATCGGCAAGGGCGCGGAGTTCGCGATGCCCACGGCGCGCTGAGCGCATTCGTGAAGGATCTTGCACATGTCCCCCGGCTTTCGGGGGGACAACGGGTCTGGCTGGGTTGGCTTCGATTGTCACACAATCTTGTGTGTTTATCGATTCGTGGCCGCATTGGTCCGCAGTCCCGGGCCACTCGGTCTCCTCACCCTGGAGCACGCCATGCCTCACGCCTTCACCCGCCGCCTCCCCCACCTGGCCGCCGCCTTGTTCGCCGCAGCCCTGTCCGGCGCCAGCCAGGCGCAGTCGGTCTTCCTGTTCCATGACGAGAAACTGGCGCAGGTCAACGCCTCCGAACACATCGTCCGCCACGACATGTCGGCCCTGTACACGAACCCGCGCCTGAACATCAACCGGCAGGCCCGCTCCAGCCAGAAGACCCCGCCGCTGTGGGACCTGGCCTCCCTGGGCGGCGTGCTGGCGGGCCTGAACCCCAAGATCCTGCTCAATGCCTCGGGCATGTCCGACAGCCAGCCTCAGGACCGGCCGAAGGTGGGCCTGGCCGTGAGCGTGATGGCCAACGGCGTCTCCGGCCGCAACAGCCTGCTGCCCGACGATCAGGTCAGCGGCAACGCGAAGTCCGTCAGCGAACTGCGCAAGGGCTGGCGGGTGCAGGAATACGTGGCCTATCCCAACAAGCCCACCCCGCTGAAGGGCGCCGATGTCACCTTCGCGCTGCGCACCTTCACGCAGTCGGCCCGGGGCACAGGGGTACAGGCCGGTGTGTGGAAGTCGACCACAGGCTCCACGGTGGCCGTGCGGCTGATGGACGTGGACTGCAACTACCTGATGTGCCGGTTCGTCCACTACGCAGGCGCCCTTGCTGGCCAGACCGAGGTGCGGTTCGGGCAGAACCTCATCTACAAGGCCTTCTTCCCGGAGATCCAGCCTGGCACCACGTTGTGGTGGATGTGCTCCAGCGGCGGGCCGCAGGGCATGCCCTCGATCGACCTGGCCACCCCAGAGGGCAGGAACTGCCGCAGCGCCGCCACGGCCGACGAGTGGATCTCGGCCTCCAAGATGATGGGGCCCTGGCAGAAGCAGGGCAAGGTCGACTACACCGTCGAGGCTGACCTCACGCGCTCGTCGGCCGGGACCTGGTAGCAGCGGGCCGCCGCGGCCGTCTGCTGTGCACGGGCGGCCGTGCTCAGCTGCCGATCACCCCGCCGTCGCGGCGGCGCACCACCACGGTGGCCGAGCGCGGGCGCCCGTCGGCGCGGTAGTCGGGCCAGTTCGAGAAGCGGCGCGGCTGGGTCGGGTCGCTGCGGTCGCTCGGGGTCTCGCCCGGGTGCTGGATGTTCAGGAACATCGTGCGCCCGTCGGGCGTCCAGGTCAGGCCCGTGATTTCGCTGCCGGTGGGGCCGGTGAGAAAGCGCCGGGTCTGGCCGGTGGCGGGGTCGCAGGCGAGCATCTGGTTGTTGCCCACGCGGGCCAGCTCGCCCTGGTGCATCGCGGCGCTGGACACGTCGGTCTGGATCCAGAGCACGCCGCGCGCGTCGAAGGTGATGCCGTCCGGGCAGCCGTAGAGGTCGCCGCGGATGTTGCCCTGGGCTTCTGCGCGCTCGTTGGCGGGGTCGCCACACAGCACCAGGTGGTTCCACTCGAAAGTCTCGCCATCGAAGTCGCCCGCCTCGCGCCAGCGGATGATGTGGCCGAAGGTGTTGTTGGCGCGCGGGTTGGCGGCGTCCACGCCAGGCTGGTCGCTGGCACCGCGCGCGGAGTTGTTCGTCAGCGTGCAGTAGACCCAGCGGTCGTGCTCGTTGATGGCCAGCCACTCCGGGCGATCCATCTTGGTGGCGCCCAGCAGGTCGGCTGCCTGGCGAGCCTTGATCAGCACCTCGGCCTGGTCGGCAAAGCCGTTGGCTGCGGTCAGCGGGCCTTGCCCGTGCACCATCGGCAGCCAGCGGCCGGTGCCGTCGGCGTCGAAACGTGCCACGTACAGCGTGCCGTGATCGAGCAGCTCGCGGTTGGCCTGCGCGGCCGTCAGGCCGTTGCCCGCCGGGCGGATCGTGTCGCGGCTGACGAAGCGGTAGATGTATTCGAAGCGCGCGTCCTCGCCGGAGTAGACGACGGCGCGAGCCGACCTCGTCACCGCCACCCACGCCCCCTCGTGCGCGGCGCGCCCCAGCGCCGTGCGCTTGACGGGGGTGCTCGTCGGGTCCATCGGGTCGAGCTCGACGATCCAGCCGAAGCGGTTGGGCTCGTTGGGGTTCTTCACCGCGTCGAAGCGCGCGTCGTGCTCGGCCCAGCGGTACCAGCCGGTCTTGCGGATGCCCCAGCGCCGCTCGTGCGGCGTGGGCCGCTCGCTGCCGCTGAAGTAGCCGGCCCAGTTCTCCTCGCCCGACAGGTACGTGCCCCACGGGGTCTTGCCGCTGGCGCAGTTGTTCAGCGTGCCCAGCACGCGCGTGCCCGAGGGGTCGGCAGCGGTTTTCATCATCGCGTGGCCGCGCGCCGGGCCGCCGACCTCGAAGGGCGTGTGCATCGTCACGCGCCGCGCGTACCGGGACGGGCGCACCATCTGCCAGGTGTCGCCGCGCAGCTCCACCTCCACCACGGCCAGGCCGTGCGCGTTCTGGCTCTTGCGCACCTTGTCGGCTGTCCACGGGCTCATGCCGCCGGGGTGCAGCAGCCCGTCGTCGGTGTACTCGTGGTTCATGGCGAGCAGCCCGCGGCGCGAACCGTCCAGCGGGTAGTAGTGCAGGCCGTCGTGGTGCATGCCCAGCTGCACCGCCTGCTCGGCGGCGGTGTTGCTCGCATCGGGCTTGAAGGGCGGCATGTTCCCGGGCACGCCCACCGGCTCGCCCCACTGCGCAATGGCGCTGGCCACGTAGCCCTCGGGCACGACGAGCCGGTCGCCCTGACCCACGGGCACGCTGCCGAAGCCCAGGGA
This sequence comes from Rubrivivax sp., assembly GCA_049318345.1. Classification (GTDB taxonomy): domain Bacteria; phylum Pseudomonadota; class Gammaproteobacteria; order Burkholderiales; family Burkholderiaceae_C; genus Rubrivivax. Next base: position 21,790 of record JBMOGN010000020.1, on the reverse strand, counting down.
GGCCGCCGCTGCCGAGGACGCGGCCGTTGCGCCCGGGCTGCCCGCCGCGGCGCAGCCCCCCAGGGGTGCCAGCCAGGCGGCCAGCGTGGCGGCCGCCGTGCCGCGCAGCACGATGCGGCGCGAGGGCGCGCTGGCCTCGTGGATGCTCGGGTTGGCGCTGCAGTTGCTGTCTTCGATATCGTCGCGATGGGGGGCCATGGACATGCAGGGGGGAGGGCTTGCAGGGGTCAGCGGCGAGGCGGCGCGGCCGCCTCACCCGGGCGAGAGTGTGCAGCCTGCGCCCATACGCGTACGGCACGGCCGTTCACAATGCGCCCATGCCCCTCGACCGCCTTCTCCCGCTGGCCACGCGTGCGGCTCGGGCTGCTCGAGTTGCCTGGGCCGCCGGGGCTGCCCTGGTGCTGCTCGCCGCGGCGTCCCCTGCCGGGGCGCAGCCCTCCCCCGCGGCTGCCGCCGCGAACCAGGACGCCTACCTGCCGCTGCCCCCCGGGCTGATGGCCGATGGCGTGCCACCGGTGCCGCGTGCCCTGGCGGCGCTGTCGCGCAGCTACAGCCGCTTCGACGCCGCGGCGCTGGCCGACTGGCACCCGGTGCACCGCGAGCTGCTGGTGTCGCGCCGGCCGGCGCAGGGCAGTGTCTCGCAGCTGTGGCGCCTGGCTGCGCCGATGGCCAGCGCCGACCGCCTCACCTCGGCCGAGGACCCCACCGAGGCCGCGCACTACGAGCCGCTGGAAGGCCGCTACCTGCTGCTGCAGCGCGCCAGCGGCGGCAGCGAGGCCTGGCGCCTGTATCGCCACGACCTGCCCGACGGGCGCGAGGTGGCCCTCACCGAGCCCGGGGCGCGCCACCAGTTCCACACCTGGCTGCGCGGCACGGGCGTGGCCGTGGTCAGCGCCGTGCCCCTGGACGCCGGATCGCTGGACGGGCCGCGCGAGGACATCGCCACCACCTTCTGGCTGCTCGACCCGCAGCGCCCCGCGCAGCGGCGGCGCCTGGCCGAGTTGCCCGGCACCGGGTGGGCCGCCGTGACGACCACGCCCGACGGGCGCACCCTGCTGATGCAGCAGCGCCGCTCGATCAACGACGCCCGGCTGTGGCTGCTCGAGCTGGAGGGCGGCGCGCTGCGCCCGCTGCTGCCGCAGCCCGGTGACGCGCCGGCCAGCCTGCGGCCCGTGGACTTCAGCCCCGATGGCCGCGCGCTGTGGCTGCTCAGCGACCAGCACGGCGAGTTCCGCGAGCTGCTGCGCCTGGACCTGGAGTCGATGCAGGCCCGGCGCGACACCGCCCACATCCCCTGGGATCTGGACGGCGCGGCGATCTCGCACGACGGCAGCCTGGTGGCGATCCGCGTGAACGCTGACGGGCGCAGCGAGTTGCGCCTGCTGGAGGCCGCCAGCGGCCGCGAGATCGCCCTGCCGCCGCTGCCCGCGGGCAGCATCACTGGCGCGATCTGGCATCCGCGGCGCCTGGAACTCGCCTTCACGGTGAGCAGCGCGCAGGCCCCGGGACAGATCCACACCCTGGACTGGACTGCCGGGGCCGGGCCGCCCCGCCTGGAGCCCTGGATGCGGGCGCCGCGGGTGCGCCCCGACGCCCCGGGCGAGGCCCGCATCGTGCGCTGGCCGAGTTTCGACGGCCGCACGATCTCCGGGCTGCTGCACCTGCCGGCGGCGCGCTTCACCGGGCCGCGGCCGGTGCTGGTGGACATCCACGGCGGCCCGGAGTCGCAGGCCCGCGCGGGCTACCCGGGGCGCTACGGGCTGCTGCTGCAGGAGCTCGGCGTGGCCGTGCTGCAGCCCAACGTGCGCGGCTCCTCGGGCTACGGCAAGACCTTCCTGAAGCTGGACAACGGCCTGCTGCGCGAGGACCCGGTGAAGGACATCGGCGCCTTGCTGGACTGGATCGCGCGCCAGCCGGGCCTGGACGCGAGCCGGGTGGTCGTGGCCGGGGGCTCCTATGGCGGCTTCATGAGCCTGGCGGTGGCCTCCACCTACCCCGAGCGCATCGTCGGCGCCATCGATGTGGTGGGGGTGTCGGACCTGGTGAGCTTCCTGCGCCACACCGAGAGCTACCGGCGCGACCTGCGCCGCGCCGAGTACGGTGACGAGCGCGACCCGCAGATGCGCGCCTTCCTCGAGCGCATCTCGCCGCTGGCCCATGCGCACCGCATCACGCGCCCGCTGCTCGTGGTGCACGGGCGCAACGACCCGCGCGTGCCCTGGACCGAGGCCGAGCAGATCGTGCGGCGCGTGCGCGCCAACGGCACGCCGGTGTGGTACCTGCTCGCCGCCAACGAGGGCCACGGCTTTCGCCGGCGCGAGAACCAGGACTACCAGTTCTACACCACCGTGCTCTTCCTGAAGCAGGTCATGGGCCTGGGTGACTGATGGGCGACTGATGGGCGGTTGATGGGCGACCGACGCGTGCGCGCCCTCACAGGGGCAGCGCCGTCTCGTACTTCACCTGCTTGAGCGCGAAGCTGGAGCGGATGCTGGCCACGCCGCGCACCTTGGTCAGCCGCTCCACGATGAAGCGCTCCAGCGCCGGCACGTCGGCCACCACCACGCGCAGCAGGTAGTCGGCGTCGCCCGTCATCAGGTAGCACTCCAGCACCTCCGGGTAGACCGAGATCGCCGCCTGGAAGGCGTTGAGCGAGCGCTCGGCCTGCTGCTCCAGGCTGACCTGGATGAACACGCTCACCCCGAGCCCGACCTTCAGCGGGTCCAGCAGCGTCACGTGCCGGGCGATGACCCCGGCGCGCTCCAGCGCCCGCACGCGCGCCAGGCACGGCGAGGGCGACAGCCCCACGCGCCGCGCGAGCTCGGCGTTGCTGATCTTGGCGTCGGCCTGCAGCTGCTGCAGGATGCGCCGGTCGATGGCGTCCAGGCTTGAAGTCGGCATCTCGTGCTGAAAGAGACAATGTTGGCGGCACATTCTGCCGAAAGATGGGGTACAGGCGATTCCCGCGGGCAGCATCTGCCGGGGCCGTGCGGGTAACCTGTTCCGCTCATCACTGGAGCTTGCCCATGGGCGTCCCCGAGACCTGGCCGCTGCATGCGTCCGCCGCCGACAGCGACCCCGTCGAGACCGCCGAGTGGCTGGAGGCGCTGCGTGCCGTGGCGCAAAGCGACGGCGCGGCGCGCGCGTTGTACCTGCTGGAGCAGCTGCAGCAGCAGGCGCACGAGCTGGGCGTGGTGCCCAGCGTTCAGCCCTTCTCGGCCTACCGCAACTCCATCGCGCTGGAGCACCAGGGCGCCTACCCGGGCAACCTGGCGCTGGAGGAGCGGCTGACGGCGCTCATGCGCTGGAACGCCCTGGCAATGGTCATGCGCGCCAACCAGGCCTACGGCGAGCTCGGCGGGCACATCGCGAGCTACGCCTCGGCCGCGGAGATCTTCGAGACCGGCTTCAACCACTTCTTCCGCGGCAGCGCCGACGGCCAGCGCAGCGACCTCGTGTACTTCCAGCCGCACTCCGCCCCGGGCGTGTATGCGCGCGCCTTCCTCGAAGGCCGCCTGACCGAGCAGCAGCTCGCGCGCTACCGGCAGGAGGTGGGCGGCGGCGGGCTGTGCTCCTACCCGCACCCGTGGCTGATGCCCGACTTCTGGCAGTTCCCCACCGGCTCGATGGGCCTGGGGCCGCTGAACGCCGTGTACCAGGCGCGCTTCATGCGCTACCTGCGCTCGCGCGGGCTGCTCGACACCTCCACGCGCCATGTGTGGGGCGTCTTCGGCGACGGCGAGATGGACGAGCCCGAGTCGGTCTCCGGGCTCACGCTGGCCGCGCGCGAGCGCCTGGACAACCTCACCTTCATCATCAACTGCAACCTGCAGCGCCTGGACGGGCCGGTGCGGGGCAACGGACAGATCATCCAGGAGCTCGAGGCCCTGTTCACCGGCGCGGGCTGGAACGTCATCAAGGTGCTGTGGGGCAGCGACTGGGACGCGCTGTTCGCGCGCGACACGCGCCACGTGCTGCTGCGCGCCCTCAGCCGCACCGTGGACGGCCAGTACCAGACCCTGGGCGCAAACGACGGCGCCTACAACGTCGAGCACTTCTTCCGCCAGGACCCCGAGGTGCAGAGGCTCGTGGCCCACATGAGCGAGGCCGAGATCGATGCCCTCAAGCGCGGCGGGCACGACCTGCGCAAGCTGCACGCGGCCTTCGCCGCGGCCCGTGCGCACCGCGGCCGGCCCACCGTGATCCTGGCCAAGACGAAGAAGGGCTTCGGCATGGGCGGCGCCGGCGAGAGCCGGATGACGGCGCACCAGGCCAAGAAGCTGGACCTGCACGTGCTCAAGGCCTTCCGCGACCGCTTCGCGCTGCCGCTGTCCGACGAGGACGTGGAGGCGCTGCGGTTCTGCCGACCTGCCGAGGACAGCCCCGAGCTGCGCTACATGCGCCAGCGGCGCGAGGCCCTGGGCGGGCCGCTGCCGATGCGCAACGGCGCGTCGGCGCCGCTGCCCGTGCCCGATGTGGCCGGCTGGGGCGCCTTCGCGCTGGCTGCCGAGGGCAAGGAGATGAGCACGACCATGGCCGCGGTGCGCATGCTCGGCAACCTGCTGAAGGACCCGGTGCTCGGCCCGCGCCTCGTGCCCATCGTGGCTGACGAGGCGCGCACCTTCGGCATGGCCAGCCTCTTCCGCCAGGTGGGCATCTACGCGCCCGAGGGCCAGCTCTACGAGCCCGAGGACCGCGACTCGATGCTGTGGTACCGCGAGACGCGCGACGGCCAGCTGCTCGAGGAAGGCATCCACGAGGCCGGGGCGCTGAGCTCGTGGATCGCCGCGGCCACCTCCTACAGCGTGCACGGGCTGCCGATGCTGCCGGTGTACATCTACTACTCCATGTTCGGCTTCCAGCGCGTGGGCGACCTCATCTGGGCAGCCGCCGACCAGCGCGCACGCGGCTTTCTCTTCGGCGCCACGGCCGGGCGCACCACACTCGGCGGCGAGGGGCTGCAGCACCAGGACGGCTCCAGCCTGGTGAGCGCCTCGATGGTGCCCAACTGCATCGCCTGGGACCCGGCCTTCGCCGGCGAGCTCGCCCTCATCCTCGAGCACGGCATGCAGCGCATGCTGGTGGAACAGCGCGACGAGTTCCACTACGTGACGATGATGAACGAGAACTATGCGATGCCGAGCCTGCCCCCCGGCGAGGCGGTGCGCGCGGACCTGCTCAAGGGCCTGTACCGGCTGCACGTGCAGCCCGCGCCCGCAGGCTCCGCCGCGCCGCTGGTGCGCCTGGTGGGCTCCGGGGCGATCCTGCGCGAGGTGCTGCAGGCCTCGCGGCTGCTGGCGGCCGAGCACGGCGTGGCCAGCGAGGTCTACAGCGCCACGAGCTTCAGCGAGCTCGCGCGCGAGGCGGCCGCGCTGCAGCAACTCGACCGCGACGAGCCGCTGGACGCCCCGCGCACGAGCCACGTGGCCCGGCTGCTGGGCGGCGCAGCGCCCGTGGTGGCCGCCACCGACTACGTGCGCGCCTGGCCGCAGCTCATCGCCGAGTACGTCGGTGCGCGCTATGTGACGCTGGGCACCGACGGCTTCGGGCGCAGCGACACGCGCCTGAAGCTGCGTGAGCACTTCAGGGTGGACGCGACGAGCATCGTGCGTGCGGCGTTGCACACGCTTCGGGCTTCCTGAGGCGGGCTGCGGTCAGCCGGCCGCCTGCGCCTGTCTCCGGCACGCCGTCGAAGCGGGCCACGTCGAGGATCGTGGTGGGTAATCTTTCGCGCGAAGCGGCAACCAGATCGTCCCGGACGCATGCCGACCACTTCCAGGGATTGCGCATGGGCCCGTTGACCCGCCTGCAGCACCGCGTTGCCGCCCTGCTGATGGGCGTCTGCCTGGTGATGGCCTCGGGCTGCACCGCCCTCGGGCCACGCAGCATCCAGACCACGCGCGTGGACTACAACGTCGCGATCCAGCAGACCAACGAGCAGGAGTTGCTGCTGAATCTCGTGCGCCTGAAGTACCGCGACAGCCTGTACTTCCTGGGCGTGGAGAAGGTCGCCTCCTCCGTCGAGCTGCTGCGGGAGATGGGCGCGTCGGCGAGCCTGCCCGAAGGGGGCGCCAACACCTACACGCTGGGTGCGGGAAGGATCGCGGTGAACGAGAAGCCCACCGTCTTCTACGCGCCGCTGGACGGCGAGCGGTTCACGCGCCAGATGCTCACGCTCCTGCACCCCGACATCCTCGTGCTGCTGGCCAACTCGGGGTGGTCCCTGGAGCGGCTGATGAGCTTGATGTTCCAGGAGATGAACGGCCTGAAGAACGCCCCCTCGGCCACCGGGCCGACGCCGGGGTACGAGCCGGTCTACGCCGAGTTCCGGCAGGCGGTTCGGCACTTGCGCTCGCTGCAGGTGCGCAAGCTGATCGACGTCGGCCAGATCAGCGACACCGGCAGTGCGCACCTGGAGTTGCCCTTCCTGCCGGATGCGACGCAGGACCCCGAAGCGCTGGCGTTCAAGACGCTGCTGGGCCTTTCGGCCACGGAACACAGTTTCAAGGTGGTGGTCGGGCTCGGCCACGGTGGGCCGCACGCCATCCATGTCGTTCCGCGCTCGCTCATCGGCATCATGAACTACCTTTCGCAGGGCGTCGTGCCTCCCGCGGGCGATGTCGCCGCCGGCAAGGTCACGCGCAGGACCAGGGCCGACGGCAGCGAGTTCGACTGGCAGGCGGTGATGGGCGGACTGTTCCGGGTCGAGGTCACCGACACCGCACCGCCCGATGCGGCGATCAGCGTGCGTCATCGCGGCCACTGGTTCAGCATCCCGGACAACGACCTCGAGTCCCGGTCCACCTTCGGGCTGCTCAGCCAATTGATGGCGCTGCAAGCCGGGACAGCCAGGCGCGAACCTACACCCATCTCGTTTCCATTTCCCGCTGAGACCCAGTCCGGCCACTGTTGTCTGCGGACACGGGGATCGAGTGTTGACAGCCCCAAGCCTGATGGCCGTAAATCCGTCTTCAGCCAGGCAGAGACCACAGGCTGATCACCCCGAACCGTGCCGCGGCATGGGCCGCCCTCCTGAAGGAACTCATCCAATGTGTCTGCACACTCGACCTCCAGTGGCCGTGGCCCTGGCCTCCTCGGCCCTCTTCGCGGTGCTGGCCACCAGCGGCTGGGCGCGGCCTGCGGCCGGCCAGCCCGACGAGCAGCCCGCCGTGAAGGCGCCCGCACCGGCCCCGGCTCCGGCCCAGACCCAGGCGGCCAGTCCGCCCGGGCGACCCGCGGGGGGCGAAGGCGGTGGGGGGTTCAATCCGGGCGGCGGCGGTGGCAGTGGGTACAACCCCGGCAACCCCGGCCAATCCGGCTCCAGGCCTTCCCACGGCTCCGGCTCCAGCGGCGGGGCCAACCCCGGGCACGGCAGCGGCCCCCACCCCGGCCAGGGCGGGGGCTACAACCCCGGCAACGGCGACCACAACCCTGGCCATAACCCTGGCCATAACGCCTCGGGCGTCTGGAACGGCCACGCGGGCGAGGGCTGGAACCCGGGCAACTACTACCGGCCGGCCGTCATCCAGGGGTGGGTGCGCCTCGGTTCGGCCGAGGCCGGAAAGGGAGCGGACAAGGACATCATCCACGCCTACGGCAGCTACCGCTACTCGGTCATCAAGCTGTGCGTGCGACGGGCGGACGTGAGATTTCACGAAGCCCGGGTCATCTTTGCCAAGGAAGGCCAGCAGGACCTGCGTCTGAACCGCAAGGTCTCTGGCGGCTCCTGCACGCCCAACCTGAACCTCAGGGGCGGGCGCCGCACGGACATCCGCTACGTGTACCTCTACTTCCGCCAGGCCGACGACATCCTGAATTGGCGGACCGCCGAGGTCGACCTCTATGCGCGGTGAAGGCTGGCGCGGCGGCGCGGACGGGTGACACCGGGCACGGCGCGTCCAGCCCCTGGGCAGCCCCCGAGCAGCCGCAGGGCTGCCGGGGGGCACACTAGCATCCCGTGGCCGAGCGGCCGGAACAAGCCTTCGAGGTATCGAGCATGTGCAACAACTGCAACCCCAAGTTCATGGCCTTCATGCGCGCCTACGGCGGGCGCCGCGACACGCTGCGCCGCCTCGGTGCGGGCATGCTGTTCACGGGGTTGCCCGGCCTGTCCGCAGCCGCTGCGGCCGCGCAGGCGGCGAAGCCCCTGGCGGCCGCGTCAGGGGGGCCGGCCGACACTATCTTCCTGGCGCAGCGCATCCACACCATGGCGGTGCGGCCTGCGCCTGCGCAAGCCATCGCGGTGCGGGGAGGCCGCATCGTCGCGGTGGGTTCGAAGGCCGGCGTGATGGGCCTGAAGGGAAGCGCCACGCAGGTCGTCGATTTCGGCGACATGACGGTGCTGCCCGGCTTCGTGGACCCGCACATGCATTCCAACTTCTGCGGATTGCGCCCGTGGCTGGACGTGGGCCCCTTCACGACGAAGGACATGGACGAGGCGAGGCGCAAGATCGCCCAGGCCGCCGCAGCCGCAGGCCCCGGGCAGTGGGTGCAGGCCAAGATGCTCGACCCGTCCCTGATGCCCGGGCGGCCGCTCACGCGCCGTGACCTCGACCAGATTGCCCCTCAGGTACCGGTCTTCGTGCTGGAGTCCAACGGCCACGTGGCCTACGTCAACTCCAAGGCCATCGAGCTGGCCAAGGTGACGAAGGACATGCCCGACCCGCCGCAGGCCCGCTTCGGCCGCGACGCCGACGGCGAGCTCAACGGCCGCCTGGACGAGCCGCCGGCCTTCCAGCCCTTCGTGTCGGTGCTGCCCAAGCCGAGCCCTTCGGAGTTCGTGGGCTTCCTGCGCGCGGACCTGGACGACGCCTCGGCGCGTGGCTGCACGGCGCTGCACGACTGCGGCATCGGCGGGCTCTACGCCGAAGGCGACATCGCCCTTATCGAGGCGGCGATGAAGACCGACCCGGGCGTGCGTTATGCGGGCATGCTCGTCTCCACGCACATGAAGAAGTGGCGCGAGATGGGGCTGCGCCCCGGGGAGCATTCGCCGCGCTTCACCTTGAACGGCATCAAGGCCTGGTCGGACGGCTCGAACCAGGGCGGCACCGGCTACCAGCGCGAGCCCTACCTGGGCGGCAGCAACCGCGGCGCGCTGAACTACAAGCCCGAAGAGATCGAGCAGGTCGTGCGCGAGGCGCACGGGGAGGGCTGGCAGCTGGGCATCCATGCCAACGGTGACGCGGCCATCGACGTGACGCTTGACGCCTTCGAGCGCGGCACGCGGGGTGAGGGCGGACACAAGCTGCGCCACCGCATCGAGCACTGCAGCATCCTGCACGACTCCCAGATCGCGCGCATGAAGAAGCTCGGCATCTCGCCGTCCTTCCTGATCGGCCACGTGCATTTCTGGGGCCGCGCCTTTCGCGACCGGCTGCTCGGGCCGGCCCGCGCCGACAGGCTCGATCCCTGCCGCTCCGCGCTCAAGGGCGGCCTGCGGATTTCGCTGCACTCGGACTACAACGTCACGCCGATCGACCCACTGCGCTGCGTGCAGAACGCCGTGCTGCGCGACATGCGCGAAGGCGGGGGAGTCCTCAACGCCGCCGAGCGCATCACGCCCATGCAGGCCCTGCGGGCGGTGACGATCGACGCCGCCTGGCAGTGCCACCTCGACAACCTCTGCGGCAGCCTGGAGCCCGGCAAGGACGCCGACCTCGTCGTGCTCGAGAAGGACCCCACCACCGTGTCCCCGGACGCGATCCAGTCGGTCAAAATCCACTCCACCTGGCTCGACGGGCAGCGGCGCTACGCGGCCTGAGGTCAGGCCGGGAGGCTGCCAGCGCAGCGACATTGCCGCCCATGAGCCTAGGGCCTGTTGCCGATCGTCGCGCTGCCGAGGAGCCGCTGCAGGTCGCCGAAGCGGACCGGGCCGCCAGGCGGGAGCTGGAGGCTGCTCTCTCCACGGTGGAGCAGGCGGTCGCGGCTGTACGGCCGCTTGCGGACTGGGCGCCCGAGCAGGTGGCCGATCACGTCAACCAGCGGCTGCTCGCCCTGAGCGCCGACGCGGCTCGCGTCGAGCGGCTGCGCCAGGCCGTGCACGAACTGCTGACCATTCCTGCCCAGCATGCCTTTTTTGCCGAGGCGGGCCTGCGCAGCGCCAAGGGCTTCGTGCTGGAACTGGCCTCCCGCGTCGGGCAGCGCCTGCTACCGCTGCTCGCGCAGGCGGCTCCTACCAAGAGGTGGTGCAGCGCGTCATGCAGGTGCACGACCACCGATGGCTCGCCCTCGTGACCCCGCAGACCTGGGCGTGCCTGCTGCAGGCACTTGCGCCCGCGGCGGACGACCCCTGCTGCGCCGTTTCGCGGCGCAGCCTCGCCGAGGCGGCGCGCATGCTGTCCTACCGGCTCGCGGGCTGCGCCCTCGACCGCGAGCTGCTCCTGGCCGACCCGGCGCTGCAGCGGCACGAGTCGCCGTTCCTGGCCCTCAATGCGCTGCTTGTCCCGGCCCTCGAGGAGTCGCGCACCACCGGAGCCGCGCTGCCGCACGAGCAGTGGCGCGACGCCGAGGTGCTGCTCGAGCAGTGCCAGGCGGCGCTGGCCCGCGTGCGCGGGCGCCTGCGAGAGATTGGCGTGTCGATCCGGCTGACCTACCTCAGCGCCCGCATGGACCAGCTCGTGTCCCGGCTGCGCGCGGTGCTGGCCGCGCTGCCCGCGGCCGCCTCGTGCGAGGCGGCCGGGGCGCTGCTGCGCGAGATGATCGCCAGCGCCCAGGAGCGCCACGAGGTGGGCCGCTACATCGGCGAGACCGTGAGCCTGCTCGCGCGCAACGTCACCGACCACGCCGCGCGCCATGGCGAGCACGACATCGCGCAGGATCGCTCGCAGTGGCTGCACATGGCGCGCGCGGCGGCCGGCGGCCGGCGGCGGCGTCGTCATCGCCTGCATGGCGCTGGTCAAGCTGCAGCTTGCGCTGCTGCACCTGCCGCCGCTGACGGCCGGGGTCGTCTACGGGCTGAACTACGGGCTGGGCTTCGTCCTCATCCACATGCTCGGGTTCGTGGTCGCCACCAAGCAGCCGGCGATGACGGCCGCGGCGATCGCGAGCAAGCTGGAGGACACACCCACGAAGCGACTGGACCGGCTGGCCGACCTCGCGCAGAACACGGTGCGCATCCAGTTCGTGGCCGTGCTCGGCAACGTGGGGCTCGCCTTTCCGCTGGCGTGCCTGATCGCGCTCGGGTGGGCCGCGCTGTTCGGCGCGCCCGTTGCTCCGCCGGAGAAGCTGCACAAGATGCTCGCCGAGGTACACCCGCTGGCCAGCGGGGCGCTGTTCTTCGCGGCCATCGCCGGCGTGGGGCTCTTCCTGTCGGGGCTGGTGGCGGGCTACTTCGACAACCAGGCGCGATACCTCGAGCTCGGCGAGCGCGCGCAGCGGCTCGGCGACTACGTTGACGCCCACCACGGGGCGATCCTCGGCAACCTGTTCTTCGGCATGTACCTGGGCCTCGTGGGGGCCGTGGGCGTGCTGACCGGGCTGCCCGTGGACATCCGGCACGTGGCCTTCTCCAGCGCCAACGTGGGCACGGCGCTTGCTGCGCTCGGCTGGCAGGACGTGCGGACGGCGTTGCCCTGGGCGCTGGCCGGGGTTGTCGGCATCGCCATGGTCAACCTGGCGGTGCGCTTGGCGCGCAGCCCGATGTCCTTCTTTCGCGCCCCCTAGAGGGGCAGCTGCAGCCTGACGCGCCTCACGGCGACGTCCCCGGCCGGCGCGCCGGTGGCTCGAACCACTTCTCGGGGTGCACGACCACCGGCTGGGCCGGCTGGGCGTAGAAGTGGGGCGACATGATCTGCACCCCGTGGGTGTTGAACTCGTCCTGGATCTGCGCGTGCAGCGCCGAGACGATGGCCACCCGGTCCAGCGGCCGGTCGATGTGCGCGAACAGTTCGTACTCGACGTAGAAGTCGCTGAGCGCGCGCTGGTAGGCGAAGGGCGGGGGCTCGGTGCGCAGCCCCGGCGTGCGGGCCGCCGCGGCCTCGAGCATCGCATGCACCTGGCGCCAGGGCACGTCGTAGCCGATCGTGACCCGGGTGGACACGAGCGAGCCCTGCTCGCCGGCGAGCTTGGAGTAGTTGTGGACGTTGTTCGAGGTCATCACGCTGTGCGGCACGGTGATCTCCTCGTTGCGCATATTGACCACCTTCACCGCCAGCGCCCCGACCTCGCTGACCACGCCCTCCACGCCGTTGACGGCGATGAAGTCACCCTTCTTGAGCGAGCGCGAGTACACCACCACGAGCCCGCTCATGAGCTGCGTCACCACGCCCGTGGAACCGAGCGTGATCATCAGGCCGAAGAGCACGCTCAGCCCCTTGAAGGCATCGGTCTGGGCGCCAGGCAGGTAGGGATAGGCCGCCGCGATCGCGAGCCCCCACACCAGCAGGTTGACCACGCGCCGCGTGGCTTCCACGGTCTCGGGGTGGAGAAAGGGCACGCGCAGCCGCCCCGTCTGCACGTGGCGCAGCACGGCGCCGAGCACCTCCTGCACCGCCCGGGCCACCAGCAGCACGGCCCCCACCGTGAACAGCCCCGGCACGGCGTCCATCACGCCGGTGGCGAGCCACCCGGCGAGCTGCCGCACGAAGCCCGCCAGGCGATCGGCCCAGGGCAGGCTCCACGGGAACGCGTCCAGGATCACGATCGCGGCCCCGTAGCTGGCCAGCGCCAGCAGGCCCCAGACCCCGGCGATCAGCAGACGCAGGCCGAGGATGCCCAGGTACACGGAGGCACCCGCCAGGGTGCCGCGCGCGAGGGCCTGCGCACGCTCGAGCAGCCGCCGGTGCGCACTGGCAACCCCCCACGCGAGGGCCGCGCCTGCGCCGAGCGCGGCCACCACCACCGCGATGCCGCGGGCCCACACCAGGGGCTCGGACTGCGCGCGGCGCGCCTGAGCCGCCGCCATCACCGCCTGCCGGGCGCGTTCGCCGGCCGTGGCCAGGGGCAGGTGCTCCTCGGGGTCGAGGTCGGCCGGCAGCAGCGTGAAGAGCGGCTTGTCCCCGAGCATGAGCACGAGCCCCGAGGCCTCCTCGACCGAGGCGGGCTGCAGCCGCGGGGTCAGCAGCAGTTCGGCGGGCGACAGCGCTGCGAAGCGGCGCTGCGCGCGCTTCACACGCTGCGCAGGCGAGAGCCCACCCAGGTTGGCACGCAGCTCGACGATGTCCCGGTTGAAGAGCACCAGCGGCTCGGGCTCGGCAGCCGCCACCGCGCCGGCAGGCAGCGCCATCAGCAGCCCCAGGCACCACCCCGCCAGTGCGCACCGCCAGCGGCTCCTGCGCTCCATGCGTTCCTCCTGAACCCGACCCTCGGGGCCCCATCCTAACGCCGGCCTCGCGCAGCGCGGCTGCGCAGGCCGGCCAGGCGCAAGGGCGTTCAGAACCCCACCCGCCAGCTCACCGACAGCGAGCGCCCGGGCAGCGGCGCCAGCGGCCGCACGGTGGCGATCGTGGTGGCGCTGTAGGCCAGGGTGTGGCCGAGGTTGCCGAGTTTCACGATGAGCAGCGAGGCGTGGCCCATGAACTGGAACTCGCGGCTGGCGCCGAGGTCCAGCACCGTCCAGCCGGCCGTGGGCGTGTCGTCGGCCGGCACCCGGCGCTGCGCCCAGGCGTGGCGGGCCTCCAGCCGCGCCTGCCAGGCGCCGAGATGGGCGCTCAGGCCCACGGACAGGCGGCGCGGCGCGAGCCGGGGCAGCGGCGCGCCCGTGGGCTCCTCGACGCCCCGCACCGCATCGGCCCGCGCATCCAGGACGACGGGCCGCGGCCCGTCCAGCAGCGGCCACTGCGCCTCCACCTCGAAGCCCTGCAGCCGTGCCCGCACGCCGCGGAAGGCGTAGACGGGGTGCGCCTGTCCGGCGTCGTCGATGAAGTCGGGCTCCCCGGTGGGAGACAGCGCGATGTAGCGGGCAAAGCGGCTGGCGAAGGCCGATAACTTCAGCTGCCGGCTGCCGTTGCGCCAGGCCAGCGCGAGGTCCAGGTTGCGGCCGCGCTCCAGGGTCTGCTGCGGGTCGCCGCGCTCGAAGGTGCCGGTGGCCGCGTGCAGGCCGTTCGCGTAGAGCTCGTAGCTCGTGGGCGCGCGCTCGGTGGCGGCGGCACTGGCGCTGAGCTGCCACGCAGGCGCCGCGGCCCACACCACGCTGAGCGAGGCGCTGCGGGGCGTGAAGCGGCGCGTGTCGGCCAGCCCGAAGCGGGCTGCCTCGCCGGCGGCGTCGCCCTCGGAGCGCACCTGTACCTGCTCGCCGCGCAGGCCCACGCTGGCGTGGCTGCCCGCGGCCCAGCTCCAGCGGGCGAGCACGAAGGCGGCAGTTTGGCGCGTGTGGGTGGACGGCACGAAGGCCTCCTGGCCGAGCGCCGAGAACCGTGCGGACTCGGCCTGCAGCCCGACGCTGGTGTCCAGACGACCACCGGCCACGCGTGTCGGGGCCAGCACCGCCTCGAGCCGGGCGTCCGTGCCGCGTGTGGCGAAGGTGGTGCCGATCACGCCGCCTGACTCGACTTCCTCGTGGCGGTAGTCGGTGGCCGCCACGTGCCCGCGCACCGTCGAGACCCAGCCCGCCAGGGCGCGCACCTCGCCGGCGGCGGCCAGGCGCTCGCGACGCATGCGGATCGTGATGTCGTCCTCGGCCACGACGCCGTATACCTGGCCGAAGGTCTCGATGCTCACGCCCGCATGGCCGTCGCGCCAGGCCCGCGATACCCCGAGCGCCCCGCCCTCGGCGCGGCTGGCCGAATTGACCACCCGGCGGCGTGTGTCACTGCCCCCGCCCCCGTCCTCGACGGGCGGCTCGAAGGCGGGCACCCGCAGGTCGCCGCTGCGCCGCGCGAAGGCGTCTGCGTGCCAGGACAGGCCCTGCGCGCCGCCTTCCAGCAGCGCGGAGACGGCGCGCTCCTGCGCGGCGCCGCCCAGGCGCGTCTCCACCGCGCCGGCGACCTCGGCAAGCGGGGACTTCGGGATGCGGTTGTCCAGGGCGTTGACCACGCCGCCGATGGCCCCGCCGCCATACAGCAGCGCCGCCGGCCCGCGCAGCACCTCGATGCGTTCGATCACGAGCGGCTCCAGCGGCACCGCGTGGTCGAAGCTCAGGCCCGAGGCATCCAGCGAGGCGCCCGCGTTGCTCAGCAGCCGGATGCGGTCGCCGTCCTGCCCGCGGATGACGGGCCGGTTGGCGTTCGGGCCGAACCAGGTGGCGGCCACGCCGGGCAGGCCGTCCAGCGTCTCGGCCAGCGTCGCGGCGCGGCGCAGCGCCAGGGCGTTGCCGCCGAGCGCGCTGGCGGGCGTGGCGGTCTCGCCCGAGCCCAGCGGGTTGCCGGTGACGATGACGGTCTGGGGCGCGGATTGCGCCCAGGAAGAGGGGCTCGCGGCGGCCAGCGCCGCCAGAAGAAGGGCTCTCATGAATACAGTCTCCCGCGCCCACCGGGAGGCCGCAGGGCGCGCAAACGCGAAGGATCGGCGGCCGGACTGGCCGGCCGCCATGAACGGGACCCTTCAGTGCGCGGGGGGAGCGCGCGCCAGGTAGGCGCGGGTGGGCGCAGCCGCCGGCAGGCTGCTGCGCGAGACGACATGCGCCGCCCGCCCGGGCGCAGGCGCGCTCACGTCTGGCGCCGCAGCGCCCGGGGCCTGGCTGGAGACGAGTTCGTCCAGCAGGAGGCAGGCCCCGGAGCCCTGCTCGTGTCCCCAGTCCGCGTCGTGCGCCTGGGCGTGGCCGGGCGCAGGCCCGGCCGGGTGCTCGAGCGCGTGCACCCGGGCAAGCGCCTGCGCGCCGAGCAGCGCGAGCGCGAGCAGCGCAGCTGCCAGCACGCGCATCAGAGCTTTTCCGTCTCGCCCGCGCGCGGCTGCCACTTCATGAGCCGCCGCTCGATGCGCCCGACCATCGCATCGAGCACCAGCGCAAAGGCCGTGAGCACGAGGATGCCGGCCATGACGGTGTTGATGTCGAAGCTGCCCTCGGCCTGCAGGATGAGGTAGCCCACGCCCTGGCTGGAGCCCAGGTACTCCCCCACCACCGCGCCCACGAAGGCCAGGCCCACGCTCGTGTGCAGGCTGGAGAAGACCCAGCTCGTGGCACTCGGCAGGTACACGTGGCGCAGCAGCGCGCGGCGGTCGGCGCCGAGCATGCGCGCGTTGGCCAGCACCACCGGGCTGACCTCCTTCACGCCCTGGTAGACGTTGAAGAAGACGATGAAGAAGACGAGCGTGACGCCGAGCGCCACCTTCGAGCCGATCCCCAGGCCGAACCACACCGCGAAGATGGGCGCCAGGATGATGCGCGGCATCGAGTTCAGCGCCTTGATGTAGGGCTCCAGGATCGCGCTGGCCATGGGCTGCAGCGCCAGCCACAGGCCCGCGGCCAGCCCCAGCACCGAGCCGATGCCGAAGGCCAGCAGCGTCTCGGCCAGCGTCACCGCCAGGTGGCGGTAGATGTCGGCCTCCGTGACGAACCAGACCCAGATGCGCGCGGCGATCTTCACCGGCTCGCCGAAGAAGAAGGCGGCCTGGCGGTCGTTGTCGAACATGAAGGGCGGCACCAGGCCCGGTGCCGTCATCACGTGCCAGAAGGCGAAGATCACCACGAGCAGCCCCACCTGCCAGATGCGCAGGTTGCCGGGGCGGGGTCGGATCAGGCGCCACATGGTTCGAAGCGCTCCCTCAGGCCGCCTTGAGCTGCTGCGCGTAGCCCTTGAGGACTTCCTCGCGCAGCACGTCCCAGATGGCCTGGTGCAGTTCGATGAAGCGCGGGGCCGTGCGCACCTCGGCCACGTCGCGCGGGCGCGGCAGGTCGATCACGAACTCGCCGATGGGGTGGCTCGCCGGCCCGGCGGAGAGCACCACCACGCGGTCGCTCATGGCAATCGCTTCGTCGAGGTCGTGGGTGATGAAGAGCACGGCCTTCTTCTTCTGCGCCCACAGCT
Organism: Rubrivivax sp.; assembly: GCA_049318345.1. Classification (GTDB taxonomy): domain Bacteria; phylum Pseudomonadota; class Gammaproteobacteria; order Burkholderiales; family Burkholderiaceae_C; genus Rubrivivax. The sequence continues at coordinate 4,886 of JBMOGN010000020.1, read as the reverse complement.
CGAGCACCTCGTTTTCCATCAGCTGGCGCGTCTGGATATCGAGCGCTGAAAAGGGCTCGTCCATGAGGATGATGTCCGGGTCGAGCGCAAGGGTCTGCGCCAGGCTCGTGCGCTTGCGCATGCCGCCGGAGAGCTGGTGCGGGTAGCGGTCGCCGAAGCCGCCGAGCCCCACGCGCTTGAGCCAGGCCTCGGCCTGCGCACGGGCGTCGGGCAGCGGCACGCCGCGGAACTCGAGCCCGGCCATCACGTTGCCCAGCGCCGTGCGCCAGGGCATCAGGCTCTCGGCCTGGAACATGTAGCCCGCGCGCGTGTTGATGCCTGCAAGCGGCGCACCGAACACCTCCACCGAGCCGGTGCTGGGCTGCAGCAGTCCGGCACCGACGTTCAGCAGCGTGCTCTTGCCGCAGCCCGTGGGGCCGACCACCGAGACGAACTCCCCCGCACCCACGTCCAGCGACACATCGGCCACCGCGGTGTAGCGCTGGCCGGGGTCGTCGCGGCTGACGAAGGTGCAGCTGATGTCGCGCAGGCGCAGCGCGGCCGCAGCGGTCATGGCGCGTTCCTTCGACCCTTCGTCAGCCCTTGGGGTACTTCGCGATGGCCTTCTTCACAAAGTCGTTCGTGTAGACGGCAGAGAGATCCAGCTTGGCCTTGGCGATCTCCGGATCGACGCTGGCCAGCGCGCGGAAGGCCGTGTCCGCACCCTTGTCGGGAATCATGCCGTCGGGCGAGAGCGCGCCCTTGGCGGCGAGGAAGGCGTCGATGTAGACGGCGCGGTCACCCAGCAGGAAGCTCTCGGGCACGGCGGTGATGATGTCGCTCGGGCCGGCGGCCTGGATCCACTTGCTGGCGCGCACCATCGCATTGGCCAGAGCCTGCGTGGTGGCCGGGTGCTTGTCGATGAAGGCCTGCGGCGCGTACAGGCAGCCCGCGGGCATCGGCCCGCCGAACACCTTGTCTGCCTCGGCCACCACGCGCGTGTCGGAGACGATCTTCAGGTCGCCCGAGCGCTGCAGCAGCGTGATGACGGGGTCGAGGTTGCTGATGGCGTCGATCTGGCCCGAGCGCATCGCGGCCACCGCTCCCTGCGCCGCGCCCACGCCGATGATGCTGACGTCGCTCGGCTTCAAGCCCGCCTTGGCGAGGATGAAGTTCACCATCACGTTGGTGGAGGAGCCCGGCGCGGTCACGCCGATCTTCTTGCCCTTGAGGTCGGCCACGGTCTTGTAGTTGGCCATCGTCTTCGGGCTCACGCCGAGCACGATCTGCGGCGCGCGGCCCTGCAGCGCAAAGGCGCGCATGCGCTGGCCCTTGTGCTGCATGTTCACCGTGTGCTCGAAGGCGCCGGAGACGACGTCGGCGCTGCCGCCCACCACCGCCTGCAGCGCGCGCGCGCCGCCGGCGAAGTCCACGATCGTGACGTCCAGCCCCTCGGCCTTGAAGTAGCCCTTCTGCTCGGCAATCGTCAGCGGCAGGTAGTACAGCAGGTTCTTGCCGCCCACGGCGATGGTGAGCTTGGGCTTCTCCACCTGGGCCAGGGCCAGGCCCGGCAGGGCGAAGGCGGCGCCGGAGGCGGCAATCAGGTGGCGGCGGGAAAGCGTCATGCGAGGTCTCCTGGAATGCTGCGCGGCGGGAGGCGGTGCCGCGGTCGGCCCGCGCTGCGGACCACCCGGGACTGTAGCCGGCCCGGCAAGACCCTACCATTGCGGCCATGCCCGACGCCTCCACACCCCACCTGGCCGCAGCGGCCACCCCGCCCGGCTCGCCCGCCCCCGTCCTCCTCGTCACCGGCGCGAGCCGCGGCATCGGCGCGGCCTGTGCGGTGCGCGCCGCGCAGGCGGGCTGGGACGTGGCCGTGAACTACCACCGGGATGCCCCGGCCGCCGAGCGCGTGGCCGCCCAGGTGCGCGCCGCCGGCCGCCGCGCGCTCGTGGTGCAGGCCGATGTGGGCCGGGTGCAGGACATCCCGGCCCTCTTCGCGGCCGTGGACGCGGGCCTCGGGCGCGTGAGCGGCCTGGTCAACAACGCCGGCGTGGTGGATGTGGCGCAGCGCGTGGACGAGATGTCCGCCGAGCGGCTGCAGCGCATGTGGGCCATCAACCTCACGGGCTCGTTCCTGTGCGCCCGCGAGGCCCTGCAGCGCATGAGCACGCGCCACGGCGGCGCGGGCGGGGCGATCGTCAACCTGAGCTCGGCCGCCGCCCGGCTGGGCTCGCCGGGCCAGTACGTGGACTACGCCGCCAGCAAGGCCGCGATCGACACCTTCACGCTCGGCCTGGCGCGCGAGGTGGCGGCCGAGGGCGTGCGTGTAAACGGCGTGCGCCCGGGCATCATCGACACCGACATCCACGCCAGCGGAGGCGAGCCCGACCGCGCGGCACGCCTGGCCCCGCAGGTGCCCATGCGCCGCGCGGGCTCGGCCGACGAGGTGGCCGCGGCGATCGTCTGGCTGCTGTCGGCCGAAGCGAGCTACGTGACCGGCACGGTGATGGATGTCAGCGGCGGGCGCTGACAGGCGCGCTGAGGGCCAGCGCGCCGCCTGGCCCGCGCTGCGGCTGGCGATGCTCGGCCTGGGTGCCCTGGTGCTCTTCGGCGCGGGCCCGCTCCAGCCGGTCTGGGCCCAGGCCGCTCCGGCGGCCACGGCGTCGCCGGGTGCGGAGGCCGCCCGCCCGCGCGTGGGCCTCGTGCTGTCCGGCGGGGGCGCCCGGGGCTTCGCCCACATCGGCGTGTTGCGCGTGCTGCAGGAGCTGCGCGTGCCCGTGGACATCGTGGTGGGCACGAGCATGGGCGCCGTGGTGGGCGGCGCCTATGCCGCCGGACGCTCGGCCCAGGAGCTCGAGCGCTTCGCCCGCGACACCGACTGGGACGGGGTGCTGGCCGACCGGCCGCCGCGTCGCGAGCGCGACTTCCGCCGCCGCGAGCAGGACCTGGAGGTGCCCTCCAGCATCGAGGTGGGCGTGGGGCCGGGCGGAAGCCTGAACGTGCAACCCGCGCTTGCCGGCAGCCAGGCACTGGAGGTGGCGCTGGAGCGGCTGCTGCCGCCCGGGCTGGCGCAGCGCCCGGCCGGGCGTCTGGCGCTGGCTTTCCGTGCGGTGGCCACCGACCTGCGCACAGGCGAGCTCGTGGAGATGGGCGACGAGCCGCTGGCCGCGGCGCTGCGGGCCTCGCTGTCGGTGCCGGGCCTGTTCCCGCCGCTGGCGCGCGACGGGCGCCTGCTCGTGGACGGCGGGCTCGTGCGCAACGTGCCCGTGGACCTGGCGCGCGGCCTGGGGGCCCAGGTGCTCATCGTGGTCAACGTGGGTACCCCGGTGGATCACCTGCGCGAGTTCGGCAGCGCGCTGAGCGTGGCGCAGCAGATGATCAACGTGCTCACCGAGCAGAACGCGCAGCGTTCGCTGCGCGAGCTGCAGCCCGGCGACATCCTCATCCAGCCCGACCTGGCCGGGCTGGATGCCAGCGAGCTGGCCACCGGCGCGCCGCGCGCGATCGCGGCCGGCGAAGCCGCGGCGCGGGCCCTGGCCGGCCGCCTGGCCGCACTCGGCGTGCAGGACGGCGCCTGGCAGGCCGTCGAGCAGGCGCGCGCCGGCCAGAGCCAGGCCCTGGCCGGTGCCGAGCTCCAGGGGCGGCTGCTGGTGCGCCCCACCGGCCGGGCCAGCGCCGAGCTGCTGGCTGCCGCCGCCGGGGTGCGACTCGGCCAGACGGTGGACGCCGAGCGGGCGCGCGAGGCGGCCGACCGCCTGTACGCCAGCGGCGACTTCGAGCGCGTGGGCGTGCAATCCTCGTTGCTGCCCGACGGCCGGGCGATGATCCTCGTGCCCGTGGAGGCCCCGTGGCGGCAGAACCCGCTGCGCCTGGGCCTGGAGATGCAGACCGAGCAGGGCAGCCGGGAGGACGCGACCAGCTTCGCCGTCACGGCGCTGAGCACCTTCAGCCACCTCAACGCCTGGGGCGGAGAGTTGCGCGCGCTGCTGCGGCTGGGCTCGCGCACCACGCTCATGGGCGAGTGGTGGCAGCCCCTGGGGGCGGGCAGCCCGGTCTTCGGCGTGGCGTCCTGGCGGCGCGACGCGCAGGCCCAGGATGTCTACGAGAACGGCGAGCGGCTGGCACGGCTGGGCGTGTCGGGCTACTGGTGGAGCGTGGCGGTCGGGGTGTCGCTGGGGCGCGTGGGCGACCTGCAGCTCGGATTGGAGCGTTTCCGCGCACGGGCCGTCCCGCTGCTGAGCCGGGACGCCGCGCTCGGGCCGGGGTCCACCTCTGCCCAGCAGGCCTTCTTGCGGCTGCGCCTGGACACCCTGGACTCCATGGCCTTCCCCACCCGGGGCGCGCTTGTACAGGCCACCCTGCGCTCGGGGAGCCTGTCTGGCCTGGTGCAGGGCGCCGAGGCCGAGTTTGGTGCGCTCCTGGGCTTTCGGCTGGGCAACTGGGGCGGGCACGCCTACGTGGATGCCTCGCACGCCGTGGAGGGCTACGCGCCGCTGGCGCTCGGGGGCTTCTGGCGCCTGTCGGGCACGCCCATCGGGTCGGTGGTCGGCCAGACCAGCCTGCTCGGCCGCGTCGTCATGGGCGTGCCGGTGGCGCGCATGCCGCTGGGCCTGGGCGCGGCCGTGCGCGCCGGTTTCTCCCTGGAGCTCGGCGGCGTGTTCCCGCCCGGCCAGAGCCGGCAGCTGGAGGAACTGAAGCAGGCGGGCAGCGCCTTCGTCTCGGTGGACACCCGCTTCGGCCCGTTGTATTTCGCCTTCGGCGCTACCCACCGCGGCGGGCGCGCCGCCTACGTCTTCCTCGGCCCCTTCTGGTAGGCCGGGCGCGGCGCGGCCGCAGTCTCGCGCCGCAGGCCCGTGAAGGCGGCCAGCTCCCACGAGCGCAGGCCCACCACGAGGGTGTAGCCG
>JBMOGN010000019.1:0-26023 GCA_049318345.1 Rubrivivax sp. | reverse complement strand
CGAGCTTGCCGCCGTTGCGCTCGACGACCATCATGAAGGCGTCGTACTGGTCCTGGCCGAGGGCGCCCTGGGGGCCGGAGAGCTCGGCCATGAAGCCGATCTTGACGGGGGCCTGCGCGAAGGCGGTGGTGGCGGCCAGCGCGAGGCCGGCCAGCAGGGTGGTTCGAAGGCGCATGCAAGGGCTCCTGTAACGGGGATCCGCGGAGTCTAGGGGCGGGCCCTCCCCGCCCACCCCTAGGGCAAGCCCGAACTGCCGATGCCCCTGCCCACCGGCCCGTCCTGCTCCCCTACACTCGATGGTGCGCTTTCACCTGACTTGCCTGGCCTGCCGCAGGCGGGCGTCGCTCTTCATGCCACGGTCCACTCCGCTCATCCTGCTCCTGTGCGCCAGCCTGCTGGCCGGCGGCTGCGCCACGCGTTCGCAGGATGTGCCGCCACAGAGCACGAACCCGGCTGACTTTGCCGGCTGGGACTGCGACCGGCTCGATGCCGAGGCCCTGCGCGTGCAGCGCCGCGCCGCCGAGGTGGCCTACTCGGTGGACGAGCGGGGCGGGCACAACATCATTGCCCTGGGCGTGGGCCTGACCGTGTTCTGGCCGGCGCTGCTGACGATGCGCCAGCCCGGGGTGGAAGCGCAGGAGCTCGGCCGACTGAAGGGGCGTTTCGACATCCTGCAGGCCGTGGCGGTGGGCCGGCAGTGCCCGAACTCGGGCGCGGACCTGCCCGCGCGCGAGGCGGCGGCGCTGCCCGTGGCGCTGGGCGAGCGTCTGGTGTACGAGGAGCGGCTCGATGCACGCCGCCCCGGGCGCGAGATCGTCCTGCGCCTGCAGGCCCTGCGGCGCGACGCCCTGGAGTTCGAGCAGGAGCCCGGCGCCGAGCCCGGCACCCCGGCCGGCGGCGCGTGGGCACAGGACTTCGCGGGCAACGTGACGGCCGCCCCGCCCGGCTTCCTGAAGTGGCCGCACCTGCTCAAGCACGACCTGACACTCGGGCAGGTGGTGGGCGGAGAGATGAGTCTGCCGGAGGAGCCGGGGGTGCGCGCGCGCGTGCGTGGCCAGGTGGTGGCGGTGGGGCCGCAGACCCTGGCGGCGCGGCGCTTCGACGTGGCCGTGATCGAGCTCTTCGGTGACGCGCAGCGGGGCGACGCCAGCACCCGGATGGACGGCGTGATGGTGGTCGACCGGGCCAGTGGCGTGCTCATGCGCCTGGACCTGGTCAGTGCCCAGCGTGGTTTCAACCTGCAGCGCCGCCTGGTTCGCATCGAGCCGGCCCGCTGAGGGCGCGGGTTCACAGATCTTTACCGGGCCGGCATGGGGCCGACAAGCACGCCCTGCAACATGCCTTCATCGATCATTCCTCACCAGGAGAGCCCACGATGAACATGAAGCCTCACTCCCTTTCCAGGCTGGCCGCGGGCGTCGCGGTGGTGCTGGCCGCGTCGCTGGCGCTGCCGGCGATGGCCCAGCAAGGCCCGGGCGGCCCCGGTGGCCCCGGTGGCATGCGCGGCGGCCCGCGCATGCATGACGGCGGCGGCATGCACCACGGCCCGCACGAGGGCGGCCGCGGCGGCATGGGGATGTCGCCCCGCATGCTTGACGCCATCAAGGCCACGCCCGAGCAGCGCAACCAGATCCGCCAGATCATGGACGCCGCGCGCAAGGACATGCAGGGCCAGCGCCAGGCGCGCCAGGCGCTGAAGGCCGAGGCCAGCCAGATCTTCTCGCAGCCCAATGTCGACGCCGCTGCAGCCGAGGCGCTTCGCCAGAAGATGCTGGCGCAGCATGACCAGATGAGCAAGCGCCGGATGCAGGCAATGGTGGAAGTGGCCAAGGTGCTCACCCCCGAGCAGCGCCGCCAGCTCGCCGACCTGCGCAAGCGCGGCAACGAGATGCGCGAGCGCCACCGCAAGGAGCGCGAGGCGCTGGTGCCGGGTCGCTCCTGAGCGGGCTTCCGGGGCGTTGCCTGCTTCGATGACGAGCCGCCTGCTGCTGATCGACGACGACCAGCGCCTGTGCGCGATGGTCGGCGAGTTCTTGCGCAGCCACGGCTTCGCCGTCGAGGCGGCGGCGACCTTGCGCGCCGGGCGGGAGCTGCTCAAGCGCGAGGCCTTCGACGGCCTCGTGCTCGACCTGATGCTCCCCGATGGCGACGGCATGGACCTTGCCCGCGAGCTGCGCGCCGAGCCGCGCACGCGGCGCCTGCCGCTGCTGATGCTCAGCGCCCGCGGCGAGCCGATGGACCGCATCCTTGGCCTGGAGATTGGGGCCGACGACTACCTGGCCAAGCCCTTCGAGCCGCGCGAGCTGCTGGCGCGCATCAAGGCGCTGCTGCGCCGGGCCGCGTCCGGTTCCGGCGCTGACGACCTGCTGGAGTTCGGCCGCCTGGTCATCGACCTGGGGGCGCGCCAGGCGCGGCTGGACGGGCGGCCCTGCGACCTCACCGGGCACCAGTTCGAGTTGCTCGTGGTGCTGGCGCGCGCCAGCGGGCGGGTGCTCAGCCGCGACCAGATCATGGACGCCCTCAAGGGCCACCCGCTGGAGGCCTTCGACCGCAGCATCGACGTGCACATCTCCCGCATCCGCGCCGTCATCGAGGACGATCCGAAGAACCCCCGCCGCGTGCTGACCGTGCGCGGCTCGGGCTATGTCTTTGCCCGTCGACAGGATCAGCTCGACGCCGACGCCGCGGTGGCTGTCGTCGTGGAGCCCGCGCGCCCGGCGGCGCGCCGCTGAGCCTTCCTCCCTGCCTGCCGGGCCTGCCGTGCGTTCGCTGTACCTGCGGATCTGGCTCACCGTGGTGTCGGTGCTGGCGGCCTTCGCGCTGGTGTCGGGCTGGCTCGTGCAGCGCCACGTGGTGCAGGAGCGCGAGCGCGTGGAATCGGCCGCGCAGAGCCGGGCCGAGGCCTGGGGCGACCTGCTGCAGCGCTCGCTGCCACCGGCCGATGCGCCGCGTGACGATCAGGCCGCCGCCTTGCGCGAGTGGTCGCAGCGGCTGCGTATGCCCCTGGCTCTGGACGATGCGGCCGGCCAGCGCATCGGCGCGTCCGACTCCTTCCTGCGGCGCGAGGCCGACGCCCCGCCCGGGGTGCGCCGCGGCATCGCCATCCGGCTGGACGATGGCCGCACGCTGTGGATCGCGCGCGGCCCGGCCATGCGCCGGGGCGGCTCAGGAGGTGGGCCGGGCCCAGGCGGCCCAGGTGGTGGGCCGGGTCCGGGCGGCCCCGGGGGCCCCGGCGGGTTCGAGGGCCCGGTGGGCCGGGTGGCCGACGGCGCGCTGGAGAGGCTGCAGCTGTCTCTGCCGGGGCTGCCGCCCGGCGCCGGCCTGGTGCTGCTGCTGGCCGTCCTCTTCCTGGCCGTGGCCGGGGGGGCCTGGCCGGTGGTGCGCCATCTCACGCGGCGCCTGGAAACCCTCAAGCAGGGCGTGGAGGCCTTCGGGGCCGGTGCCCTGAACCAGCGCGTGCCCGAAGACGGTCGTGACGAGGTCGCCGCGCTGGCGGCGGCCTTCAACCGGGCCGCTGCCCAGGTGCAGGACCTGCTGCGCTCGAACCAGGCCCTGCTGGCCAACGCGAGCCACGAGCTGCGCTCGCCGCTGGCGCGGCTGAAGATGGCGGTGTCGCTGCTGGACGACGCCTCCGGGGCCCAGCGCGACAACCTGCGCCGCGAGATCCACCGCAACATCGCCGAACTCGACACCCTCGTGGAGGAGGTGCTGCTGGCCAGCCGCCTGGATGCCGGCGCCGACGGCGCGCGCTTCGAGGAGGTGGACCTGGCCCGCGTGGCGCGCGAGGAAGCCGAGCGCATCCAGGCCGGAGTGAGCCTGCCTGCGGATGCCGCGCAGGCGTCCTTCACCGTGCGGGGCGACGAGCGGCTGCTGCGCCGGGCCTGCCGCAACCTGCTGGAGAACGCCCGCCGCTATGGCGGCGACGAGGTGGGGGTGGAGCTCCGCCGCACCGCGGTGCCAGGCTCGGGGCACGTGCTGCTGCGTGTGTGCGACCGCGGTCCCGGGGTGCCCGAGGCCTGGCGCGAGCGCATCTTCGAGCCCTTCTGCCGCCTGCCCGGGCACGCCGAGCACGAGGGCGGGGTGGGGCTGGGGCTGTCGCTCGTGCAGCAGATCGCGCGTCGGCACGGCGGGCAGGCACGTTGCGAGGCCCGCCCCGGGGGCGGCAGCTGTTTCAGCCTGGAGCTGCCGGGCTGACCGAACCGGGCTGCGGCCGGGCCTGGCGCGCGAGCATCCAGGCCAGGTAGCTGCACAGGATGACGGCCGCCACCACGAGCCCGGCGGTGGCCGCCGCCCAGAAGCCCGGCGCGCCGCGCAGCGCCGGGGCCGCGCCGAAGGGGCCGCTGCCGAAGGCCAGCATCCACCCGCCAGCCAGCCCCACGCCCCACAGCGCCCCCACATTGACCACCAGCGTCACGGTGGCGATGCGCCAGGCGCGCAGCACCGAGCCGGCGAAGGTCTGAAGCGCGTCGGCCAGGTGGAACAGGGCTACCCAGGCCAGCAGCGGCACCGCGGCCTGGATGACGGCCGGGCTGCGCGAGTACAGCCCCACCAGAGCCTCGCGCAGGCCGTAGACGGTGCCGCCGCAGGCCAGCGCCAGCATCACCGTCAGCACCAGGCCGTGGCGGACCAGGCGCCGGGCGTCGGGCAGGTCGCGCGCGCCCAGGCGTTGCGCCACGAGGGTAGCCGTGGCGCTGGACAGCGACATCGGCACCATGAACAGCAGCACCACGAGGTTCACGGCGATCTGGTGTCCGGCCGTGGCCTCGGTGCCGAAGCGGGCGATGAAGAAGGCCATGAAGGTGAAGGCGGAGACCTCCACGAGGGTTGTCGCGCCCATGGGCACGCCCAGCCGCAGCAAGGCACCCAGCATGCGGCGGTCCGGCGCCTCGAGCCCGCGCCCGCCGATCCCGAAGGGCCGGTAGAAGGGGTCGCGGCGCAGCACGAGGAAGGCGGCGCCCGCCTGGGCCCACATCGCCACCGCGGTGGCCACGCCGCAGCCCAGCACGCCAAGCTCGGGGACATGCAGCGCCGGCACGCCGAACACCAGCGCCGCGGACAGCGGCACCTTCAGCGCCAGCCCCGACAGCTGCAGCGCCATCACCGCCTTGGGCCGCGAGACGGCGGTGTTGAAGCCGCGGTACACGGTGAACAGCAGCGAGGCCGGCAGCGAACACGCCAGCGCCAGCAGGTAGCCGCGCACCTTGTGCTCGACTTCGGGCGTGACCTGGGCCAGGCCAAGGAAGGGCTGCGGAAAGGCCAGCAGCGCGCTGCCGCCCAGCGACAGGAGGAGTGCCAGCCACACGCCCTGGTGCAGCTGCCTGCCGGCCTGGAGCAGGTCGCCCGCGCCGTAGAGCTGCCCGGTGATCGGCCCGATGGACAGCAGCATGCCCATGAAGCCGACGAAGACGGTGATGTAGGCCGCCGAGCCGATGGCCAGCGCGGCCAGGTCGGTGGCGTCGTGGCGCGCCGCCAGCACCGTGTCGATGGTGCCGAAGGCCAGCACCGACACCTGGCCGACCAGGACGGGCCAGGCCAGGGCCAGCACGCGCCGGACGCTTGCCGGCCAGCCCGTTGCGGCGGTCAAGCGGGGCTGGCCGGCGCGGGGCTGCCGCCCGGTGCTGCCCGCTCGGCGTAGCGGTTGAAGCGCCAGGCCCGGCCTTCCAGGGTGATGCGGCGCCACACCGCACGCTTCTGGCCGGGCGTGTACGAGGTCCAGTCCTGCACCTCGGCGAAGCTGCGGCCGCAGCCCTTGCACTCGGCGTCACCCTGGCTCGTGGAGCAGATGGCGATGCAGGGGGTGTCCTGCGTGCTGGCGAACCACTCGAGCCAGGCCTGCGCGGCGCGCGCGGGCATGGTCGCCTCGTCGCACTCCGGCTCCTTGAAGTACACCATCAACGCGTACACCTCGGCCAGTGCGCGCACGGGCGCGCAGGCGGTCACGCCGTCGGGAGAGGGCTGCTGCTCGCGCCACCAGTTGATGGCGGCCTCGATGTCGGTGATGTGGATGCCGGCCATGGGGGTGCGCAGCATACCCGCAGCGCGCTGGCGCTGCCGCCTGCCCGGCCCGGCGAACTCAGCGCCGTCGGCGCGCCCACGCGCTCACCAGCAGCGCGCTCGTGATGCCCAGCAGGATGGCCCACTCCAGCGACAGCGCCACCGTGGTGAGGAAGGTCACCGCCAGGGGGATGCGCGACTGCGGCCCCTCGCGCCACAGCCGCGCCACCTCGGGCCGGTCCACCAGGCCCCAGGCCACGGCCACCAGCAGCCCGGCGATGACCGCCAGGGGCAGGTGGCGCGACAGCGGCCCGACGAAGGCAAGGATGAGCAGCAGGAAGGCCGCGGCGCTGGCGGCCGCCAGCGGGGTGCGGGCGCCGCTTTCGATGTTCACGCCCGAGCGGTTGAAGGATCCGCTGACCGGAAAGCAGGAGGTGAAGGACGCGGCGAGGTTGGCCAGGCCCTGGCCGACGAATTCCTGGTTACCGTCGAGCCGGTCGCCGCGACGGCGCGCGGCCGAGCGCGCGATGGCGCTGGCCTCGGTGAGCGCCAGCAGCGTCATGACCAGGGTGGCGCTGAAGAGGCTGCGCACGGTGGCGACCCCGAGGTCGGGCAGCGACAGCGGCGGCAGCGCCCCGGGCAGGGCACCCACCATGCGCAGCGCCGGCCAGTCGGGCCGCAGCAGGCCGAGCAGCGGGGCGGCCAGGGAGCCCACCACCACGGCCACCAGCATCGACGGCACGATGCGGTTGAAGGGCCGCGCCAGCAGCGCCGTGGCCAGCGTGAGCGCGGCGGTGATGCAGGCCGGGGCCTGGGCCTGGGCGAGGCTCGCCGCGGCGGCCGAGACGTTTTCCCAGACCGCCGTGCCCGACGGCAGCGTCAGGCCCAGGAGCGCGCCGAGCTGCGCGTTGACGATGAGCACCGCCGCTCCGGCAGTGAAGCCCACCACCACTGCATGCGGCACCTTGTCCACGAGGGTGCCGGCGCGGGCCAGGCCGAGCGCGAGCTGCATCACACCCACGAGGAAGGCCAGCGTGATGGCCAGCTCCACGTAGCGCTCGGAAAAGGGCGCAGCCAGGGGCGCCAGCAACGCGAGGGTGGTCAGCGAGATGGCGTTGGCCGGCCCGGTCACCATGAGCCGGCTGGAGCCGAAGAACGCCGCCACCACGCACGGCAGCATGGCCGCGTACAGCCCGACCTGCGGCGGCAGGCCGGCCAGCGTGGCGAAGGCCACGCCCTGCGGCAGCACCACCACGGCGCCGGTCAGACCGGCGAGCAGGTCCGCGCGGATCGCGCCGGGCTGGCGCCAGTCCTCGCGCCAGCGCAGGAAGGGCAGCTTCATGGTGCCGCTTCCAGGCTGCCGGGGTGGCTGCCTCGCCTCAGAAGGACCTCGGCAGCCCGAGCACGTGTTCGGCCACGTACGACAGGATCATGTTGGTGGACACGGGGGCCACCTGGTACAGGCGGGTCTCGCGGAACTTGCGCTCCACGTCGTAGTCCGCGGCGAAGCCGAAGCCGCCGTGGAACTGCAGGCAGGCCTCGGCCGCCTCCCACGAGGCCTTGGCCGCGAGGTACTTGGCCATGTTGGCCTGGGCGCCGCAGGGCTGGTGCGCGTCGTACAGGTCACAGGCACGCCAGCGCATGAGATCGGCCGCCTCGACCTCGATGTGAGCCTGCGCGATGGGGAACTGCACGCCCTGGTTCTGGCCGATGGGCCGGCCGAAGACGATGCGCTCGCGTGCGTAGGCCGAGACCTTCTGCACGAACCAGCGCCCGTCGCCGATGCACTCCGCGGCGATGAGCGTGCGCTCGGCGTTCAGGCCGTCCAGGATGTGGCGCAGGCCCTGGCCGGCCTGGCCGATGAGGTTCTCCTCGGGGATCTCCAGGCCGTCGAAGTAGAGCTCGTTGGTCTCGTGGTTGACCATGTTGGCAATGGGCTGCACGGTCAGGCCGCGGCCCACGGCCTCGCGCAGGTCCACGAGGAAGACCGACAGGCCCTCGGACTTGCGCGCCACCTCCTCCAGCGGGGTGGTGCGCGCCAGCAGGATCATGAGGTCGGAGTGCTGCACGCGCGAGGTCCACACCTTCTGCCCGTGCACCACCCAGCGGTCGCCGCGCTTCACGGCGGTGGTGCGCAGCTTCGTGGTGTCCGTGCCGGTGGACGGCTCGGTGACGGCCATCGCCTGCAGGCGCAGCTCGCCGCGCGCGATCGGCGGCAGCCAGCGCGCCTTCTGCTCGGCCGAGCCGTGGCGCAGCAGCGTGCCCATGTTGTACATCTGGCCGTGGCAGGCGCCGGCATTGCCGCCGCAGGCGTTGATCTCCTCCAGGATGACCGACGCCTCGCCCAGCCCCAGCCCCGCGCCGCCGAACTCCGCCGGAATCAGCGCGGCGAGCCAGCCCGCCTCGGTGAGCGCCCGCACGAAGGCCTCGGGGTAGGCGCGCTGCGCATCGACCTCGCGGTGGTAGCTGGCCGGAAAGCGGCTGCACAGGTCGCGCACGGCCTCGCGCAGCTGGGGGTGGCGCGGCGACTCGTCCATGGTTCGGTCATTGTGCCGGCTGGGCTGGCGCGGCGATGCGCGACTCGCGCCGCGCCACCCACAGCGTGGCCGCGCTGATGATCAGCCCGCCGGCCAGCGTGCTGGCGCTGGGCAGGTCGCCGAAGACCATCCACCCGAGCACCGTGGCCCAGATCAGCTCGAGGAACTTCGGCGACTGCGTGGCGGAGATGTCGGCCTCGCGCAGCCCGCGGGTGAGACAGTAGTGGCCGAGGCTGCCCAGCAGGCCGCTGAGCGCGAAGCCTGCCCACAGCCACGCGCCGATGGACTGCCACACCGGCCAGGCCAGCGGGACGCTGAAGCAGGTGATGGTGATGCCCTGCCACACGAGGATGGTGCCGGTGGTCTCGTAGCGCGTGAGCGCCTTGGTCACGAGGAAGGAGGCGGCGAACACCGGGCAGGAAGCCAGCATCACCAGGTGGTACAGCCCCGGCCCGTCACCGGTGAGGTGCAGCCGTGGCCCCACGACGATGAGCACGCCCACGAAGCCGATGACCGTGGCCAGCCAGCGCTCCCAGCGCATCGGCTCGCGGAAGAAGAGCCAGGCTCCCACCATGATGAACAGCGGCGTGGTGAAGCCGATGGCAGTGAGGTCGGCCAGCGGGATCTGCGGCAGCGCCACGAACCACAGGCACAGCCCGGCCGTGTGCAGCCCGCCGCGGATGAACTGCCCACCGATGGCGCGCGGGCGGTAGGCCGCGAACCCGTGGTGCCAGATCAGCGGCGCCAGCACGAGCAGGCCGAACAGGTAGCGCAGGAACTGCGCCTGGAAGGGGTGGATGTCCTGGGCCAGCGCCCGCACCAGGGCGTTGAGCAGGCTGAAAGACACCCCGGCGGCCACGGTCCAGAGCAGGGCTTGCGCGACGGGCGGAAGGTGGGCGGTGCGTCGGTGGACGGCACGCCTCGTGTAGCGCCAGGCGCGACGGGGCATCGGGATTCGGGTCCGGCAGGGCCAAAGGGTAGAGTATCCCCCAGGGACCGCTCCCGGGGGGTCCGCAGGAGACGGGCTTGGCTGAAACCTCGCAGGTGCGCATCGTGGGCGTCGGTCACGCGTCCATCGACCATGTGTTCGAGGTCGACGAACTCCCCGGCTCGGCGCGCAAGGTGGCGGCACGGGAGTACCGGCGCCTGGTGGGCGGGATGACCGCCAACGCCATCGTCGCGAGTGCCCGCCTGGGGGCCGGCGCCGCACTGGCCAGCCCGGTGGGCGACGATGGCCTCGCGGAGTTCCTGCGCGTGCGGCTGCAGGCCGAGGGCGTGGACGCCTCGGGGCTGTGCGTGGTGCCCGGGGCGCACTCCTCGGTGTCGGCCGTGATCGTGGACGCCGCCGGGCAGCGCCTCATCGTCGGCCGGCGCGGTGACGCCGTGACGCACCCCCCGCTGCTGGACGAGCGTGTGCTGGACGGCGCCGACCTGCTGCTCACGGACCCACGCTGCCTGCCCTGGTGCGAGGCGGCGCTGCGCGCAGCGCGCCGGCGCGGCGTGCCCAGCGTGCTCGACGCCGACGTGGCCCCGGCGGCTGACCTGCGCGCGGTGGTGGGGCTGGCGACATGGGCCGTGTTCTCCGAGCCCGGCCTGGAGGCCTTCGGGCAGCCCGGCCAGGCGGCCCCGGACGCGCTGCGGGCCGCCCTCGCTGCGGGGGCGCAGCACGCGGTGGTCACGCTCGGGGAGCGGGGGCTGCTGTGGCAGCCCACGGGCGGCGCGCCTTGCCCGCTCGAGGCCTTCCCGGTGTCGAAGGTGGTGGACACCACCGCCGCCG
This sequence comes from Rubrivivax sp., assembly GCA_049318345.1. GTDB lineage: Bacteria > Pseudomonadota > Gammaproteobacteria > Burkholderiales > Burkholderiaceae_C > Rubrivivax. The sequence goes on along the minus strand of JBMOGN010000019.1, from coordinate 15,715 downwards.
GGGATGTCTTCCACGGCGCCCTGGGCGTGGCCCTGGCCGGCGGGCGCGGCCCGCGCGAGGCGCTGCGCTTCGCCGCGGCGGCCGCGGCGCTGAAGTGCATGCGCGCGGGCGGGGTGCTGGGTGCGCCGACGCGGCGGGAGGTGGAAGCCCTGCTGGCCGCCCGGAGCTGAGGCAGCCGCGAGTTCGCCGCTCAGGCCGGCGGCGCGCCCACGCCCAGGCGCTGGCCGATCTCCCGGAACATTTCGTGCAGCGCCGGCTCCACCGGCACGCCGTCGCGCGCGCGCTGCTCGGCCACCGCGTACTCGGGGTCGCCGGGCATCAGCGGCGAGCCGGGCTCGGCGGCGAGGTCGCGCGCCATGGCTTCCACCTGCGCGGCCAGCGCTGCGCCGCCGGCGAAGCGCTCGGGGTCGATGGCGATGAAGAACGAGCCGATGGCCTGCGGGCGCTGCACCTCGCCGAACATGGAGGTCAGGTGCGGGCCGTAGCCGTTGCCCACCAGCGGGCCGCACAGCAGGTCGATGATGAGCGCCATCGCGTAGCCCTTGTAGCCGAAGTCGCGCCCGCCCAGCGGCATCACGGTCTGCGCGGCCTGCGCGTCGGTGGTGGGCACGCCCTGGGCGTCGGCGGCGGTGTCCGGGGGCAGCGGGTGGCCCTCGCGCTGCGCGTTGCGCACGCGGTTCCAGGGGATCGAGGTGGTGGCCATGTCCAGGCACACCGGCTCGCCGCGCTCGCGCGGGAAGGCGATGGAGATCGGGTTCGTGCCGAAGAAGGCGCGCTCGCCGCCGTGCGGCAGCGCGATGCTGTTGGAGTGGGTGAAGGACACGCCCACGCAGCCCTGGCGCGCCGCGACGCGCGAGTACAGCCCCACCGCGCCGCAGTGCGAGGCGTTGCGCACCCCCACCGCGCCCACGCCGTTCTCGCGCGCGATGCGCACGGCCTCGGCCATGGCGCGGTGCGCCACCACGATGCCCTGGCCCTGGTCGGCCTCCACGATCGCGGTGCCCGGGGCGGTGCGCACGATGCGGATGTCCGGCCGCGGGCGCACCGAGCCGTTGAGCAGCCGCTCCAGGTAGTGCGGCAGCAGCGACACGCCGTGCGAGTCGATGCCCCACAGGCTGGTCTGCACGAGGCTGTCGGCCACCACCGCGGCGTCGCCTTCGGGCATGCCCGTGGCGGCCAGGCAGCGCGCGGCCCACTCGCGCATGCGCGCTGGCGGGACGAGGACGGAATCGGCGTGGGTAGGTTGCAGGCTCATGGTCGGTCGAGGAGGGCGGGGGTCACATCACGGCGCCGAGCTGCCAGGGCACGAACTCGTTCTGTCCGTAGCCGTGCAGCTCGCTGCGGGTCTTGCGGCCGGAGGCGGTCTCCAGCATGAGGCGGAAGATGCGTTCGCCGCAGGCGTCCACCGAGTCCAGGCCGTCGACGATGCCGCCGCAGTCCAGGTCGATGTCGTCCTGCTGGCGCTGCCACAGCGCCGTGTTGGTGGAGAACTTCAGCGAAGGGCTGGGCGCGCAGCCGTAGGCCGAGCCGCGCCCGGTGGTGAAGCAAATGAGGTTGGCGCCGCCCGCCACCTGGCCGGTGGCCGAGACCGGGTCGTAGCCCGGGGTGTCCATGAAGACCAGGCCGCGCGTGGTGACGGGCTGGGCGAACTCGAAGACATCGGCGAGGTTGGTCGTGCCGCTCTTGGCGATCGCCCCCAGGCTCTTTTCCAGGATGGTGGTCAGCCCTCCGGCCTTGTTGCCGGCCGAGGGGTTGTTGTCCATACGCATGCCGTGGCGAGCCGTGTAGGCCTCCCACCAGCGGATGCGCGCGAGCAGCCGCTCGGCCACCTCGGGGCTTGCCGCCCGGCGCGTGAGCAGATGCTCGCCGCCGTAGATCTCGGGCGTCTCGGACAGGATCGCCGCGCCGCCGTGGCGCACCAGGCGGTCCACCGCCGCCCCGAGCGCGGGGTTGGCGCTGATGCCGGAGTAGCCGTCGCTGCCCCCGCACTGCAGGCCCACCGTGAGGTGGCTGGCCGGGACGCTTCGGCGCTGCACGCGGTTGGCCTCGGGCAGCAGGCCGCGGATGAGCTCCACCCCGCGCGCCACGGTGCTCGTGGTGCCGCCGGTGTCCTGGATGTTGAAGGCCACCAGGCGTGCACCCTCCTGCAGCCCTTCCTGGGCGATGAGCCCCTGGATCTGGTTGGTCTCGCAGCCCAGGCCCACCACCAGCACCGCGGCGAAGTTCGGGTGCCGGGCGTAGCCGCCCAGGGTGCGGCGCAGCACCTGCAGCTCCTCGCCGTCGCTGGCGGTGGCGCAGCCCATGCCGTGCGTGAGCGCGACCACGCCGTCCACGTTCGGGAAGGGCTCGAGCATCTGGGGGTGCACATCGCGTCGGAAGGCGTCGGCGATGGCGCGCGCGGCCGTGGCCGAGCAGTTCACGCTCGTGAGCACGCCGATGTAGTTGCGCGTGGCCACGCGTCCGTCGGCGCGCACGATGCCCTCGAAGGTGGCCGGCTCGACTGCCGGCACGGTGGGCGTGGCGCCCGCCCCGGGCTCGTGGTGGCGGGCGAAGTCGGCGTAGGCGAGGTTGTGCACATGCACATGCTGGCCCGGCGCGATGGGCTGGGTGGCGTGGCCGATGATCTGGTCGTAGCGCCGCACCGGCTCGCCCGCGGCGATGGGCCGGGTGGCCACCTTGTGGCCGGGCGGCACGAGGCCGGCCACCGTCACGCCCTCGTCGGGCAGCACGGTGCCGCCCAGCAACTGGATGCGGGCGATGACGACGTTGTCGCGGGGGTGGATGCGGATGACGGGTGGCGCGCTCATGGTGGGCCAAGTGTCCCATGGGGCGGGTGGCGGCGCCCTCGGGACTTGCGTGGACTCAACACCCGGGTGGCCTGCCCGGGGCACGATGCCCGGGCCGCGCCTGCCTCGCAGCCGCCCGCCACCCTCCGCCCCTTCGCCCTGCCGCCTTTCTTTCATCCCGTGCACGCCTGCTGCCTCCTGCTCCCTGACTCCACCTGCCCGGGCAAATGCCGCGGCGTGCCGCGGCAGCGTGCGGGCCGGGCTGCTGCATGCCCGGGGACGTGCCGATGAGCCGCGTCTTTGCCAACCGCGAGCAGGCGGGGCACGAACTCGTGCAGGCGCTGCAGCGCCGGCCGGGCGTCTGGCCGGCGGGCTCGCGTCTGGTGGTGTGTGCCCTGCCGCGCGGCGGTGTGCCCGTGGGCGCGGTGCTGGCGCGTGCGCTGGGCTGCCCCTTGGAGTTGCTGCTCGTGCGCAAGATCGCCGCGCCGGGCCAGCCCGAGCTGGCGCTGGGGGCCGTGGCCGAGGGCACCCCGCCGGAGCTTCTGGTGGACGAGGCGACCCGCGGCGCCACCGCAGCCGGCCGCGGCTGGGTGGACGACCAGGTGATGCTCGCGCTGGCCGAGATCGCGCGCCGTCGGCAACGCTACCTGCACGGCCGCCCCCCGGCCGAGGTGGTGGGCGCGACAGTCATCGTGGTGGACGACGGCGCGGCCACCGGCTCAACCGTGCGTGCAGCGGTCCAGGCCCTGCGCCGGCGGGGGCCGGCGCGCATCGTGCTGGCGCTGCCGGTGGCGCCAGCCGAGGTGCTGGCGCAACTGCGCCCGCTCGTGGACGAGGTGGTGTGCCTGGCCGAGCCCGTGCCCTTCCAGGCCGTGGGCCTGCACTACGGCGATTTCCACCAGGTCGAGGACGAGGAGGTGGTGCGCCTCCTGGACGAGGCCGCTCGTGGAGGCTGAGCTGCCGGGCGCCGGGGGGGGCGCCGTCAGCCTGGCGCCGACCCCGCTCACGCAGGCCGCCTATGCGGTGGTGCTGGCCGGCGGGCGCGGTTCGCGCCTGCGCCAGCTCACCGACTGGACGGCCAAGCCCGCCATGCCCTTCGGCGGTCAGCTGCGCATCATCGACTTCGCGCTGAGCAACTGCATCAACTCGGGCATCCGCCGGGTGGGCGTGCTCACCCAGTACAAGGCGCAGAGCCTGATCCGCCATGTCACGCGGGGCTGGGGATTCCTGGATGCCTCGCTCGGCGAGTTCGTCGACATCGTGCCGGCCCAGCAGCGCATCGACGAGAACTGGTACAGCGGCACGGCCAACGCCGTGTGGCAGAACCTGGACATGATCCGCGAGGCCGCGCCGCGCTGGGTGCTGGTGCTGGCCGGCGACCACGTCTACAAGATGGATTACGGCCGGCTGCTGGCCGATCATGTGCGCACCGGCGCGCAGGTCACCCTCGCCTGCGTGGAGGTGCCGCTGGAGCAGGCGCGCTCCTACGGCGTGGTGCAGGTGGACGAGTCGGCGCGCGTGGTGGCCTTCAGCGAGAAGCCCGTGCGGCCGGTGCCCGCGCCCGGCCGGCCGGAGCACGCCCTGGCGAGCATGGGCATCTATGTCTTCGATGCACGGGTGCTGTACGACGCGCTCGCGCGCGATGCGGCGGACACCTCCTCCTGCCACGACTTCGGCCGCGATGTGCTGCCGGCTCTGATGGCACGCACCCACGTGGCGGCACACCACTTCGCGCGCAGCTGCGTCAACATGGTCGAAGGCCGCCCTTACTGGCGCGACGTGGGCACCCTGGACGCCTACTGGGAGGCGAACATGGACCTCGTGCGGCCGCAACCCGAGCTCAACCTCTACGACGAGGCCTGGCCGATCCGCAGCCTGCAGGAACCGCTGCCGCCGGCGAAGTTCGTCTTCGACGCCGAGGGGCGGCGCGGGCAGGCGCTGGACTCGCTGGTGGCCAGCGGCTGCATCGTCAGCGGCGCCACCGTCCGGCGCTCGGTGCTGTTCTCCCGGGTGCGGGTGGAGGAGGGCAGCGTGGTGGAGGACTCGCTGCTGCTGCAGGGCGTGAAGGTCGGGCGTGGCGTGGTGCTGCGTCGCGCGGTGGTGGACCGCCAGTGCGAACTGCCCGACGGCATGTGCATCGGCCTGCATCCGCTCGAGGACCGGGCCCGGTTCACGGTGAGCGAGCAGGGGGTGACGCTCGTGACGCCACAGATGCTGGCGCAGTGCGTGCCGGCGCACTGACCGGGCTGGGGGTCAGTCGGCCGACTCGAACAGCGGCAGCGCGCGGCCCTCGCGCAGCACATCGGGGCCGTCCATGCCGTGGTCGATGCCGTAGCGGATGAGGGCGGCCGTGGTGGGCAGGCGCAACTTGTCCTGGATACGCGACTTGTGCGTGCTGACCGTCTTCACCGACAGGTGCAGCGCCTCGGCGATGTCGGACATGCGCTGGCCGCAGACGATGCGGCGCAGCACCTCGAGTTCGCGGTCGGAGAGCTGCTCGTGCCGCGGCGCGGCCGACGCGCCGTTGAGCTGCAGCACCACGCGCTCGGCCAGCGAGGCGGTGACGTAGGCCCCGCCGGCGGCCACCTTCTGCACCGCGCCGACGAGTTCCAGCGCCGCTCGGTCCTTGGTGACGTAGCCGTTGGCCCCGGCCTTGAAGGCGCGCAGCGCGTACTGCTCCTCGGCGTGCATGCTCAGCACGAGCACACGCAGGCCGGGGAACTCGTCGCGGATGCGCCGCAACAGGTCCAGCCCGGTCATGCCCGGCATCGACAGGTCGATGATGGCCAGATCGAAGGGGCCCGCGCGCAGCTGCTGCAGGGCCTCGAAGGCGGACTCCGACTGCTCGACCGTCCAGCCCGGCGAGGTGGACTCCAGGATGCGCTGCAGCCCCTCGCGCACGATGGCGTGGTCGTCCACGATGAGGATGCGCAGGCTTCCGGGAGGGGAGGGGGTGGAGGGCTTCATGCGGGCTCGGCTGGCGGGCGGGCTGTCCAGGTCGGGGCAGGATGCTGGGCCGGCGGGCGCCGCAGCGGCAGACGCACGCGCACGCGCGCGCCCTCACCGGCCGCATTGTCCAGCATGAATTGTCCGCCCAGCATCGCCACGCGTTCGCGCATGCCTTTCAGCCCCAGCGTGCCCGGGCGGTCCAGGGCATCGTCGGGCAGGCCGATGCCGTTGTCCTGGACCGTCAGGCAGACCGACTCGTCGCGACAGGTCAGGCTCACCTCCAGGGCGGTGGCCTGGGCGTGCCGCACGGCGTTGGCCAGCGCCTCCTGCGCGAGCCGGAACAGGACATTGGCCGCCTCGTCCGACACCGCGGGCTCGGCGTCGGACAGCCGCACCGTCACCCCGATGCCCTGGCTGCGCGCCACCTGGTGCGCGAGCCACTCGACGGCGGCATTCAGGCCGAGGTCGTCGAGCATGAGCGGCCGCAGCCCCGAGACGATCTGGCGCACGGTGGCCACGCTGCGGTCCACCAGGGCGCTGACCTCGCGGGCGATCTCGCGCACCGGTGCCGGGTGGGGGTCGCGTGTCAGGGCAGACAGCTGCACCTTCATCATGCTGAGTTGCTGGCCGAGCTCGTCGTGGAGCTGGCGCGCGATCAGGCGGCGATCCTCCTCGCGTGCCTGCTCGATGCGGGCCGACATCTCGCGCAACACATTGCGCGAACGGTCGAGTTCGTCGACGAGCCGGCGCCGCTGCTGGAAGGAGGAGGCCACGGCCTGCATCACGAAGGGGGGCGGCGCCGCCTCCCCGTCGCCGGGCGCACCGTGCTCAGGCCGTGGGGCCAGCAGGTCCCGAGCCCTCTCGACCTGGCTCGGGTAGAGCACCTGCCAGGCCAGGCGGCCCCGCAGGTCCTGCGCATCGTCTGCCTCCAGCGCCTGCACCGCGGCGCGGTTGGCGTGGACGATGCGGTCGTCCTCGGTGACGCACACCGGCAGCCCCGATTCCTCGATGAGGCTCTGGATACGGGCGCGAAGGTCGAACTCACGGGCTTCCAACTCGTTCATGGTCCTGTCGATCATCGTCGGGCCGGCCCGGAAGAGGTTGAGCCGGATCAACCCGGGTGCTCGCATTCGCCCACGTCATTCGGAAAATTCCGAATCCGGTTAGGAATGCGCCTTGGGCGCAACCGGGCGAATCCCCCTCGCATGCCGAGCCAAGCGCCGATTGCCGTTGACCGCACGGCAGGCGAAGCTTTGCTCATGCGCCGCACTGGCGTGCCACCCGATGCCAACCGAGGAGTGTTCGAGATGTTGACTACCCAGAACCAGGTCGAGACGAGGGGCGTGGAGCGGGCCGGCTGGTTCCGCCGGCCGGTGACGCCGGTGGGCGCCACCGGACAGGGCAAGATCTCCGACCTGCTGCAGGTCATGGGCGTGCCCGTGGACGAGCGGCCCGTGGCCGACGCCTACGCCATCCCGCTGCGCCGGCTGCGCGCCGGGGCGTCGCTCTTCCACGAAGGTGCGCCGGCCGATCACCTGCACGTGATCCAGCTGGGCAACTTCAAGACCGTGCGCGTGGCCGAGGACGGCTACGAGCAGGTGCTGGGCTTTGCCGGGGCCGGCGAGGTGCTGGGTTTCGACGGCGTGGCCAAGGGCCAGTACCAGACGGCTGCCACTGCGCTGGAGGACAGCCGCGTGTATGCCGTGCCCCTGCGGGCGCTGGACACGCTGCGCCAGCGTGTGCCGGCCTTCGACCGCGCGCTGCAGACGGCGGTGAGCCGGCAGCTGGTGCACGCCGCGGAGATCGCCGACGTGATGTCCGCGGTGGCCGCCGAGGTGCGCCTGGCGCGCTTCCTCGTGCAGGTCTCGGGGCACATGGCCGAGCGCGGGCAGTCGGCGCGCCGGCTGCTGCTGCGGATGAACCGCCGCGACATCGCCAGCTACCTCGGCGTGGCCCACGCCACGGCCAGCCGCTCCTTCGGCGCGCTGGCCCAGGCCGGCTACCTGAACGTGGACAACCGCTCGGTGGAGATCCTCGACCTCGAGGGCCTGCGGCTGTGCGCCCGCAGCACCCGTGGAATGGGCGAGGAGTCGGCGCTGCCGCGGGCGGCGCAGGCGCAGGCTGCCGCGACCCCGGCCTGGATGTCCTGAGGGCAATAGGGCAAGAGGGCAAGAGGGCAGCTGCGGCATTCAGCGCCGCAGCTGCCGCTCGCGCATCGGCCCGGCCTCCACGGCCTGGGCCAGCGCCTGCAGCTGCCCGGCCAGCAGGCCGAGCAGGTCGTCCAGGGTGACGACACCGACGAGCACCCGCTGCGGCGTGGTGACCGGCAACCGGCGCAGGCCGCGCTGGCGCATGCGGCGCACGAGGTCGGTGACCGAGTCGCGCTCCAGGGCGGTGACCACATCGGCGCTCATGATGTCCTCCACCACGATCGTGGCGGGGTCCACCTCGGTGGCCACCACCGCCGTGACGATGTCGCGGTCGGTGAGGATGCCGCACACCAGGCGCCCCTCGGGCGCCTCGTCCACGACCACGACGCTGCCCACGTGGTGCTCGCGCATCATCCGCGCCGCCTCGACGAGCGGGGTGTCGCGGTGCACGTAGGCCACGATGCGCGAGCACAGCAGGCCCGCATCCTGTTTCTCGTTCATGGGCGGCTCCTGGGGGCGGGTTCGGTCAGCGCGAGACGGTGAGCTCGTTGACGACGCGGGCGATGCCCGGCGCCGACCACGAGGCGCCTTCGGCTGCGGCGCGCTCGGGCCAGGAATCGACCTGGCCCTTGAGCGTGACCGTGCCGCCCTTGACCATCACCTCGATGTGGCGGGCCTCGCGCTCGGCGTGACGGGCCAGGGCGTTGCGGATGCGGTCGGCCACGTCGGCCGGGGCCACCTGCGGCTTGAGGGTCAGGCTGTTCGTCACCCCCATCACCCCGGTGATCGGGCGCACGGCCTTCAGCGCGGCCGCGCGCTGATACTCCCAGTCGACTTCGCCAGTCAGCGTCACCCAGCCCTTTTCCACCTGCACCCGCACAAGGTCGGCCGGCACCAGGGCGTGCCACTTCAGGGCCGACTCCGCCGCCGTGGCGATCTCGGCATCGTTGCGGCGGTGGCCGGGCTCCAGGCGCACGTCCAGCTCCACCGCCACCGCGCGCACGCCCTCCACGCGCTGCACGGCGCGCTCCACGGCGAACTTCTCGGCAAAGGTGTCCAGGTGGCCGGACAGCGTCACCACGCCTTCACGCACGGCCACGCCGACGTGCGTGGGGTGGATGGCGGGGTCCCAGTCGAGTTCGGCCAGGACGTCCTTCCTGATGTCTGAATCGTTCTTCATCGGCATGCTCCTGCTACGGGTGGGCCGGCCGCGGGACGGGCCGGCAGGCGGGCATCGTGGCGCGCACCGGGCGCGTATCCCTTGAGTGCACGCAAGGTGCGGGGGCCGATTCCGAGGGGTAGGAAGACAGGAACGAGGCGGGAATCCGCGTGCGCATGCGCGTCAGCGTGCGTGCCCGCCCGCGCGGCCCGGCGCGCGGACTCCTCGCTGGGCCCGGGGCTTGCGGCGCGGACGCAGGGTCTCCGCGGCGCCGCTCCAGGCCTGGCGCATGAGCGACAGCCTCGCCAGCTCCGAGGCCACCCGGTGGTTGATGCTGCCCTCGGGCACCTCGCCCTTGGCGTTGGGCAGCCCGGCCGGCACGCCGGTGAGCAGCTCGATGGCCTCGTCGCTGTCGCGCACCGCCCAGACATGGAAGCGCCCTTGCGCGGCGGCCTGCACCACGTCCTCGCGCAGCATCAGGTGCTGCACGTTGGCCTGCGGCACGACCACGCCCTGCGTACCGTCGAGCCCGCGCGTGAGGCAGGCGTCGAAGAAGCCCTCTACCTTTTCGTTGACCGCGCCCACCGGCTGCACCAGGCCGAACTGGTTGACCGAGCCCGTCACCGCCACGCCCTGGCGCACCGGTGCCCGGGCCAGCGCCGACAGCAGCGCGCACAGCTCGGCCAGCGAGGCGCTGTCGCCTTCCACCGGCCCGTAGGACTGCTCGAAGACGAGGCTCGCCGACAGCGACAGCGGCATGTCCTGCGCGTAGCGCGCCCCCAGGAACGCCGCCAGGATCATCACCGCCTTGGAGTGGATCGGCCCGCCCAGGGTGGACTCGCGCTCGATGTCCACGAGGTCGCCGTCGCCCAGGCGCGCGGTGGCGCTCACGCGCATCGGGTGGGCGAAGCGGAAGTCGCCCAGCTCGATCACCGCCAGCCCGTTCACCTGCCCGATGTGCGTGCCGCTGGTGGCGATGAGCAGGGCCTCCCGGCGCAGGGCGTCCAGCGTGGCGTCGCGCAGCCTGTCGGCCCGGCGCTCGCGCGCGGCCAGCGCCTGGCACACGTCCTGGCGCGAGACCTGCGCACGCTGCTGCGCAGCGGCCAGCGCGTCCGCCTCGTGCAGCAGCTCGGCGAAGGTGCGGGTGTGGGTGGAGAGCTTGCCCGCCTCACCGGCCAGGCGCGCGGCGTGCTCCACGAGCCGGGCGACCGCCTCGCGCTGCAGCGGCCGCAGGCCCTGCGTCTGCGCCATCTCGCCAAGCAGTTGCGCCAGGCCCGCGCTGCTGGCCGCATCGCGCGGGACCTCGTCCTCGAAGTCCGCTGCCACCTTGAAGAGCTCCCCGAACTCCGCATCCAGCGCCTGCAGCAGGTAGTAGTGTTCGCGCTCGCCGAACATCACGATCTTCAGCGCCAGCGGGATCGGCTCGGGCTCCAGCGGGCTCGTCTGCGCCCAGCCCAGCATCTGCGGCAGGGACTCGATGCGCACCTCCCCCGCGCGCAGCGCACGCTTCAGCGCCGCCCACGACCACGGTTCGGCCAGCACCTTGGGCGCGTCCAGCATCAGGAAGCCGCCGTTGGCGCGGTGCAGCTCTCCGGCGCGCACGAGGGTGAAGTTCGTCAGCAGCGTGCCCAGGTGCGCGGTGTGGTCGATGCGCCCGACGAGGTTGGCGTAGGTGGGGTGGTCGCATTCCAGCACCGGGGCGTGTCCGTCGGGCGCGCGGCCCACCAGCAGGTTCACCTGGTAGCGGTGCAGGGCGAGGCTGCCCGACAGCCGCGTGCCCGCCACCGCCGAGACGGCCATGCCGCCGGCCGCCTCCTCGTCCTCGCTGCGCCCGAGATCCCTGAGCGCCTCGCCGGCCTCGACGATGTCGTGCTGCACCTCGGCCAGGAAGGCCAGTACCGGGGGCAGGTGCGCAAAGCGCTCGCGCAGCTCGTCGATGAGGTGCCCGGCGGCCAGGCTCATGGTGTCGCGCGTGGCGTCGCGCAGGCGCATCTGCATCTGGCGCCGGCTGCGCGGCAGCTCGTGCAGCAACTGCTCCAGCTGTCTGCGCAGGCCTTCGATGGCGCGGGCCAGACGTTCGCGCTCCTCCACCGGCATCGCCTCGAAGGCCTCGGTGGCCAGCGGCTCGCCGTCCTTCATCGGCGCGAAGGCGAAGCCCTGGGGCGTGCGCAGCAGCACCACGCCCTGTTCGGCGGCACGGCTGCCCAGCGCCTGCAGCGCTTGCTCCTCCTGCTGCCGGGTCTCGGCCTGGATGGCCTCCAGGCGCGAGCGGTACTCGTCGCCCTCGAAGGCGGTGGCCAGGGCCCGGCCGAGCTCGTCGATGAAGCCCTGCATCGCGTCGCGCAGGCGGCTGCCTTCGCCGGTGGGCAGGCTCAGCGCCCGCGGCCGGTTGGGGTCGGCGAAGTTCTCCAGGATCACCCAGTCCGGCGGCGCCGGCAGGGTGCGCGCATGGGCCTGCAACAGGCGTCGCACCACGGCATGGCGGCTGCTGCCCGGCGTGCCCAGCACGAACGCGTTGTAGCCGCGCGCGGGTACGGCCAGCGCAAGCTGCAGCGCCTCGATGGCGCGGGCCTGGCCGAAGGCCAGCAGGGGGGGTGGCGGCCCGTCGGCGGCGCCGTGGTCGGGCAGGGCAGCCGGGTCGCAGGGGGTGTGGAGCGCGCCGGCCTCCAGGGCGCGGGGGGGTGACACCTCAGCCCATCCAGGGCGGGCCCGTGCGTGCCCGCGCCGGAAAGCTCATCGCCCAGGCCAGCCAGCGCCAGGCCAGGGGGTTGTCGCGCACGAAGCCGAACCAGCCGTCCACCTGGGCGCGCGTGAAGCGCAGGTGCGGCTGGTGGTCCTCGAGTCCGTGGGCGTGGTGAATGGCGTGCGTGAACTCGTGCAGCGCGACGATGGGCAGGTGGCAGCCCGACAGCCCCGTGCACAGCTGCACCTCGCGGCGCGCGAAGTCGTACCAGCCGAAGGCGCTGCCGCTGGCCGCGCGGGTGATGACCCGCACCTGCACGGGCTGCCCGCACACGAGTACGCGGCGGGGCAGGGCGGGCTCGTGTGCGAGCGCTCCGCGCACCACGCGGTCGTGTCGCTGCCGCCCGGGCAGGTGCTGGCTGAGCAGCAGGTTGAACCACAGCCAGGCACGCGGGTTGCGCTGGGCGAACTCCATCAGGCCGGTGGCCAGGCTGTGCGTGTAGGCCTCCTCCACGCAGCCTTGCTGGCAACCCTTGCTGAAGTGCGACAGGCGCACCACGCCTTCCAGGAAGGCATGGGCCAGGTCCAGCCCGTGCAGGTCATGGCGAAGCTCCAACCGGTGCCCCTCGAGGTTCACGCAGGTGCGCCGGCGCCCGTCCTGCATGGCCCCCGGCGCGCGCAGCTCCACCCCCACGCGGTATGGGCCCAGGCGCACATCGAAGGGCAGGCGCGCGGAGCAGGGGGAGGTGGCTGGGGAGGACGCTGGGGAAGAGGTCAGGGGGCGGCGGGTGCGCTGGGGCTCGCGCGATCGGGTGGAGTGCCTCATCGCGGGGGGGCGGGTGCTCGGCAGGGCATGGGCGTCGTGCATCGGGGGCTGGGCGGCCCGGCTCCGGGCCGGGCATGCAGGGGTGGTCGGTCGGCAGACGATAGGAGCGCGCCCGGCGCAGCGGGTTGCCCGCACTCAATGCGCGGCGGGGCCCGCCTTCTACGCTCTGCGGCTTGTTCCTCTTGACCGCTCACGCACCTCAACCCCACGCGCCGATGACCGACTTGCCCACATGCTCCTGCACACGCTCCCCCATGCCCGGCGCTCCCGCCTTGCCTGCTGCTGAACCCTCGACTGGCCTGCCTAGCGAGCCCGTGGCCCCGGGCGACTCGCCCGCCGACATCCGCGGCCGTTTTCTCGCGCACTCGCGCCTGTACCTGCTGGAGATGCCTGTGCCCCAGCCCGGTGCCTGGCTGCTCGTGCAGCCGGACTGGGGGGTCACGCGAAGCCGTGGCGCCCGACGCTGACGCGCCGGGCCTGGGGTGGGCCTTCGCTGGCCTCGGCGATGAACTGCACCTGCCTGCCCACGCTCAGGTGCTCGAAGGCTGGGTCGGCAACGTTGTCGCGCGAGAACCAGTATTCGCTGCCGTCGGGGGTGCGGATGAAGCCGTAGCCGCGCGTGCCGGGTTCGTCCTCGAAGAGCCGCACCACCTCGCCGTGCAGCGGCAGCGCATGGGCCTTTTCCTCGCCGCGCCGGCGCCGCGCAGCCTCCTCGAGCTGGCGGCGCATGTCGTCGAAGGCCTCGCGCAGCGCGACCCAGGCGTCCTCGTGCTGGACGCGGTCGACCGTGAACTCGTGGCCGGGCACCGTGACATGCAGGCGAACGCCGAAGGGACGGCCCTGCTGGCGGTGCTTGTGCAGCTGGGCGATGTCGACCCGGCAGGACACGATGTCCTGCCGCGTGCGCTCCAGGCGCCGCGCCTTGTCCTCGGCGCGGGCCTGCAGCGCGGGCGACGCCGCCATGTCGTGGAAGACGACCTGCAAGGGCAGTTTCATGGCGGCACCCCCGTGCTCAGTGGACCGACAGCCGCTTGGTCGAGGCAGCGGCCTTTTTCGGCAGCTTCAGCTCGAGCACGCCGTTCTCGTACTTCGCGTCGGCCTTGCTCTCGTCCACGGCGCTGGCCAGGGTGAAGGCGCGGCTGGCGAAGCCGTAGTGGCGTTCGTGGCGCAGCACCCGTGCGCCCGGGCGTTCCTGCTGCTCGGACTCCTTCTTCACCTCGGCGCTGATGGTGACCATGTTGCCGTCGATGCGGATGTCGATGTCCTCCTTGCGCACGCCCGGGATGTCGGCCTTCACGTAGTAGCTGCCGTCCTGCTCGGCGAGGTCCACGCGGATGCGTGGCGCAGGCTCGGAGGCTTCCCAGCGCCAGGGTCGCATCATGCTGCGCCAGGTGTCCTCGAAGGGGTCCTGGGCGAGGGGGTCGAAGAGTCGCAGTTCGTTCATGTCCAGTCACTCCTGTTGAAGGCCCGCAGGCCGGTGGAGGACGATGGTGGGTCGCGCGGGGTGCCCGGCATTGAGCCGGCACAGCACCGGGCGGCGTCCATCCCGAACTCGCAGTTCACACCGGCACGGGTGCTCGGCTCCACTGCAGCTGCCAGCCGCCGCTGCCATCGGGCATGAGCTCGGTACCCAGGTCCAGGCCGCCCTGATTGATCAGCGCGTGCACCCAGCCGCGCGCGGCGCGGTCGGCATGCACCAGGCGCATGCGGAAGAGCTGCATGGGCACGATCTGCAGCCGCCGCAGCAGGCCGCGGGCGCGGTCCAGCGTGGCGAAGTACAGGCACGCCACGTCGCTGCGCAGCGAGCCGGGAGACGGAAGGCTCGCGTAGTCGTTGATCAGGTCGCCGCAGCCGTACAGGATGAGCTTGCCGCGGTAGACCTCGATGGGCAGTGGGTGGTGCGAGGAGTGGCCGTGCACGATGTCGGCCGCGCCCAGGTCGATGAGCCGACGCGCGAAGCGACGGTGCTCGGCCGGCACCGACTCGCCCCAGTTCGCGCCCCAGTGGATCGACATCACGACGATGCCGTCGCCTCGCCGGTGGCGCGCGGCGTCGGCAGCGATGTCGCGGGCGGTGGACTCCGACAGGTCGGGCAGCCGCGCGACGCCGGACACGCGCGGGCCGGCCGCCCAGCCCGGTGGCACGCCGCTGCTGGCCGTGGCGCAGGAGAAGACGAGCAGCCGGCGGCCTTCGCCCAGGGGCAGGGCCGCAGGCGCCCACGCGCCCTGGCCGTCCTCGCCTGCGCCTGCCGTCTGGATGCCCGCCGCGTGCAGCACCTCGAGCGTCTCGGCCAGACCCGGGCGTCCCCAGTCGAGCACGTGGTTGTTCGCCAGCACGCAGCAGTCCAGCCGGGCGGCCTGCAGGCAGCCCACGTTGGCGGGGTTCATCCGGTAATGCGCCCCCTTGCCCGGCCAGGGCTGGGCGCCGGTGGTCACGGCGGTTTCCAGGTTGGCGATGCGCCAGTCCACCCCTGCGCGCTCGATCACCTCCAGTGCGTCGCCCCAGATGTAGGTGTCGTCCACCGCCCGGGGCAGCGCGCCGTGGCGTTGCTCCACGCCCCGCAGGTACTCGCGCGCATCGCGCACCAGCGCCTCGTGCAACGTGGGCTCGCCCGGGTGCGCAAGCAGCTGGTCGATACCGCGGCCGGTCATCACGTCGCCGGCCAGCAGCAGCGTGAGGGTCGAGGCATCGGCCCGCGGGGTCGGGCCGGCGCCCGTTGCGGGGCGTGCACGGGGTGTGAGCATGGTGCACCGGGTTGTCGCGCATTCCCGCGGACGTGGCGTTGAGGCCCCGCAATGGCAGCCTTGCGGCGCCGCCTAAGGTGGCGGCGTTCGCAGCTCTCGGAGGTTCCCATGCCAGAGCCCTTCCGTCCGCCCGCCCGCCGCGGCACCGCCTCCGCGGCCCGGCTCGCCGCCCGCGCGGTCGGCACGCCGCGTCCGCCCCGCGGCGCTGCCGCGGTCATCCCGCAGGCTGGCCCCGTGCAGCTGGCCTCGCCCGTCATCCAGCACCCGGACGGCTGGTACTGGCTGGCCGAAGACGGCCACCAGCAGTTCGGGCCTTTCGAGACCTACGAGCTCGCCTGCGCCGACCGCGACGCCTGGGACGAGGACGCGCCCGCGCCCGGCGCCACGCTGCTGGAGGCCGAGGAGGAACTGGGCATCTC
>JBMOGN010000018.1:0-27003 GCA_049318345.1 Rubrivivax sp. | reverse complement strand
GAAGAAGGCCCCGGCGAAGAAGGCCGCTCCGGCCAAGAAGGCCGCCGCGAAGAAGGCCCCGGCGAAGAAGGCCGCTCCGGCCAAGAAGGCCGCCGCGAAGAAGACTGCGGCGAAGAAGCCTGCTGCCAAGAAGCCGGCGGCGAAGAAGGCGGCGGCCAAGAAGGCCCCCGCTGCTCCTGCTGCCCCTGCTGCCCCTGCGGCACCCGCGGCGAAGACCGCACTGAGCCCGGCTGCGGCCTGGCCTTTCCCGACTGGCAGCAAGCCCTGAGCCTGCTGCGCGATTCGAGCCCGGCCGAGCGCCGGGCTTTTTTTCGTCTGATCGATAGGGGAAAGTTATCTAAACAATACAGTTAATCTATTCAAGCAATGAAGCGGCGGAGCCGGAACACTTCCGCCCTCGTGGGCACGCCGCTTTCAGCGCCTGCGCCTTCACAGGCCGAGCGCGCCGCGGTCGATGAGGTGGTTCTGACCGCCGCGTGAGGCGATCTTCAGGGCGCCGAGCCGGTTGCCCAGCTCGACGCACTTCACCAGAGGCCAGCCGCGCTCCAGACCGTAGAGCAGGGCGCCGCGGAAGGCGTCGCCGCAACCCGTGGGGTCCACGACCTGCTGCGCGACTACGCCCGGCACATGGTGCCGCTCGCCCTGGATCCACACCTCGCAGCCCTGGGCGCCAAGCGTCACGATCACGCCCTGCAGGTGCGCGAAGCGCGACAGCGACTCGATGGTGTGGCCGGTGCGGTCACACAGCATGCGGCCCTCGTAGTCGTTGACCGCCACCCAGGTGGCGCGGTCGATGAAGGCCTGGAGTTCCGCGCCGTCGAACATCGGCAGGCCCTGGCCGGGATCGAAGACGAAGGGGATACCCGTCTCGTGCAGCTGATGGGCATGGCGCCACATGGCGTCACGCCCGTCCGGAGCGATGATGGCCACGTTCAGGTCGTCTCGGCGCGGCACTGGGATCGTGCCGGCCTCCTGCATCGCACCCGGGTGGAAGGCCGTGATCTGGTTGTTGTCCGTGTCGGTGATGATGATCGCCTGGGCCGTGTACTGGTGGCCGATGGAGGTCACCAGCGTGGTGTCCACCTCCCAGGCACGGATGCGGGCCAGGTAGTCCTGCCCGTCGTTGCCGAGGGTGGCCATGATCACCGGTGCGCCGCCCAGGTGGCGCAGCGTGTAGGCGATGTTGCCCGCGCATCCGCCGAACTCGCGCCGCAGATCGGGCACGAGGAAGGCAACGTTCAGGATGTGCAGCTGGTCGGGCAGGATCTGCTGCGCGAAGCGGCCCGGAAAGGTTGTGATCGTGTCGAAGGCGAGTGAACCGCAGATGAGCGCGGGCATGGATGCTCCAGGCAGAAAGTCGCGGCACGCCGGTAGCCGTGCGCGCGGTGGAAGGGGAGGGTCAAGGGTAGAAGATGCCGATGGTATAGCCAGCCACCGCGCTGCTGCCGGCCTCGAGGTCGGCTTGCACGATGAGCTCGCTGCCCGCTGCCACGACCCGGGCCGAGTGGCCCAGTTCGGCCAGCGTCAGCACGCGCCGCGCGAGCACGCGCTCTGAGCCGTCGGTCAGCGTGAGGTCGAAGGCCGGTGGGAGCACGTCCGTGTCACCGCGGTTGCGCAGGGTCAGGTCGAGCCGGTACACGGGCGATCCCGGCTCCAGCGTGCGCAGGTCGCTGGACTCGACGCTGAGCTGCTCGATGCGCCGCGGCGCATCGAGCCGGCATTTCAGCGCGGCGCACGCTCCGGCCAGCAGCGGCCGCGAGGCCGGCCAGTTCAGGGCGATCGAGTCGCGCCACAGCAGCCCGGCCTGCGCGCCCAGCAACGCCGCCAGCACGAACGCGAAGGCCGCCAGCGCCAGGCGCGTGGCCGGGTGGCTCCAGCGTGCAGCCGCCTCGGCGCGGCGTACGAAGCGGGGCCGTGGCACATGGCGAAATCCAGGGTCACGCGCCCATTCGAGGGCGGCGGCGGCGGGCTCGGGGCGATGCGTGGGGGCCGCGGGCGCATCGGCCTGGGTTTCTGGGGACGGTGCGGAGTCTGGGGGCGGTGCAGGAGGCGGGACGGGCGGGGCGAAGGCCGTCGGCTCGGGCTCAGACGATGGCTCAGGTTCAGGCTCCGGCTCCGGCTCCGGCTCCGGCTCCGGCTCCGGCTCCGGCTCCGGCTCCGGCTCGGGCTCGGGCTCGGGCTCGGGCTCGGGCTCGGGCTCGGGCTCGGGCTCGGGTTCTGGCACCGCCTCAGGCACGGACTCGAGCTCGGGCAGTACCGCCTCGTATACCGCCTCATGTACCGACTCGGCCTCTCGTGCCACCGCTTCCGCAGCGTTCTCGGTTTCGGGCTCCGGCTCCGGTTCCGCGGAGACTGCCGGCGGAGGCGCAGGCTGCTCGCGCCTGAAGAGGTGGTCCAGCGCGTCGAAGCTCGCCTGGCAGCGGCCGCAGCGTACCCACCCCGATGACACCCGCAACTGGTCGCCTACCACCTTGAAGGCGGTTCCGCACGCCGGGCAGCGGGTGGCCAGTGTCATGGATCGATGATGCCATGCAGGCCCCTGCGGCGGGGCCGGGGAGCGCAGGCGACGACTGACGGGCGTTGCTTCAGCCCGCGGGATGCACGCCCGTCATCAGGATCCAGCCATCCTCGCAATCGGTGACCTCCAGCCGGACCCCCGGCTCGTAGGCGCGGGCGAGTTCCTCCTGCTGACGATCCAGGATGCCAGCCAGCACCAGCGTGCCGCCCGGCGCCAGCAGCCCGCACAGCAGCGGCGCCAGCAGCTTCAAGGGCGTGGCCAGAATGTTGGCCAGCACCACGCTGTGCGGGCCCTGTGCGCATTCGGGCAGGCCGGCCTCCAGCGCCACCCCGTTTGCCCGGGCGTTGGCCCGCGTGGCCTCCACCGCAGCCGGGTCGATGTCCACCGCGGTCACCTCCCGCGCCCCGTGCAGCGCAGCGGCGATGGCCAGGATGCCCGAGCCGCAGCCGTAGTCCAGCACCCGCCCCCAGGGGTGTGCCGCCGTGTCCCGGCTTGCGATCCACCTCAGGCACATCCGAGTGGTGGGGTGGGTGCCGGTACCGAAGGCCAGGCCCGGGTCCAGCCGTATCGCGCGCAAGGCCTGTGCGGGCACCTCGTGCCAACTCGGGACGATCCAGAATTGCGGGGTCACAGGCACGGGCGCGAACTGCGTCTGCGTCAGACGCACCCAGTCCTCGTCGGGCACGGGCGCCAGCGACTGCAGGGCCAGATCGGCCGACCAGGCCTGGGCCAGCAGCACCGTCGCAGCCCGGGTGGCCGCCTGCTCGTCCTCGAACAGCGCGCGCAGGGTCGAGCGCTGCCAGGCCCCGCGCGGGGCAGGCAGGCCTGGCTCGCCGAACAGTGGCTGCTCGTCCTGGCCGCCGGCGTCGGCATCCTCCACCGACACCGACAGCGCCCCGAGCTCGTCCATCAGGGCATCGCTGGCCGTCTCGACGACCGCCTCGTGGGCGCGCAGCACCAGCTCGAACATCGCGCAGTCGGCTCAGGCCCGGCTCAGCGCTTGCGCTGCGCGAGCCAGCCTTCGAGGTAGTGGATGTTGGTGCCGCCAGCCTCGAAGTTCGCGTCGGTCATCAACTCGCGGTGAAGCGGGATGTTGGTCTGGATGCCTTCGACCACCGTCTCCGACAGCGCCGTGCGCATGCGGGCCAGGGCCTGCTCGCGCGTGTCGCCGTGCACGATGATCTTGCCGATCATGGAGTCGTAGTTCGGCGGCACCATGTAGTTGGTGTAGGCATGCGAGTCCACCCGCACTCCGGGGCCGCCGGGCGGATGCCACATCGTGATGCGGCCGGGCGAGGGCACGAAGGTGTAGGGGTGCTCGGCATTGATCCGGCACTCCAGGGCGTGGCCGCGCAGCTGCACGTTCTTCTGCGCGATGGGCAGCTTCTCGCCCGCGGCGATGCGGATCTGCATCTGCACGATGTCGATGCCCGTGACGAGCTCCGTCACCGGGTGCTCCACCTGCACGCGCGTGTTCATCTCGATGAAGTAGAACTCGCCGTTCTCGTACAGGAACTCGAAGGTGCCCGCCCCGCGGTAGCCCAGGCGCTTGCACGCTTGGACGCAGCGATCGCCCACGCGCTCGATCGTGCGGCGCGGGATGCCCGGCGCCGGCGCTTCCTCGATGATCTTCTGATGGCGGCGCTGCATGGAGCAGTCGCGCTCGCCGAGCCAGATCGCATTGCGATGGGCGTCGGCCAGCACCTGGATTTCCACATGGCGCGGGTTCTCGAGGAACTTCTCCATGTAGACGGCCGGGTTGCTGAAGGCGGCACCCGCCTCGGCGCGTGTGGTTTGCACGGCGTGGATCAGCGCTGCCTCGGTGTGGACGACGCGCATGCCGCGCCCGCCACCGCCGCCGGCGGCCTTGATGATCACCGGATAGCCGATGCCCCGGGCAATGCGGATGATCTCCTTGGGATCGTCGGGCAGCGCGCCGTCCGAACCCGGCACGCAGGGCACGCCCGCCTTGATCATCGCCTGCTTGGCCGACACCTTGTCGCCCATGGTGCGGATGGCTTCCGGCGTGGGGCCGATGAAGACGAAGCCGCTCTTTTCCACGCGCTCGGCGAAGTCGGCGTTCTCGCTGAGGAAGCCGTAGCCGGGGTGGATGGCCTCCGCGTCCGTGACCTCGGCCGTGGAGATGATGGCCGGCATGTTGAGGTAGCTCTGTGCCGAGGCCGCCGGACCGATGCACACGGCCTCGTCGGCCAGCTTGACGTACTTCGCCTCCCGGTCGGCCTCGGAATAAACCACCACCGAGCGCACCCCCATCTCGCGGCAGGCGCGCTGGATGCGCAGCGCGATCTCGCCCCGATTGGCGATCAGGATCTTCTTGAACATCCGTGCCGCCCGCCTACTCGACGATGAACAGCGGCTGGCCGAACTCGACCGCCTGGCCGTTCTCGCACAGCGCGCGCATGATCGTGCCTTCGACGTCGGATTCGATCTCGTTCATGATCTTCATGGCCTCGATGATGCACACCGGCGTGCCGGCCTTGACCGCGTCGCCCACCTCGGCGAAGGGCTTGGCGCCGGGGCTGGCGGCCCGGTAGAAGGTGCCCACCATGGGCGACTTGATCACCTTGCCGGCCGGCTCGGCGGGCGCTTGCGCGGCAGCCGCCGGGACCGAAGCCGCCGCGGCGGTTGTCGGTGCGGCCGCCCCGGCCGGTGCGGCGGCCGCCGCCGGCAGCGGCGGCGCCACCACCGGCAGCGCGGCCGGCGCAGCCGACTTCACGATCCTCACCTTGCCATCGGGCTCGGTGATCTCGAGTTCCGAGATGCCGGACTCCGACACGAGGTCGATCAGTGTCTTGAGTTTGCGCAGGTCCATGTTGACTTTCTTCAGGCTGCGGGCCCCGGCTTGCGGGGCCGCGATTCAGGCGGCCAGGGTGGGGCGCTGGCCCAGGGCGTACTCGAGGGCGAGCCGGTAACCCATCGGCCCCAGGCCGGCGATCACGCCCACGGCGATCTCCGACAGGAAGGAGTGATGACGGAAGGCCTCGCGCTTGTGCACGTTGCTCAGGTGCACCTCGATGAAAGGCAGCGCCACGCCCGCCAGCGCATCCCGAAGGGCCACGCTGGTGTGGGTGAGGCCGCCCGGGTTGATGATGACGAAGCGCGTGCCGTCGGTGCGCGCGGCGTGGATGCGGTCGATCAGCACGCCTTCGTGGTTGCTCTGCAAAGTCTGCAGCGAGTCGCCGGCTTCTGTTGCGATCTTGAGGAGTTCTGCGTCGATCTGTGCCAGCGTGGTGTGGCCGTAGACCTGCGGCTCGCGTATGCCCAGCAGGTTCAGGTTCGGTCCGTGGAGTACGAGGATGGACATGTCGGAGATTCTAGCCGGCCACCTTGGTGGGGCCGCAAGGCGCCGACTTTAGGGCAAAAGCTGAAAGATGCAAGCAGGATTGCGCCAGATTGAAGAATCAGGACGCCGAGGCCCAGCTCTGCAGCTCGCTGTAGGTGGTGGCGCCGAGCTTGCGCCGGGCGATCCGTCCACCGGCGTCCAGCACCACCGTGAAGGGCAGCCCACCGGTGGCGTTGCCCAGCCCGCGAGCCAGGGTGGAGCCTTCCAGGCCGGCCAGGCCCACCGGAAAGCCCAGCGGGCGCCGGGCGAGGAAGTCGCGCACGGCCGTCGGGCCGTCGATGGCCAGGGCGACCACCTGCCAGCCGCTGGCGGCGTAGGCGGTGTGGAAGCGGTCGAGGTCGGGGAGCTCCTTGACGCATGGCGGGCACCAGGTGGCCCAGAAGTTCACGAGCAGCGGCCGGCCGCGGAAGTCTCCCAGGGCCAGCTCGCCACCGCCCGGACGGGGCACGCGCAGGGCCCACAACTGCTCCACGGCGCCCGCGTCGGCTCCCGCCAGCGGCCCCCCTGGCGAGGGGCCGGCCCCCTGCGGGTCCGAGGTCGGTCCGAACAGGCGCCAGCCGGCTCCGGCTGCCGCGCCCAGCAACCCGGTGACCAGGAGGGCGGCCGAGCGCCGGTTCAAGTGGCCTCCTGCTGCAGCAGCCGGCGCACGCCCGCGAGGTCGCCGCGCCAGGTTCGCCCCTGCGCGTCCGGCCGGAGGGCGCCGCGCAGGTCGTCGAAGTCGCGCACGAACAGGTGGACGGTCACCGCCTCCCCGAGTTCGCGCGACAGGCTGGAGACGGTCAGGACGTCCTGGGCTTGGTGGCCGCCCGCGTCCAGGGTGTCGACATCGAAATCGATGCCCAGGTCCAGCAGCATGAGCTCGGCGGCCTTCGCGTCGTCGCAGTACAGGTCGATGTGCACCGCCGACTGCCGCGTGGCGGTGCCGCGCCAGACGGCCCCGGCCAGATGGGGGCGCAGCGCCTGCAGCCGCTGCATCCAGGAGACCGCCACCTCGCGCAGCGCGGCCAGCTCGCGGGGCTGGGTGTCGGCGCAGAAGAGCTCGATGTAGGCGCGCACCTCCGCCTCAACTTCCTCGTTGCCCGGCAGCTCGGCACGCGCACCCGCGCGCCGGCCGAGGCTGCGGGCGGCCCGGGCCTTGGCCGGCCCGAGCTCCAGCCCCGTCTCCACCACGAGCCGGGCGGCCTCGGCCGCGATCTGGCGGCTCATGCTGTCGCGTTCCATCGGCGCGATTGTGGCGCCACCGCCCGTGGACCCTTCAGGGCAAGGTCACGGCGCCCATGCGTGCAGCCACGGTGGCCGCGCGGGCGGCTAGGTAAGGCGAGCCGGGCGTCTTCTCGAAGCGCTTGGGCGCGGGCAGCATCACGGCCAGCCGGGCCGCCTGCTCCGGCGCGAGCCGTGCGGCGTCGATGCGGTAGTAGTGGCGCGCGGCGGCCTGGGCCCCGAACACACCGCTGCCCCACTCCACGCTGTTGAGGTAGATCTCCAGGATCCGCTGCTTGGACAGCAGCCCCTCGAGCATGAGGGTGATGAGCAGCTCCTGGGCCTTGCGCAGCGTCGTGCGCTCGCCCGAGAGAAAGAGGTTCTTGGCGAGCTGTTGGGTGATGGTGGAGGCGCCGATGAGCCGCGGCTCGGAGCCCGGGCGCGGGGCGCGTCCGGCCGACTGTGCCGCCGCACGCGCCCTCTCGGCCTGGGCCTGCGCACGCGCGTTGCGGCCCCAGGCCTGCTCCAGCGACGCCCAGTCCACGCCGGCGTGCTCGGCGAAGGTGGCGTCCTCGCTGGCGATCACGGCGCGGCCCAGGTGCCGCGACAGCTTGTCCCCGTCCACCCACTCCTGGCGCCAGGGCAGGCTGCCGGTGGTGCTGAGCAGCCGCCAGGCCTCGCTGCGCTGGAAGGCGGTGGACTGCGGGGCGACCAGGCCCATTGCCGCGATGCGCAGCGCGAAGGTCAGCTGCAGCGCCAGCAGGCACAGCCCGCCCAGCACGAGCAGGCGCCCGAGGTGGTGCCAGGGCGAAGGCGGGGCCTTGCGCGTGCCCATGCTCAGCCCCCCGGCGCAGAGACCGTGGTCTCCAGGCTGTCCTGCCGCGTGAAACGGAAGCGCGAGGTCACGACGATCTGGTCGGCCTCGCGCCGCATGGCCGGGGTGAAGCTGCCGTAGGGGGCCGCGCCCAGCACGATGGCCACGGCGCGCTGGTCGAGCACGCGCGAGCTGGAGGGCTGCACCACCTCGGCGGCGACCACGCGCCCGGCGGCGTCCACCGTGATGTTCATCGTGAGCTCGCCGTAGAGCTTGCGCCCCTGGGCCTGGGGGAAGTCGCGCGTGCCGCGCTCCTCGATGCGTCGGCGCAGCGCGTCGTAGTAGACGGCGTAGACCGCCTCGCGCGTGGCCGGGCTGATGAAGCGCTTGCGTGGGCGCGCGTTTTCCTGCTCGATGCGCTTCTCGATCTCGGCCAGCAGCCGCACGAGCTGGCGCCGGCGCTCCTCCTGCTGGCGGTCGGGCTCGCTGCTGCCGTCGCGGGCGAGATTCGGGGCCGGCAGCGTGGCGAGCTCGCGCCGCACCTGCGCCAGCAGCATCTGCTGCTCCTGGTGCAGCTGCTCGAGCTGGCGGCGCGTGGTCTCCGAGGCGTCGCCGGCCTCGGTGGTGGGGGCCATCGGCAGCGGCGAGGTCGCTCGCCCGGTGTCCAGGTTGCCCCCGCCGGCCAGGCTGGCCTGGGCGATGGCCTGGGCCTGCACGGGGCGGTCGTTGCTGCGCGCATTGACGAGGATGACCTCCAGCGGCGTGTCGGTGAAGGCGCGGCGCAGGGCCTCGGGGTCGGCCACGCGCACCAGCAGCAGCGCAGCGTGGGCCCCCACCGAGGCGGCAAGCGCCCAGTGCAGGGTCTTCCACTGCGAGGGGTGCCAGGCCTGCATCGCGCGAACCTGCTCGTCGGCGCCAGCGGTGCCGGCTCAGGCGCCCGGCACCGGCCCGGGGCGAGCTGGCGCCGGCGCGGGTACGGGTTCGCCGGGTTCGCCCACCGCATCGGCCATGTCGATGGCCAGCGCCAGCGGGCCGGCTGCCGCCGCCTCGTCGTCGTCCTCGGCGCCGGCTTCCCCGGGCAAGGCCGGAGCGTCGGTATCGTGCCGTGCCACCAGCGTCGACCAGACATCCAGCGTCAGCAAGTCGGCGCCGGTGATGCGGGCGCGCACGCGCGCGCCGCGCGGCAACTGCTCGGTGCCGGCCGCGCCGAACACAAGCGGCAGGGTTTCCGCCCGAACCAGGCCGTCCTTGGCGACGGTGGCGTCGAGCTCGCTCATGCCGTTCTGTTCCAGCCAGCGGATCGTCCAGAAGCGCTCGATCACGCGCTGGAAGTCGTTGTAGGCGGTGTAGGCCGCGTCGAAGTTGGAGATCACCGCAAAGAGCGAGGCGTCCTTGGGCTTGAAGGGGGCGGCCAGCGCGGCGGTGCGGCCATGTCGCACGCAGGCGATGATCTGCCACTGGTTGACGAGGTCCACGTAGCGGCGCAGCGGCGAGGTGGCCCAGGTGTACTGCGCCACGCCCATGCCGGCGTGGGGCAGGGCGCGCGTGCCCATGCGCACCTTCACCCCGGGCGCGAGGCTGGCCTGGCTGCGGTAGATGCCCGGCACCCCGGAGTCGGCCAGCCACGCCCCCCAGCTGGAGTTGGCCAGGATCATCGCCTCGGCCACGATCAGGTCCAGCGGCGCGCCGCGCACCCGCGCACCGATGTGCACGCGCTCGGCACCGCTGGGTTCGCCTGCGTGGTCCTCCAGCCGGAAGCTGTAGTCGGGCCGGTTGAAGGTCTCGGGCTTGCCGCGCACCACCTCGCGCTGCGCCTTGAGGTGGCGCGCGAGCCGGAAGGCGAAGGCCAGCTCCTTCGGGAAGGGGTAGGCCGCATCGGTCCGTCCCTCCAGGGAAGCCTCGGTGACCACCGCGTCCAGCAGGTCGTGGCGCAGGTTGGCCGCGATGGGCACGCGCTCCAGGCGGGTCTCGCGCGAGCGGATCTCGAGCGTGGCCTCGTCCAGCGTCAGGTACAGGCTCACGGCCGGGCAGTCCTGGCCCTCGACGAGGGTGAAGGCCTGCACCACGTCGTCGGGCAGCATCGTGAGCTTCCAGCCGGGCATGTACACCGTGGACAGCCGCTCGCGCGCCACCTTGTCCAGCGCGGAGTCCGGCGCGATGGCCAGGCCCGGCGCGGCGATGTGGATGCCGAACACCACGGTGCCGCTGCCCAGCCCCTGGACCGACAGCGCGTCGTCGATCTCGGTGGTCTGCGAATCGTCGATGGAGAAGGCCTGCACCGCGGCCAGCGGCAGCGACTCGCGCACGGCCGGCACCTCGACGGCGGGGAAGCCCGTACCGCGCGGGAACTGGTCGAAGAGGAAGCGCTTCCAGTGGAACTGGTAGGGGCTGTCGATGGCCCCCGCGCCCTTGAGCAGCTCCAGCGGGGCGCGCTGGCTCTCGCGCGCGGCCTGCACCACGGCCTTGTACTCCGGGGCGTTCTTGTCGGGCCGGAAGAGGATGCGGTACAGCTGCTCGCGCACCGGCGCCGGGCAGCCGCCAGCGACCAGTTCGAGCGCCCACGCGTCAATCTGGGCAGCCTGCTGACGCCGCTTCTCGATGGCCAGCAGCGCCGCCTTCACCGTTTCCTCGGGAGCCTTGCGAAAGACCCCCTTGCCGATGCGGCGGAAATAGTGCGGCGCCTCGAAGAGCCTGAACAGCGCCGCGGCCTGCCTGTCCACCCCGGCTTGGGTGTCGAAGTACTCGCGCGCGAGGTCGGCAAAGCCGAAGTCGCCCTCGGGCGCGAACTCCCAGGCCAGATCCAGGTCGATCTCCGCGGCCCCGGCCTGCGCAGCAGCGAGCAGCTCCGCCGGCGCAGGCTTGTCGAAGCGCAGCAGCACATGCGCGGCCTTCACCTTCACGCGCTTGCCCGAATCGAGCTCGATCTGCATCGAGGATTCAGCTTGCGACATCACGCGGCCGGCCTGGAAGCGGCCGCCTTCTTCGAACAGGGCATACATCGGCCGGATTGTCGCCGCTGCCAGGCTGGACGACCCGGGGCGAGGGCGGCCTTGCCGCGAGCTCAGGCCGCCGCGTCGCGGTCCTGCGCCGGTGGCGCGCCCGTCAGCCAGAGGCGAAATTCGGTCCCGCCCCCTGGGTGCTCGGCGTGATCCAGCCGGGCGCCGATCTGCGCGCACAGCATGCGGGCGGTCACCAGCCCGATGCCGAGCCCGTCTTCCCGGACCTGCAAATCGCCGTCGGAGAACGGACGGGCCAGGGCCTGGCGCACGCCAGCAGGCAGCCCCGGTCCGGAGTCCGCCACCACGACGAGGACCTCCCCGCCCCTAGGTGGGTGCAGGATCAGGCTTGCGCTGCCCCGTACCGTCCACTTCACGGCGTTGACCAGCAGCGCCTGGACGATGGCGCGCAACCGCGCGGGGTCGCCCAGAATCGTCCCGCCACCGGCGGGCAGTTCCACCCGCATCGCCAGCCCCCGTGCCTCGGCGCGGGGGCGCAGGTCGGCGGCGACGTCCTGCAGCAGCGGGCCCAGCTCCACGGGCTGCCGCAGCACCGGCACATCTGCCGATTCCCACTGGCGCCAGTCGGAGAGCTCGGCCGCCCGAGCGAGCAGCTGCTCGCATGCCGACAGCATGCGGTCCAGCGGTTCGTGCAGGCGCTCGGGCTGGGCGGTCTGCCGGCGAAGCTGGATGAGTTCTCCGCAGGCGCTGATCACCTGCAGCGGGGTGCGGAACTCGTGCGAGATCCGCGAGATGAAGTGCGCCCGGCTTTCTGCGGCCTGCCTGCGCACGCGCTCCATCCGGGCCACCTCGCGCAGCTGGCGCGCGCGCTCGCGCTCCCGACGCAAGCGCTGCAGGGCGTGCGATCTGGCCAGCTTGCTGGCCAGATGCGTGGTGCTGGCCTGGATCTGCTGCGAGGTCATCGACAGGGTGAGCGCGGTGAATCCGCAGATGAGGCCCATGATCACGCGCTCGGCCGCGGATGCGTCCAGGAACGAGCCGCCCAGCGCCAGCAACTGGAATCCGGCATAGGCCGGCAGCGCCCGGGGGGTGGCGGTCATGAAGGCGGCCGCGGTGGCCAGCGCGCAGCCCAGCAGCAACATGTAGAAGATGCCCAGCGCGGGGGGCAGGCGCGGCAGCAGAAACAGGCTCGCGCCGGCCCACATCAGCGCGGTGACGGCGGCATTGCACTGCAGCTCGAGCCAGGCGCGCTCGAGCTGCGACCGCGACGGCGCAGCGCGCTCCAGGTACCGGCTCTTGAGCGACATCCGCCAGACCGACCCCGCCAGGCCGATGGCCAGCAGCGTGACGCCGAGCGCCGGAGAGCCCGCCACAGACACCGCCAGGATGGCCAGCAGCGCCGCCGCAGCAAGGTTGTAGGAGGCGGTGCGGGTGGCGCCTCGCAGCGTGGCCTGCAGCGTCTCGCGCCGCACAAGGTCGAGGTCCGACGGGGGCAGCCTCAGGGACGGTCTGCGCGGGTGGCTCGAGGGTCCTGTCGTAGGGCTCATCGCAAGCTCGCTCGGCGGGTGCAGGCCAGGAAGCCGGGCACCCGTGAATCCCGCGTCATCTCTCCCCATGCCGCGAGAGCCACGAGTGCCCCAGCCACAAAGAGGAAAGCGGTGGCCGCCGTGGCGCGACCGGCCGCAGACCCCGGTCGGATGGTGCCAGGGTGCCGCCGGGCTTACCCGGCAGCACCTCCTCCCTGACCAGCCCGTCCGACCCGGCGATCCGCGCCGCCTTCCCCAACTGCCCGCGAGTTTCGCTGCAGGGCCTTCTGCGTGCCCTGTCTGCGATGCGGGCCGGCGCCTCTTGTTCTTGCATGCACGTTGCCGTGCTGGGCGCCTTGGGTGAAATAGTGTGGGTCGGTTCGATTTGCGTCAATAGGCAAAAGGAGGGGGAGGGAAAGTCCTAGATACTTTGCGTGTGGCGAAACGTTCCAGGCTTGTGACCTACACGGTCAGCCCTCCCGAGACCTCCAGCACCGCGCCGTTCACGTAGCTCGCGTCGTCGCTGGCCAGGAAGGCGTAGGCGCTGGCGATCTCCTCGGGCTGCCCCATGCGCCGCAGCGGCACCTCCTGGCGCATCTGGTCGACCACCTTCTGGGGCATGGTCGCGAGGATCGGGGTCTCGATGAAACCAGGAGCCACCGCGTTCACGCGCACGCCCTTGGGGCCGAGCTCGCGGCTCCAGGTCTTGGTGAAGCCGATCACCCCGAACTTGCTCGCGGCGTAGTTGGTCTGACCGAAGTTCCCATAAATGCCCACCACGCTGCTGGCGTTCAGGATGACCCCGCTGCCCTGCAGCACCATGGTGTCGACCACCGCCTGGCTGCAGTGGAAGACGCCGCGCAGGTTGACGTCGATGACGGCATCGAACTGCTCCAGCGTCATCTTCTGCAGCCGCGCGTCCCGGGTGATGCCGGCGTTGTTCACGAGCACGTCGATGCGGCCCCACCGCTGCCGGACGGCCTGCACCATCGCGTCCACCTGGGCGCGGTCGGAGACATTGACCACGAAGCCTTCGGCCTGCGCGCCGTCCTGGTGGCACTGCTGCACGGCAGCGTCCACGCCCGGGGCGCGCACATCGCAGACGATGACCACGGCCCCCTCGCGCGCGAAGCGCCGCGCCGTGGCCAGTCCGATGCCCTGGGCGGCGCCGGTGATGATGCAGACCTTGTCCTTCAGACGCATGGAAGCCGAATCCTCAGTGGGGTGGGCCGGAATTGATGGACCAAGTCTATCGGCTGCTCCCCCCGGGGCATACTGCTTCGGTTGACCCTCGGCCGGCGTGGCCGAGGACCTGCCCGCAGCCCCCGATTCGGCACCTGGCCGGATGCAGGGGCCTCACTTCCGGAAGCCCCGATGTCGCCTGTGCCGATCCCCGTGCTCGCTCTGCGTTCCCCCTCTGCCCGGGCTGCCGCCCCGGTGCTGATCGCCGCCTGTGCCGGGCTCCTGTCGGCCTGCACGGCGGTGGCTCCCACTGCCACGCCGGCCGGCGCCGCGGCGGCTGCGCCGGCCGCGGCGGCCGCGGCGGCCGCCGCCGCGCGGGCCGCGGCAGGGGCTGCCGCAGCATCTGCGCCGGCCTCCGCGCGGGTGGCCTCGGCTGCGGGTGCGGCGGCCTCCCAGCCCCGGGCGGCCGCAGGCGCTGGCGCGACGCCGCCCGCGCGGCCGGTGGCCGAGCCCGGCGCGCCGCGGCCTTTCGCGGACGTGGTCGAGGATGCGCGGCGCGAGGAGGGTTTCCTGTCCGTGTGGCGCAAGGACGAGAAGGTTTGGCTTGAGATTCCGCGCGAGCTTCTGGACAAGCCCTTCTTCTTCACCTGGAACGTGGCCAATGCCGTGGGCGAGCGCGGCCTGTACGCGAGCCAGATGGGCCGCGATTACATGGTGGAGTGGCGGCGCGTGGGCAACCAGCTGCAGCTCATGGCGCTGAACACGCTGTTTCGAGCCGAGGGCGGGGGCAAGCGCGCGGTCGAGCAGGCCTTCTCGCCTAGCCTGCTGCTGTCCGCAGCGGTGGCCAGTGCCGAGCACCCCGAGCGCAAGTCGCTGCTCGTGGACGCGAGCCTGCTCATCGGCGACCTGCCTGCCCTGTCCAACCGCATGGAGTCGGCCTACCGCATCTCCTACTCGCCCGACCGTTCCAACTCGTTCATCGAGTCCACGCGCGCGGAGAAGTCGCTCACGGTGGTGACCACGCGCATGCACTACGCCACGCCGCGGCTGCCCACGCCCACCCAGATGGGCACCCCCTCGCCGTCGCCGATCCCCATGCCCACGCCGTCGCGCATCGTCCCCGATGCGCGCAGCATGTTCTTCTCGGTGGTCTACAGCTTCCGGGCGCTGCCGGACACGCCCATGGCACCGCGCCGCGCCGACCCGCGCGTGGGGCATTTCACCGATTCCTACACGGACCTGTCCGACGAGCGCCGAGCCAACCCGAAGGTCTACCTCGTCAACCGCTGGCGCCTGGAGAAGAAGGACCCGGCTGCGGAGGTCTCGGAGCCCGTGCGGCCGATCACCTTCTGGCTCGACCGCAACATCCCGCCGCGCTACCGCAAGGCGGTGGAGGCGGGTGTGCTGGAGTGGAACAAGGCCTTCGAGAAGATCGGCTTGCGCAACGCGATCGTGGCGCCCCAGCAGCCCGATGACGCGAAGTGGGACAACATGGACGCCGGCCATGCGTCGGTGCGCTGGTTCGTCGGCTCGGATGTGGGCTTTGCCATCGGGCCGAGCCACAGCGACCCGCGCACGGGCGAGATCCTGGACGCCGACATCGGCATGAGCGATGTCTTCGCGCGCGGCTCGCGCCGCTTCATCGTCGAGGATCACAACGCCTCCAGCGACCTGCGCCTGGCGCAGCTGATGGCGGGCTGGCAGGCCGGCCGCCGCGCCGAGGACTGCGCCTATGCGGCGGAGGCGGCCACCGAGATGCACTTCGCGATGGACCTGCTGGAGGCCCGGGGCGACCTCGACCCCGACAGCCCGCAGGCCGAGGCCTTCGTGCAGGCCGTGATCAAGGACACGATCATGCACGAGGTGGGCCATGTGCTCGGCCTGAAGCACAACTTCAAGGCCTCCACCACGGTCACCCGCTCCCAGCTGCGCGACAAGGCCTACACCGAGGAGCGGGGCATCTCCGGCTCGGTGATGGACTACAACGCCTACAACCTGCCCCTGAAGGGCGAGCCCGAGGGTGCCTTCAACAACACCACTCTCGGCCCCTACGACTACTGGGCCATCGAGTACGCCTACCGGCCCATCGAGCCGGCGCGCGAGGCCGAGGAGTTGGCCCGCATCGCCTCGCGCAGCACGGAGCCGGCCCTGGCCTTCGCCGACGACTCCGATGCCGGCGGCTTCGGCGGCGAGGGCTTCGACCCGCTGGCCAACCGCTTCGACCTGGGCGACGATCCGCTGGGGTTCTACCAGCGCCGCCTGGCGCTCTCCAAGGAGCTCTGGGCACGCGTGCAGACGCGTACGCCGGCCGTCGGCGAGGACCCGCAGCGCCAGCGCCGCAGCCTGCTCTCCGGCTTCCGCCAACTGCGCGACCTGCCCTCCCTGGCGGCGAAGTACGTGGGTGGCATGTACACGTCCCGCGAGGTGCCCGGCAGCCGTCAGCCCAGCTACCGCGCCGTGGAGCCGGCGCGCCAGCGCGAGGCGCTGCGATTCCTCACGCGCGAGGTGTTCAGCGTCGACAGCTTCCGCTTCCGCCCGGAGTTCCTGGCCAGCCTGGGGCCGGACTACAACGAGTGGGAGCGGAGCGGGCCGGTCAGCATCCCCGCGCTCGTGCTTCAGCTGCAGACGCAGGCGCTGGACCGGCTGATGTCCTCGGGCACGGCCTCCCGGCTGCTGGACCTGCCGCTGCTGGTGCCTCAGGCCGAGCAGAAGGGCGTGATCTCGCTGAACGAGGTCTACGGCACGTTGCACGCGGCGGTGTGGAGCGAGCTGGCCGCCGGCCAGGAGATCGACCGCATGCGGCGCAACCTGCAGCGCGAGCACCTGCGGCGCGTGCAGGCGCTGCTGACGCGCGGCTCCTCGTCGCTGCCGCCGGATGCGCTGAGCCTGGCGCGGATGCACGCGCAGTCGCTGCGTGGCGAGATCGAGCGGGCGGTCAAGGCCGGCAAGGGGTCGGTCGAGACCCGTGCACACCTGCAGGACAGCCTGGCTGCGCTGACCGAAGCCCTGCGGGCGACGATGCAGCGAATGTAGACGCGCGCCCCTCAGGGGGCTGCCGCGGCGGGATCAGGCGGGATCGGCGGGGGTAGCGGACTCGGCGGGCTCAGCGCCCGAGGGCCTGCAGCAGCTTGCCGTGCACGTCGCCGAAGCCCCCGTTGCTCATGCACAGCACATGGTCGCCGGGCCGCGCGGCGCGCACGACGCGCGCCACCAGCGCCTCCACCGTGCTGCACACCTCGGCCAGCGGCCCCATGGGAGCCAGCGCATCGCTGGCGTTCCAGCCGTAGTCGCCCTGCAGGCAGAAACTCAGGTCTGCATCCTCCAGCGCCCACGGCAGCTGCGCCTTCATCGTGCCGAGTTTCATGGTGTTGGAGCGCGGCTCGAAAACCGCCAGGATGCGCTGCGCACCGACCTTGCGGCGCAGGCCGCTGACGGTGCTGCGCATCGCCGTGGGGTGGTGCGCGAAGTCGTCGTACACGCGGATGCCGCGCACCTCGCCGCGCAGCTCCAGGCGTCTCCTGACGTTCTGGAAGCGTGCGAGTGCGGCGGCCGACTGCTCGGGTGCGACGCCGGCGTGCTCGGCTGCACCGATGGCGGCCAGCGCGTTCATCTGGTTGTGCTCGCCGATGAGCTCCCACTCCACGCGGCCGATCTTCAGGCTGCCCCGCAGCACATCGAAGGCATGCGGCTCGCCGCGTGCGCACAGCCCGCCCGGCTCCTCGCGCCGGGTGCCGAAGCGTTGCACGGGCGTCCAGCAGCCGCGCTGCAGCACGCGCTGCAGCGCCTCGTCGCGCGCATTCACCACGAGGCGCCCGCTGGCTGGCACGGTGCGCACGAGATGGTGGAACTGGGTCTCGATGGCCGCCAGGTCCGGGAAGATGTCGGCGTGGTCGTGCTCGAGGTTGTTCAGGATGGCCGTGCGCGGCCGGTAGTGCACGAATTTGCTGCGCTTGTCGAAGAGGGCGGTGTCGTACTCGTCGGCCTCGATGACGAAGTGCCGCCCGCCGCCCAGCCGCGCGGAGATGCCGAAGTTCAGCGGCACGCCACCCACCAGGAAGCCCGGCTGCAGCCCGGCGCTCTCCAGGATCCAGGCCAGCATCGAGGTGGTGCCGGTCTTGCCGTGCGTGCCGGCCACCGCCAGCACATGGCGGCCCTGCAGCACGTGCTCGGCCAGCCACTGCGGGCCGCTCGTGTAGGGGGCACCCGCATCCAGGATGGCCTCCATCAGCGGGTGCTTGCCGCGGGTGACCACGTTGCCGATCACGAACACGTCGGGCTGGAGCGCCAGCTGGTCGGCCGAGAAGCCCTCGATGAGTTCGATGCCCAGCGCGCGCAGCTGGTCGCTCATGGGCGGGTAGACGTTGGCGTCGCAGCCGGTGACGCGGTGGCCCGCCTCCCGCGCCAGGGCCGCGATCCCGCCCATGAAGGTACCGCAGATGCCCAGGATGTGCAGGTGCATGACTCGGTGCCGCAGGTGTGGCGTGGGGTTGCGTGGAGGCGCGGCGCAGCGGCGTCACCCGGCCGGGCGCGCCGCGGGCCTCAGGCCCGGGCGAGCTCCGCCAGCGCCGCGGCGGCAGCCTGCACGGTGGCCTCGATGTCGGCGCCGGTGTGCGCCGCGCTGACGAAGCCGGCTTCGTACAGCGCCGGCGCAAGGTAGACCCCGCGGTCGAGCATGCCGTGAAAGAAGCGGTTGAAGCGGGCCTGGTCGGTGGACATCACCGTGCCGTAGTTCTGCGGCAGGCTCGGGTGGAAGAAGAAGCCGAACATCCCGCCCTCGCAGTCCCCCGCAAAGGGCACGCCGGCCGCCGAGGCGACCGCCGTGAGGCCGTCCACGAGCGAGCGCGTGCGCGCCGACAGCGCCTCGAAGAAGCCCGGTCGTGCGATCTCGCGCAGCGTGGCCAGGCCGCATGCCGTGGCCACCGGGTTGCCCGAGAGCGTGCCGGCCTGGTAGACCGGGCCCAGCGGCGCGAGCTGGCTCATCACGTCGCGCGAGCCGCCGAAGGCCGCCAACGGCATGCCCCCGCCGATGACCTTGCCGAAGACGCTCATGTCAGGCCTGAAGCCGGGGATGAGCCTGGCGTAGTGAGCCTGGGCGCTGCCCAGGCCGACGCGAAAGCCGGTCATGACCTCGTCGAAGACGAGCAGGGCACCGTGGCGCGTGCACAGCTCGCGCAGCCGCGTCATGAAGGGCACCGAGGCGCGCACGAAGTTCATGTTGCCGGCGATGGGCTCGATCATCACGCAGGCGAGCTGGTTGCCGTGCGCGGAGAACGCCTCTTCCAGGGCCGCCACGTTGTTGTATTCGAGCACCAGCGTGTGCTGCACCACCTCGGCCGGCACCCCGGCGCTGGTGGGGTGGCCGAAGGTGGCCAGGCCCGAGCCGGCCTTGACCAGCAGCGCGTCGGCATGACCGTGGTAACAGCCCTCGAACTTGATGATCTTCGAGCGCCCCGTGGCCCCGCGCGCCAGGCGCAGCGCGCTCATGCCGGCCTCGGTGCCCGAGCTCACCAGGCGTACCTGCTCGACGCTGGGCACGAGCGCGATGATGGCCTCGGCGAGCTCCACCTCGCGCTCGGTGGGCGCACCGAAGCTGAAGCCGTCTGCGGCCGCCTTCTGCACGGCTTCGAGCACCGCGGGGTGACCGTGGCCGAGGATCATGGGGCCCCACGAGCCGATGTAGTCGATGTAGCGCTTGCCCTCCGCATCCCAGAAGTACGGGCCCTGCGCACGGGCGACGAAGCGCGGGGTGCCGCCCACCGCGCGAAAGGCCCGCACGGGCGAGTTCACGCCGCCCGGGATGACGCGCTGGGCGCGCTGGAAGAGGGAATCGTTGGTGACGGCTTCAGTGGACACGGCGCGGGGTTTCCTTGGCAGGTTCTCGTTCGTCGGACTCATCGCCCGGCCCGGACTCCGGCGGCGGGCCGCCGTCCTCGGGGCCTCCTTCCTCGCCGGCGGGCGGCAGGGCCCAGAAGAAGCGGTCGGGCACGACGCTGCCCATGCCCGGGCGGAAACCCGCGTCCAGGCTCTGGTCGAGGAAGGCCAGCGCCTCGCCCACGGCCGCCTGCAGCTCGCTGCCGGCGGCCAGCAGCGAGGCCAGCGCTGCCGACAGCGTGTCGCCGCTGCCGACGAAGCCGGTGTCGAAGCGCTCGAACTTCTCGCCCGTGATCGCGCCCTGGGGCGAGGCCAGCACGTTGTCGATGTACTGCTCGGCGCCGCGCGCGGGCAGCATGATGCCGGTGACGAGCACGTAGCGCGTGCCGCGGTCGCCCGCGGCCACCGCCAGCTCCCGCGCCGAGGCCGGGCGCTCGGCGTCCCAGTCGGGCAGCAGCAGGTCGGTCAGGGTCTTGAGGTTGCCCACCAGCACCTCGGTGGCCGGCAGGATCAGCTCGCGGTAGGCGTCCTGGTAGGGCTGGAGCTGGTCCTCGTCCAGCCAGGACAGGTCCGGCACGTAGGACACCAGCGGCACATCCGGGTAGTCCGACAGCACCTCGGCCACCGCGGCCACGGTGTCGGCCGATCCCAGGAAGCCGACCTTCCAGCCCGAGACGGTGACATCCTCCAGGATGGTGCGGGCCTGCTCGATGACCGCTTCCTCGTCCAGGGCGACCTGATCGAAGATCTCGGCCGTGTCGCGCATCAGGATGGCGGTGACGATCGTCAGCGGGTGGCCGCCCATGGCCGCCACGGTCGCGACATCACCGGCCAGGCCGCCCGCGCCGCTGGGGTCGTTGGCGTTGAAGCTCAGCACGCACGCCGGCGGCGCCGGCTCGGCGGCAGTTTCGGGCGCGTCGGCCTGATCGGCGGGGGCGGGGGTTCGGGAATCGGATTTCATGGGTGTCACGCTACAGACAAATCCTTGCGATTCCCCGGGAGCGGCTGGCTACAATCGATTCATTGTAGTGACCTTGAACGGGCGCCCGTGAGCGAATCGAAGACCTGGATGTGCCTGATCTGCGGCTGGATCTACGACGAGGCCGCCGGAGATCCCGAGCATGGCATCGCCCCGGGCACGGCCTGGGCCGATGTCCCCATGAACTGGACCTGCCCGGAGTGTGGCGCACGCAAGGAAGACTTCGAGATGGTGCAGATCTAGCACCGGGCACAGGCGAAGTCCATGCGGGTCCTGGTCATCGACGACAGCAACACCATCCGGCGCAGCGCCGAGCTGTTCCTGCACCAGGGCGGCCACGAGGTGCTGCTCGCCGAGGACGGCTTCGACGCGCTGGCCAAGGTGCACGACCACGAACCCGATCTGATCTTCTGCGACATCCTCATGCCCCGGCTGGACGGCTACCAGACCTGCGCCATCGTGCGCAGCCACCCGCGCTTTGCCGAGGTGCCGGTGGTCATGCTCTCCAGCAAGGACGGCCTGTTCGACCGCGCCCGCGGACGCATGGTCGGCAGCACGGAGTACCTCACCAAGCCCTTCACGAAGGACCAGTTGCTGCGCGCGGTGGACCAGTTCGCCCGCGCCGCGGCGGCGCCCTGAGCGGCGCGCGGCCAGACCCCGGCATGCCCGTCCAGAAGATCCTCCTCGTCGACGACTCCAAGATCGAGCTGCACGTCCTGTCGGATCTGCTCGGGCGGGAGGGCTTTGCCGTGCGTACCGCCTTCAACGGCGACGACGCGCTTCGCCGCCTGGAAGAGGAGACGCCGGACCTCATCCTCATGGATGTGGTGATGCCCGGGCGCAACGGCTTTCATCTCACCCGCACCATCACCCGCGACCCGCGCTGGGCCACCGTGCCCGTGTTCATCTGCTCCAGCAAGGACCAGGAAACCGACAAGGTCTGGGCCCTGCGCCAGGGCGCCCGCGAGTACTTCGTCAAGCCGGTGGACGCGCAGCTGCTGCTGGCCAAGATCAGGGGTTTGCCATGAGCGTGCCGGGCCGCTCGCTGCGCTCCAGCCGATCGGCCGCGCGCCGCGAGGCGTTGCGCGAGCTGCAGCTGCGCCTGATCGAGCGTCTGCGCAGCGCCGGCAGCGAGCCCCGGCGGCTGACCTGGCTGGCCGTGGAGGCGGGCGAGGCGGGCTACCTGCTGCCGCTGTCGGAGGCCGGCGAGATCTACACCGACGCCTCGGTGATGCCGCTGCCCCACACCCAGCCCTGGTTCCAGGGCGTGGCCAATCTGCGGGGCGACCTGCACGGCGTGGTCGACCTGGCCGCCTTCCTCGGCGGGCATCGGCGCGGGGCGCGGCTGGCGGCCGTGGCGGTGCGCGCCACCCGCCTGGTGTCGCTCAACCCGGCACTGGGCGCGCTGTGCGCACTGCGCGTGGACCGGCTGGCCGGGCTGCGCCACCCCGAGCAGCTCAGCGTGGAGCCGCCTGCGCCCGGCGTGCAGCCGTCCTTCGCCCGGCGCCGATGGCGCGATGCCGATGGCCGCAGCTGGCTCGAGATCGACCTGGCGGCCCTGGCCTCCAACGACGCCTTCCTGGGTATCGCGGCACCTGCCGCCTGAAGCCGACCGCCGCGCGCCATGGGACTCCTCGACCGCCTGCGCAAGCGCCGCTCCGACCCGGCGACGACCTCGCCGCCGAGCTTTCCCAGCAGCGGCATGCCGTCGGACATCGAGCGCAGCTTCGTCGATACCTCCACGATGCAGCGCTACCGGGCCTCGCGCGCGCCATCGGAGCTGCCGGCGCTGCCGCCGCCCACGCTCAAGGGCCAGCGCTGGCTGCTCGCGCTCATCGCCATCGGGGTGGTGCTGCTCGTCGCGGCGGTGCTCGCCGGGCTGGCGGCCTCCGAGCGTCACGCCACCCGGCTCGCCGCCGTGGGCGAGGCCCAGATGCAGGCGCAGCGTCTGGCCAAGGCCACGGCGCTGAGCACCGATGGCGCGGCCTCCGCGTACGCCGAGGTGCGCGAGAGCGCCGCGGCGCTGGCCGCCAGCGTCGGTGTGCTGCGCGACAGCCCGGATGGCGGGTTGGCCGACCTGGGCGGGCTGCTGCAGTCGGGTCTGTCGGCGGCGGTCGAGCCGGTGATGCCGCTGGTGGCGCGTGCCAGCAAGCAGGCTCTCATGCTCGTGTCGCAGCAAGGCGGAGCCGGCCGGGCGCAGGACGCGGCGCGCAATGTCGCGCGCACGGGCGGCGAACTCGTGCTGCTGGCCGAGGCCGCCAGCGTGTCGCGCATGCAGGTGGGCGCTCCGCCCTCGGAGGTGTCGGCCCTCGGGCAGGTGTTCTCGCTGGCGCAGCGCATCGCCCGCATCGCCCCTGATGCGGCGGGCGCGGAGGCGGCGCAGCAGGGGCTGAAGGACCTCGCTCAGATGCGCGCCGTGCTCAAGCAGCTGGCCGAAGGCGATGCTGCGCGCGCCGGCACGGCCCGCCGCGAGGCCCCGGCGCCCGCGCCGGACAGGCTGCTGGAGAAGCTCGCGGGCATCGGCGCCAAGGCCGACGAGGTGGAGCGCCAGCTCACCCAGCTGGCCGAGGCGGCCGCGCCCATGGCTGCGGCCCAGCAGGCCCGGCGTGACCTGCTGACCGAGAGCGAACAGCTGCGCCGAAGCCTGGAGGCCGTGCAGCGCCGTGTGGTCGAGACCGGCGGCTTCACCAACCTGCACATGGGCATCATCGCCGCGGCGGTGGTGCTGCTGCTGGCCGGTGGCGCGGGGTTGCTGCGCCTGTTCGTGCAGGACCAGACCGCGCGTTCGCGCCTGGCCGAGGCGCAGCGCGAGCGCGCGCAGCGCGAGCAGCAGGAGGCGCGGCTGCTCAACGACGCCAACCAGTCGGCCATCCTGCGCCTGATGAACGAGCTGCAGGCCGTAGCAGAGGGCGACCTCACGCGCCAGGCCACCGTCACCGAGGAGATCACCGGCGCCATCGCCGACTCCGTCAACTACACGGTGGAGGAGCTGCGCAACCTGGTGGCCCAGGTGCAGTCGGCGGCCGCCCGCGTCACGGGCACGACGCAGACCGTGGAGCACACCTCCGGCGAGCTGCTGTCGGCCTCGGCCGAGCAGCTGCGCGAGATCCGCGAGACGGGCGAGTCGGTGCTGCAGATGGCCGGGCGTATCAACGAGGTGGCCACCCAGGCCCAGCAGATGGCCGATGTCGCCCAGGAGTCGCTGCAGGCTGCCGCAGGCGGGCTGAGCGCGGTGCAGAACGCCATCGGCGGCATGCATTCCATCCGCGAGCAGATCCAGGACACCTCGCGCCGCATCAAGCGCCTGGGCGAGTCGTCCCAGGAGATCGGCGAGATCACCGAACTCATCTCCGACCTCACCGACCAGACGAATCTGCTGGCGCTGAACGCCGCCATCCAGGCGGCCTCCGCGGGTGAGGCCGGTCGGGGCTTCGCGGTGGTGGCCCAGGAAGTGCAGCGACTGGCCGAGCGCTCGGCCGCCGCCACGCGCCAGATTGCCGCGCTGGTGCAGACCATCCAGACCGACACGCAGGACGCCGTGGCGGCGATGGAAGTCTCCACCGCCGGGGTGGTGGAGGGCTCGAACCTGTCCGATGCGGCGGGCTCGGCGATAGACGAGATCGACCGCGTCACGCACCAGCTCTCCAGCCTCGTCGAACGCATCTCGGCGCAGGCGATGCAGGAGGCCAATGCGGTGAACGTGGTGGCGGCCAACATCCAGCACATCTTCTCCGTCACCGAGCAGACCTCCGAGGGCACGCAGTCCACCGTGGAGATGGTCAGGCAGCTGTCGCGCACCGCCGAGGAATTGCGCGCCTCGGTGGCGCGCTTCAAGATCTCCTGAACGGGCGTCTGGGCTGAGCCGCGCCGCCGTGCAAGACGATCCGATCCGTCCCGTCCGGGCCGACCGCACGGCCGAGCTGCGCATGCTGTCCTGGGTGCGGGAGGAGCTGCGCCTGTCGATGGAGCAGGCGCACAAGGCCCTGCGCCGGCACCTGCGCGAGTCCGCGACGGCTGCGCCCGGGGACATCGTCGACCCCGGCGTGATGCGCGTCGCGCGGCAGTCGCTGCACCAGGCGGCCGGGGCGCTGGAGCTCGTGCGCCAGCCGCTCATCGCGCGCGTGGTGTCGGCTGCCGAGGCGGCGGTGCTGCGCTTCATGGGCAGCCCGGAACTCCTCTCGGCCGAGGCCATCTCCACCATCGAGCGCACCTCCTTCGCGGTGCTCGACTATCTGGCCCACGTGCTGGCGGGCAAGCGGGTGTCCACGCTGGCGCTGTTCCCGCAGTTCCGCGCTGTCCAGGAACTGGCCGCTGCCGAGCGCATCCACCCCGCCGACCTCTGGCCGGCCGGCTGGCAGTGGCAGGAGTTGCCGGCCGAGGAGGGCGTGCAGCCGCGGGTGGTGGATGCGCCGGCGCGCGCGCAGCTCGAGTCGCTGATGCTCACCCTGATGCGGCAGCCCGACCGGCAGACGCTCACGCAGATGAGCGACCTGTGCGCGTCCTTCGCCCAGGCCGTGCAGGGCGATGCCGCCACGCTGTGGAAGCTGGCGGCCGCCTTCTTCGAGGCCCAGGCGGCGGGCGCCCTGCGCCCGGATGTCTACACCAAGCGCATCGGCCCGCGCCTGCTCGCGCTCGCCCGTGCGAGCCAGGTGGCCGAGCCGGTGCGTCAGCAGCTGGCGCGGGACCTGCTGTTCTTCTGCACGCAGGGGCAGCCAGATCGCACCTCCCGCCCGACGCCGCGGCTGCGGCTCGTGCGCGAGGCCTTCGGGCTGACCAGCCAGCCCTTCCCCGACTACGAGACCGCGCGGCTGGGTCGCTTCGACCCGGTGTGGGTGACCCAGGCGCGCCGGCGCCTGGCCGCGGCGCGCGAGGTGTGGGCCGGGGTGTGCGCGGGCGAACTGCACCAGCTGCCTGCGCTTCCCGAGCAGTTCGCGCTGGTGGGCGACTCCATGCAGCGCCTGTACCCCGGCGGCGAGCAGCTGGCCGCGGCGCTTTCGGCTGCCTGCGAGCAGGTGGTCTCGGCCGCGGAGGCCCCTGCTGCGGCGCTGGCGATGGAAGGCGCCACCGCGCTGCTCGTGCTCGAGGCGCTGCTGGAGGTGTCCGACCTGGACGACGCGACGCTGGCCCGGCACATCGCCACCCTGACCGACCGCCTCGACCGCGCCAGCGGCCCGGGCGCCCAGGAGCGTGCGCCCGAGGCCTGGATGGCGGGCTTGTACCGTCGCGTGTCCGAGCGCCGAACGGCGGCGGCCGCTGCCCAGGAGCTGCGCCTGACCCTGGCGGAGGTGGAAAAGCAGCTCGACCAGTTCGTCCGCAACCCGCTGCAGCGCGATGTCCTCACGGCGGCGCGGCCCGCTCTGGATGCCGTACGCGGCGTGCTGGCGATGCTGGGCCTGCAGGCTGGCGCGGCCGCCGTGGCCGACATGGGAACGCAGGTGGGCCGGCTCGAACACGCCGAGATCGACGGGCACGCGCCCGAGGCACAGGCGCTGTTCCGGCAGATGGCGGCCAACCTCGGTGCCCTGGGCATGCTCTTCGACGTGCTGGCGGTGCAGCCGGCCGACGCGCCCGGCCTGCTTCACTTCGACGAGCAGCACGGGTTGCTGGAGCTCGCGCCGGTGTCGTCTGCGCCGCCCGCGATCGAGCCGAGCCCCGAGCAGGAGAGTCCTGTCGTCGAGCCCGCTCGCGTTCCGGAGCCTGTTGCGGCCGGGCCGCAGGTCCTCATCGAGACGGTTCCCGAAGCGGCTCTCGAGACTGTTCCCGAAGCGGCTCCGGAGGCTGCTCCCGAGGTGCTTCTCGAAGCGGTTCCCGAGCCGGTTCCCGAGCCCGCCCCCGCGGTGGGGATCGCGCTCGACCTGGACCTGCGGGAGCTGCCCGTGCTCACCGAGCCGATCACCGGGCCCTCGGGCCTGGAGGACCGGGTCCTGCCGCGGCCGCT
Source organism: Rubrivivax sp. (assembly GCA_049318345.1). Classification (GTDB taxonomy): domain Bacteria; phylum Pseudomonadota; class Gammaproteobacteria; order Burkholderiales; family Burkholderiaceae_C; genus Rubrivivax. The sequence continues at coordinate 654 of JBMOGN010000018.1, read as the reverse complement.
GCCCCATGAGCTGGAGCTGCCCCCGCCGGCCGATGCCGTCGAGGACGACTTCGAGGCCACGATTCCTGTCCCCTTCGCCGAGGAGATCAGCTTCACCTCGGTCATGGACCTGAACCGGGAGGCGCAGCCTGCTGCCGACGAGCCGCAGCTGCAGCCCGAGGCCTTCAAGGTCATCGGGCCGCTGCGCGTGCCCATCGAGACCTTCAACCGCTTTCTCAACGACGCCGACGAGGCCTCGCGCAGCCTGGCCATGCGCCTGGCCGTGTGGTTCGTCGAGCCGTCCGCGCCGCCTGACCTGCGCGCCACCGAGCTGGCCTGGAGCCTGGCCACCGAGGCTGCGGGCCTGGGCCATGTGGAGCTTGCCTCGGCTGCCTCGGCCCTGGCCGAGACGCTGGAGCGCACGCGCAGCACGGGCCTGGTCCGTGCCGAAGACCCGGCGCTGATCCGCGATGGCTGCGACCAGGTGCAGCGCCTGCTGCATCTCTTTGCGGCCGGGTTCTACGAGGTCGCCGACGCCGGGCTGGTTCAACGCCTGCTCGGCAACGAGATCGCTGCACCTGCGCCTGAGGAGCCGCAGCCCGCGGCCGAAGCGCCCGCGCCGATATACGCGCCCGAGCCTGCGCCTGCTCCAGAGCCCGAGCCCGAGCCCGAGCC